>PFJX01000065.1 GCA_002784045.1 Hydrogenophilales bacterium CG_4_10_14_3_um_filter_63_21
GATAACGTCAGCATCCATGCGGCCTCACAAGGGCTGGGGAGCGGTCAACTGAGGAATCTAGGTTCAATGCACCTGGTCGTCGTGGTGACGGCGCCAGATTACCGTCATCGCCAGGCTGATGAACAGGCCGAAGCTGACGATGACCCAGTGGATATGCACGCCATTGCCGACCATGAAGGTGTAGATGCCGAGCAGGATGAGAATGCCAAGGTTTTCGTTGAAGTTCTGAATGGCGATGGAGTGGCCGGCCCCCATCAGCAAGTGGCCACGGTGTTGCAGTAGGGCGTTGAGTGGCACCACGAAGAAGCCGGACAGCACGCCGATAAAGAACAGCAGCACGGCCGCGATGCGCCAGTCGGTCACGAAAATCATGGCAATCACCGTCAGGCCCAGGATGATCCCGGCCGGGAGTACCTTCACCGAGTCTTCCAGCCGCACCCACTTGCCGGCGATGGCCGCTCCGAACGCAATGCCCACGGCCGACATGGCGGTGAGCTGAGTGGCGTGGGTGAGATCGAATTTCAGGTTGAACGCCGCCCAGGCCAGCACCACCAGGCGGAGGGTCGCACCCACGCCCCAGAACAAAGTGGTGACCGCCAGCGAAACCTGGCCCAGCGGGTCTTTCCACAACAGCTTGAACGAGTGCCAGAAGTCATAGAGCAGGAACACTGGGTTCTTTTTCGGTGGCTTGTGGTCGATGGCGACGACGGGAATGTGCAGGTTGAACCAGGCCGCGCCCAGGTAGAGGAAAGTGATGATGACGATGGCGAACTGCGGCACGCCGAGCCAGGCATCCAGGCCCCAGTGGTGTAGCGCGGTTCCGGCAAGCTGCGGACTGATCATCAGGCCACCGATGACCGCGCCCAGAATGATCGCGGCCACGGTGGCGCCTTCTATCCAACTGTTCGCCTTCACCAATTGGTTGTGCGGCAGGTACTCGGTGAGGATGCCGTATTTGGCTGGGGAATAGGCCGCCGCGCCGAGACCGACAATGGCATAGGCATACAACGGCGGCATGCCCACCAACATGGCCAGGCAGCCGGCTAGTTTGATGAAGTTGGAGACAAACATCACCCGCCCTTTGGGCATGGAGTCGGCATAGGGTCCGACAAAGGGGGCGAGCAGGATGTAGGAAAGAATGAAGAACTGCTGCAACAGCGGTACATGCCAATCCGGAGCAGAAATCTCCTGAAGCAGGGCGATGGCGGCGAAAAGGAGGGCGTTGTCGGCGAGTGCGGAGAGAAATTGCGCTGCCAGAATGATGTAGAAGCCGCGGTTCATCAGGCCGGAATTGAGTGGAGGTATCGTTATGCCATCGGGAGCCGGACTTATATCACGGCGCTTGGGTGCCCGCTATCCAGAAACCGCGTCAGCACGCCATTTTCCAGGCAAGCAATGGGATATTTCTCGATTCTTGAGGCGATAAGTTCTGGGCTGGATAAGAAAATTATGATTGAATTACATAATTAAAATTTATCCGCACATAAGAATGGCCGACAGACGCCTGCAAGTTTTTCATACCGTTGCCAAGCAGCTTTCCTTCACCAAGGCGGCGGAATTGCTGTTCATGACCCAGCCGGCCGTGACTTTCCAGGTCAAGCAACTGGAAGAACACTTCAATACCCGCCTGTTCGAACGCTCACACGGCAAGATTTCCCTGACCCCGGCAGGTGAACTGGGTCTGGACTTCGCCGAACGCATCCTCAACCTCACGGATGAAATGGAAGCACGTATTTCCGAGCTGACCGGCCAAGTGAGCGGACCGCTGCTGATCGGCGCCTCCACCACCATCGCCGAATACATGCTTCCCCGCCTGCTGGGGGAGTTCAAGCAGCGCCACCCGGAAACTCAGGCGCGCCTCACGGTGGCCAATTCCGAGACCATCGAGAACAAGGTGGCGGACCACACTCTGGACCTGGGCCTCATCGAATCGCCCTCGCACCATCCCAATCTGGTCACCGAGGTCTGTTGCGAAGACGAACTGGTGATGATCTGCGCGCCTTTCTCCGACCTGGCCAAAATGACCTCAGTCAGCCCCCGCCAGGTTGCCGATCACCCCTACATCAGCCGCGAATCCGGCTCCGGCACGCGCGAATGCATCGACGATTTCCTGCGCATCAATGGCGTCAACCTGGATGAGGTCAATCTGGTCATGGAACTGGGCAGCCGCGAGGCGATCAAGGGCGCCGTCGCCGCCGGCTTGGGCGTGGCCGTGGTCTCCAGCACCACCGTGGTCAAGGAACTGAAGCTGGGCGAACTCGTGGCCATCCCGCTCGATCCGCCTCTGCGCCGGCAACTCTCCCTGGTCTATCCGCAGGAGAAATTTCGCAGCAAATTGCTCCAGTCTTTCCTGGATTTCCTGGAGAAGAGCCCCCTGGTCAAGGACTACACGCTTTCTAAGAAGGCGCAATGACCGCCGATGAGCGTCGCCTGTTGCGCCTCTACCGCGCGCTTTCTCCTGGTCAGCAGGAGAGTTTGTTCGACTACGCTGAATTTCTGCTCGCCCGCGCCCAACCGGAACTGCCGGAAGTGCCCAGCGAGCCGCTCGCCATTTCCCGCCCCGCCCAGGAAAGCGTGGTCAAGGCGATCAAACGGCTAAGGGCAACCTACCCGATGCTGGACCGCGCCAAGATACTGCATGAGACTTCAGCGCTGATGACTCAGCATCTGGTGCACGGTAAACCCGCACCCGCGGTCATCGACGAACTGGAAACCCTGTTCCGCCACCATTTCGAGACACTGCAAGCGGGCGGGTAGCGTAAAGCGGCCACCTGCAAGACAATCCGGGCCCACAAACTCACCAAGCAATTCAACGAGGTTCTCATGGCCAACGCCGACCAGGCTGAACTGGATAAATTCAGCCAACTTGCCCACCGCTGGTGGGATACCAACTCCGAATTCAAGCCGCTGCACGACATCAACCCGTTGCGCCTGGAATGGATCGACCATCTGGCCAGCATTAAGGGTAAGCGTGTCGTGGATATCGGCTGTGGCGGCGGTATCCTGGCGGAAAGCATGGCCGCAAAAGGCGCATTGGTGACTGGCATCGACCTTTCCGAGAAAGCGCTCAAGGTCGCCAAACTGCATCAACTGGAAAGTGGTGTTCAGCTCGACTACCGTCTGATCTCAGCCGAGGATATTGCCGCCGAACAACCAGATGCCTTTGACGTGGTCACCTGCATGGAAATGTTGGAACATGTGCCAGACCCCGCTTCGATTCTGGCCGCTTGCGCGGCGATGGTGAAACCCGGTGGCTGGGTGTTCCTTTCCACACTGAACCGAAACGCCAAGAGCTATCTGTTCGCAATCCTTGGCGCTGAATACGTGCTCAATCTGCTGCCCCGTGGCACTCACGACTGGGCCAAATTCATCCGCCCACATGAACTCGCCAGCCACGCCCGCCAGGCCGGGCTGGAACCCGAGCAGATCATGGGCATGACTTACAACCCCTTCACCAAGGTCTATCGTCTGGAACAGGATGCCGACGTCAACTACTTGATGGCCTGCCGCAAGGTTTGACCACACGCCCCTCTCCCGCGGGTGGGAAGGGGCCGGGGGTGGGGGGTTCAACCTTCATGTTAAATCGCTCTTACCGCACCATCCTGTTTGACCTCGACGGCACCCTGGTCGACACTGCCCCCGACCTGGCCTACGCCCTCAACGTGCTGCGAAGTCGGCGCGGCCTGACGGCCCTGGCGGACAGCCTCGCCCGGCCACAAGCCTCGCACGGCACCCAGGGATTGCTCCGGATTGGCTTCGGCGTTCTCCAGGGGCAGGCTGAATTCACCAGTCTGCGCGAGGAATTTCTGGAAGTTTACGCCGCCAATCTGACCGCTCGATCTTCTCTGTTTCCCGGCGTGGTCGAACTGCTCGCCAGCCTGGAAGCACGAGGCCTGAACTGGGGGGTGGTGACCAACAAACCGGCGCGCTACAGCGAACCCCTGCTCGACCATTTGGGCTTGCTTGTTCGTGCCGTCTGCGTGGTATCGGGCGACACCTGCGCCCAACCCAAACCGCATCCCGCCCCCATGCTGCATGCTTGCAAGTTAGCGGCCAGTGATCCTGGCGACTGCCTCTACGTGGGTGATGCCGAACGCGATGTCGCCGCCGCTCGCGCGGTGGGTATGCAAACGCTGGTCGCGCTTTACGGCTATATGGGCGAAGACGACCACCCCGAAGCCTGGGGTGCGTGCGGCTTTATCGAGACCCCGCTGGCCTTGCTTGACTGGCTGAAACCCCGCGCGTAGATTCCGCAACCCCGCCGACTTGAACTTTTACCGACGGGACCCACCTAAGTAGTGCTTTTTGGGGGCGACCTGGCTTCGACGTGGGTCGCGAAGCAGACAAGGGCATACCGAGGACCAGTTCCCTCGTAAATCCAGCTGGAATTTTATATTCGCTAACGACGAAACCTACGCTCTGGCCGCTTGACGGCCAGACTCCACACCGGTTGGTCCATGGGCCGGGCTGGGAAACCAGCAGTGGAGTCATTCACATGGACTCGCGTTGATTCGGGCCGCTTGAATCGACGTTAAATTAAGGTGGCTCGCCTGAACTCAGCCTGTCTAGCCGGCGGGGTTCGGGTTAAAACCAAATGACCGGACTAAGTATGTAGAACTTGCTGTAGAGGATTTGCGGACGCGGGTTCGATTCCCGCCGCCTCCACCATTAACCCATCCAACGACATCCATCAACATCCTTAAACCGGCCTAAGTGCCGGTTTTTTTATGCCTTTTTCATCCGTCACGGGGTAACACTGTCCAATAGCATCCGCGATTTTTGAGGGGTAATTATGTGGGGTAACTTGGAAATGAAAGGGGTAACAGGGAAAGCAACGCTGACGGCGCTTAAAGTCGGCAATGCCAAACCTGGCGCGAAGCCATACAAGCTGTTTGACGGGAGCGGACTGTTCTTGCTGGTTACGCCTTCCGGCGGCAAGTGGTGGCGGCTGAAATACCGCTTTGCTGGCAAGGAAAAGCAACTCTCCCTTGGCGTCTATCCGCAAATCGGACTGAAAGAGGCCCGTGCCAAGCGCAATCTATTCCGCGCCATGATGGCCGATGGCACCGACCCAAGCGAACACGTCAAAGCCGAACGGGCGATACAAGCCGCACCAGTAGCGGCAACACGATTCACCCTTGATAGCGACGGCGCGCTTTCCTTCCGCCTGATCAGCCGTCGGCTTTCCCTGACCCCCGCCGAAACTCTCGAACTTCGCGCCTTTCTGGACGCGACCCGCGCCGTTATTCCAAAGGAGACATCATGCCCCTGACCGATACCGCCATCCGCAACGCCAAGCCCGGCGAGAAGCCCGCCAAAATATTCGATGAGCGCGGCCTGTTCCTGCTTGTTACCCCTGCCGGCGGCAAGTGGTGGCGACTGCGTTACAAGTTCGACGGCAAGGAAAAGCTGCTCTCCCTGGGCACCTACCCCGACACCAGCTTGAAGGATGCACGCACCAGACGTGACGATGCACGCAAGCTGCTGGCCGATGGCGTTGACCCCGGCGAGAACCGCAAGGCGGTGAAGGCGGCGAGACAGGAACGGGCGGCGAACAGCTTTGAAGTGGTGGCGCGGGAGTGGTACGCCAAGCAAGCCCCCAATTGGGCCGAACACCACGGCGACCGCATCATTCGGCGCTTCGAGCGCGATATTTTCCCCTGGATAGGTGGGCGGCCGATTGCCGACGTGACCGCGCCCGAACTGCTGGCGGCGGTGCAGCGGATTGAAAGCCGGGGCGCACTGGAAACCGCGCACCGGGCGCTTGGCAACTGCGGGCAGGTATTCCGCTATGCGGTGGCGACCGGCCGGGCGCTGCGCGATTCATCCGGCGACCTGCGCGGCGCACTGCCCCCGGTGAAGGGCGAACACTTCGCCGCTGTGACCGAACCCGAACAGGCGGCGCAACTGCTTCGCACCCTGGACGGCTATCAAGGCACCCTGACAGTTGCTTGCGCCCTACGCCTGGCGCCGCTGGTATTCGTGCGCCCTGGCGAACTGCGCGCGGCGGAATGGGCGGACATTGATCTTGATGCGGCGGAATGGCGCTACACCGTGACCAAGACCAACACGGCGCACATTGTCCCGTTGGCCACGCAAGCGGTGGCGATCCTGCGCGAGCTTCACGCCTTGACCGGCACCGGGCGCTTTGTCTTTCCTGGCGCGCGAAGCAACGGCCGGCCGATGAGCGATAACGCCATCCTGGCGGCAATGCGGCGCATGGGCATCGGCAAGGATGAAATGAGCGGGCACGGCTTCCGGGCGATGGCGCGCACCATCCTCGATGAAGTGATGGGCTTCCGGCCTGACTTCATCGAACACCAGTTGGCCCATGCCGTGAAAGACCCGAACGGCCGCGCCTACAACCGGACGGCGCACCTTGGCGAGCGCAAGAAGATGATGCAAGCGTGGGCGGATTACCTGGACAAGCTGAAGGCCGGGGCGGACGTGTTGCCGTTTAATCGGGCGGCGTGATGAGTTTCTGCCGCGCCTACTCCGACGGGTGGAAAACCGGGAACCCTTGCCCGGCTGGTGCGGCACCCAAACAAGGGCGTGAAAGGGGCGCGGTATGAAGATTGGCTACAGCGATTTCGTCAAGTTGTGCAGGGTTGATAACCCGGAAGATTGGTGCTCTTGGCTTTTCGTGAAGGGCGATGGTGTTTATGTGAAGGTTCCACCTGGCGATGTGTTCATGACCTCCGGGGAGCGCGCGGGGCTGAGCCAACATCCAACCGGAAACCTTGCTGAACCTGCATTGCGATTTCCATGCACCATGAATGAATTGCAAGCATTCCTTGAAGATCAAGGTGTTTACGGTTGCATTGATGCTTTCGGTATGGCCGATTGGGTTGTGGCAGTAACAACGGAAGAGCGACTCGCCAAAATCGCCGACAAGCCCTTGGCCGCAACCGAACGAAACACCCTGCTAATCGCCATCGCGGCGCTTTGCAAATATGAAGGACTTGACCCGCAAGCGCGCGGTACGGCGCAACGCATCATGGAAATGACCGACGATCTTGGGGCGCATGTAGATGACGGCACCATCCGAACGGCACTTAAGAAAATCCCCGATGCACTGGAAACCCGCATGAAATAAGGAAGCATTCCCGAATTCGGTTTTCAGCATTCCGAATTCGGTCTTTCCTCAAATCGGAAAAATGAGGATGGCACCGTCATAACTTGGACAAGGACGGCTGACCATGCACCAACTACCCGAAACCGGGTTTCTTCGCCTGCCGAGCATCATCGGCAATCCCAAAGCTGAACCGCCCATCCCGGCGCTGATCCCGGTCAAGAAATCCTGCTGGTGGGCTGGCGTCAAATCCGGGCGCTTCCCCCAACCGGTGAAACTCGGGCCGCGTGTAACCGCGTGGCGAGTGGAAGACATCCGCGCCCTGATTGCATCCGCCTGAGTGGGGCAAACATGACCCCCACAAAAGAAACGCCCCGGCACCAGGGGCACCAGGGCGAGCGGACTACAGACACCCGCGAGCATACCGAATTCCTGACCGACAAGCGCGGCCTAGTCTTTTCCAACATGGTATGAGTCTGAACGGTAGAGCGTATTTCCATCGAGGAATGAGTCTGAACGGTACAAATGGGATCGATCATTGG
>PFJX01000081.1 GCA_002784045.1 Hydrogenophilales bacterium CG_4_10_14_3_um_filter_63_21
GACGCTGCTGCGCCCGCCGACGCTGCCGCTCCTGCCGCTCCCGCCAACTAATTCGGCGCGTAAAGCAAGAAAAACCGGCCTTCGGGCCGGTTTTTTTTCGCCCACCACTCATGCCGGTATAGGTGGCACGGGGAAGCGTCAGTGGGGATTGCGATCACATTGACTTGTTCTCGACAGCGCTGACAGTTCACCCATCAACTGCCACCCACAAAAGCCCGAATAAACTGCTTGGGGCCCACCTGTTTTATATAAAAACAACATGGCACGGTAACTGCTTAATGTTCACCAGACCCCCAACTGGAGAGCAGCATGAGCAACACCCTGATCCGCGCCCTGACCCTCGCCGCTTTGTTGAGCGCCGGTAGCGCCCAGGCTTTCGTCATCGATGGCAACCTGAGCGACTGGGGGGTGCAACGCAACGGCAATGCGACAGATTGGACCCCGAACAGCAGCGCCGCCGCCTACAAGGTCGAAGACCAACATGCCAGCTACCTGAATCCCGGCTATGGCGGCCAGGCCTATGATGCCGAAGCGATGTATGTGGCCTGGGACGCGAGCAATCTCTATATCGCCATCGCCACCGGCCACAACCCGTTGACGCCCAACACCCCAAGCAACGATACCTATGGCCCTGGCGACATTGCCATCGATTTTGCCGCGAACGGTAGTTTTGACTACGGCATCGAACTCACAGGCAGCGGCACGACCAGCGCGGGGCACGTCTACTCCGGAGTGAACTGGGCAGTTGGCTTGTGGAAGAGCAACGGTGCCTGGACCGGCTATTACGATCCCAATCTGGCCGGCAACAAGGCTCTGGCGGACCCCGCGCACCCGACCTCCATCCTGAGCGGCAGCGATGTTGGAACCGGCGTGGTGGCCTACACCACGATCGGGCAGAACAACTACGGCATCTGGGCCGGCGACCTGCATTACTTCTATGAAGTTTCCGTCCCCCTGTCCGCGTTTGGGTCGGACTGGGCCAACGGCAACCATTTCGACCTGCACTGGTCGCAGAACTGCGCCAACGACAGCATCCTGGTTGACCCACCGGTGACGGTCAGTGTGCCGGAACCCGGCATACTGGCTCTGCTGCCGTTGGGCATGCTGGGCATGATGGTGTTGCGCCGGAAAAAGCCCGCCGCATAAAACGGCGCGCTAACGGTCATGGCGGCCAGGAACCATCCCGGTTGATGAAACCGGGCGCACTGGTAGCGCCGGCTTCCAGCCGGCGTCTTTCTGATTACCCCACATTTAACCTAGATTCCTCAGTTGAACGCGCCCGAGTGTGCGGTTTTCGAGTCGTCTGGCAAGGCGCGACGACGCAGCGGGCCGCCATCAACAAGTGCTGGATTAGGGGTGAAAGCCCCATTCAGCGCCTGAGTGAATGCGGCAAAATCACGTTTTGCCAGTGTGATGCGCGACTCACGATCCAGGAGAATAAGCGCTTTTTCCTTGGCTGCTGCCCGCACAAAACCCGCCATCGTCGTCCCCATCAAGTCAGCGGCTCGCGCAACAAGGTCTTTTTCATCGGCATCCATTTTCAGATCGAAACGGGCAACGGCAGTCATCTTGGGCTCCTTGGCTATCAATTAACATACGGCTTCATACCGTATGCACAGCCACCTTGCTTCTGAAATTGTAACTGTTCAGCCCGCCGCAACCGCAGCTTCAATCCAGGCTTCTCCTGTAGCGCCGGCAAAACGCCGCAGCGTGCTGAATAGTCACAAACCGTGGTCTGTCCCCGTTTCCTTCCGCCGTGCGCCCTACGCGGGCTACGTTGGGCCCGTTCAGATTAGTTGTTCACGTTGAGGTTATAGGTGGTCACAACCCCCCGTGGCGAGGTGATGGTCACCGAAAGAATGCCGGTGGGCGTGGGGTCCACACACGTACCCGTCGTCGGCGCATCGTTCTCGATGGTGATCGGGTAAGAGAACGCTGAACTACCCGGGTTGGTCTGGTAATTGTCAATGGTATTGGGCACCACGTAGTTCGCGCCCTGAGTGAGCATACCGTTAAAGGTGGAGACGTGGACCGTGGTGCCCGCCGGCAGTGCGTTGCTGTGCAGGTCACGCAGCAGCAGGTTGAAGGAGGTCGAAGTTCCAGGCTTACCGGGGGTACAACCGCCCAGGTCTAACGGGCTACTAGGCGCGTTGGTGAAGACATCCCCGGTCGATAGAGCTTCGGAATCGGAAAGCACGATGACGACATTGCGATAAACGTGCGCCGCAGTGCGCACAGAACAGATCGGAGCACCGGCCGTACACAGAATGCCGTTGTATTTGTTGCCGGCTACCAGTGCCGTGCCATTCCAATCCTCATTGGCCGCGCTATAAGTGCCAGTGCCCGCGCTTGTGCTGCCGTCGAAGTTGAAGAACGGCTCTGTGGGACCATGCGCCCCGCTTTCGTCGTAATCTATCCAAGCCTCTGGCAGCGCAGTACTTACGCCATTAGCGTCGATCAATTCTCCAGCATCGGCGGTGCCGTTGCTGTTCAAATCGGTGAAGGATTCCTCGCCCACCGCATATGCCAGCACGGTGATTCGGCCATCGCTCGGGCGCAAATTCTGCGAGGTAAACGTGGCTGTGCATTCACTTTCATTGTTTTTCGTCGTGCAAGAGGCATCGACTCGCCCACCCTCGGCGACAAAATTGACCACCGTGCCATCCGGAACCGGGTTGCTGAGATGATCGGCCAGTCGCATGGTCAAAATGGTTGTGGTGCCATCGAAGCGCCAGCCGTCTATGTTGAAGGTGCTATAGGAAAGCGAGGTATGGGCTTGATCCGGCAAGCCGGTAGTGATGGTCAACTGGTTGGACTGGGTTTTGATCGTGGTGCCGTTGATGGTGGCGAGTACCCGCAGCGGTGTAGGCAGTGTGCCAGAATTGACGCCGATCTGGACTTCTCCGGTCGCGGCGTCCGAGGTCGCGCTGGCTGTGGCCGCTCCGTTGCTTAAGGTGATCGCGCCCAAAGTGGTGCTCAGAGAGAAGTCCACCGTCTTGGAAATGGGATTGCCGGCGGTGTCAAGGATCTTGAACTTCACTGTGGAGACTTCCGGCAAGGTGGCGCTGCCAGTGCCTTTCAGGCTAATGATACTGGGCGTGGCGGAGACGAACTGAATGGAGCCGGCACTGGGCGAGGTCACCGTCAAGGGGCTCGTAGCGGTAACGCCGGTGGTCACGCTGGCGGTGATGGGGTCGATATTGCCGCAGCCGTTGTCGCGGTAGGAAGCAGTCGCGACATTGTTGATCGTGGTGACGCTGGCTGTCAGTACGGCCTTGCCGCTGGTGGCGCAGGACGAGGTGAAACTGACGTTCAATGGTGAGGTGGTTCCACCGACCGTGACCGATACGCTGGTCGTGCCATAGGCGGAAAGCGAACTGGCGCCGACGCCGAATGCGGGTGCCGTTATGGTCAAGGTGACAGCGCCCGCCGCCGAGACGATGTAGTTGACCGAGCCACTGGCGCTGACGTCGGCACCACTTTCCTTCCAGACCGCCGTCACGGTGGCGGAGCTGGCCCCGGACGTGGCGCCGCCACTGATCAACATGGTAGCAACCCCGCTGGCATCGGTCAGCGTGGTGCCCGATGCGGGGTTGAATGTGCCAAAAGCGCTATCCGTGCTGAATGTCACCAAAGCGCCCGTTACGGCCGAACCGTTTTTGTCCTTGACTGTGGCGGTGAGCCTGCCGGTGACGCCCGCCGACAGGTTAGTCAGTGCATTGCCGGTGGCGGCATCCGTCAAGGTGACGGTCAATGTTGGGGTAGCTGTCGTCGTTGTACCACTCGTTGTACCACCCGTTGTGCTCCCTGTGGTTCCCGCCCCCCCACCGCCACACCCGCCCAGCAATCCAGCCAGTCCGATCATGCTGGCCAGGAGCAGGCCTTGTATCGCTTTCATCCTGTACATCTTGGTGTTCCCCTTTCTGAATTACAGTTGTTTTGCTGCCCTGAATTCGCCGCCCGTTGTGCGGATGCGCTCACGAATGCAGGGTTGTCCCGCGGCAAGACTGCGGCTTCGGATTCATTGCACCCGCGCTTCATCCTCAAGCAGGACACGCGGGGTGAGGAAGATCAGCAGTTCGGTCTTGATATCGCCCTTGATGGTGGTCTTGAACAGGTGTCCCAAAAACGGAATATCGCCAAGGAAGGGGACTTTTTCCGTGTCGTTGCGCAGTTCCTGCTCGAAGATGCCACCGAGCACGGCGGTTTCGCCGTTCTTGACGCGCACCTGGGTCTTGACCCGCTTGACATTGATGGGTGGCGCACTTCCCGCGGCTGAGGCGCCAACCGCATCCTTCTGGACCTCGACGTCCAGGATGATGGTGTCGTTGTTGAGTACCTGGGGATCGACCAGCAGGCACAGCAGCGCATCCTTGAAACTCGTGGTGGCCACGGTACCGCCCCCGGTAGAGGTGGACGACTGATAGGGTATCTGCTGGCCTTGCAGGATGACGGCCGGTTTCTGGTTTTGCGTGATCACCCGTGGGTTGGAGACGATCTTGCCGCGTTTGTCCGCCTCCAGTGCTTGCAACTCCAGCCCCAGGATGGCGGTGCTGGCGGCATTGATCACGGTAAAGCCGAGAGACGAGGGGGAACTATTGAAGGACAAGCCCCCCACAGATACGGCGGCCGGCAGATTGACGTTGGTGGGGGTCGTGGAAAAACCGGCCGTTGTGGTTGCCGCCGTGTTGGAATCGCTCAACGTACCCGCCGTCCCCAGCCTGATGCCGGTGTGTCCCGCGTGGCTGGAACTCTGGCCCTGGTAGCCCAGGCGGGCGCCCAAGGTGCGGCCAAATGAGTCATCCGCCACCACGATGCGGGCCTCGATCATCACCTGCTTGGACGGCACATCGACGCTGGCGATCATGTCCTTGATCTCCTTGATCTTGCTCGGGGTGTCCTGGACGAACAGGGTGTTGGTCTTGAGATCGTAAGAAGTGGTGCCGCGCTTGGACAGAATGCGCTGGCCGCTGGCGGCGCCGCTGGTGCTGCCGGCCTGGGTCGCGCCGCCGCCGACGCCGGCCGCCTGGGTGGCGCAGGAGGCCCGTTCACTGGAACCCGCCGCGCCCAGCGACTGGCCATTGATGATGGCCTGGGCCTCGTTGGCGCGCAGGTAGTTGAGGCGGATGAATTCGGTGCTGATGTCTTCCAGCTCGGCGATCTGCTGACGCGTTTCTTTCTCCAGCTTTTCCTTGGCCGCCAACTCGTCGCGCGGGGCGATCCAGATGACATTGCCACTGGTGCGTTTATCCAGCCCCTTGGCCCGGAGAATGATGTCGAGCGCCTGGTCCCAGGGCACGTCTTTCAGGCGCAGGGTGACGTTGCCGGCCACGGTGTCGCTGGTGATGATGTTCAGCCCGGTGAAGTCGGCGATGACCTGAAGCACCGCGCGGACTTCGACGTTCTGGAAGTTGAGGGAGAGTTTTTCGCCGCTGTATTGGGGTTTGCCTTCCAGCGCGGCCTGCGGGCCTTCGAGGGAGCGCACTTCGAGGGTGAACAGATTGCCGGTCTGATAGGCGGAGTAATCCCACTTACCCTTGGGGGTGACCAGCAGGCGCGTGTTCTTGCCTTGCGCGAAGGTTTCCACCGTTTGCGCGGGGGTGGCAAAGTCGGCCACGTCCAGGCGGCGTTGCAGCGGCGTGGGCAGGGAGGTGTTGAAGAATTCGACCTGGATGGCGCCGCCCTGCTTCTTGATGTCGACGCCGACACCGGGGTCGGACAGGGTGGCCAGGATGCGCGATTCGCCATCCTTGCCGCGGCGGAAGTCGAGGTCGCGAAGGGCGTGCGCGCTCGCCGGGCTGGTGGCGGCGAAGTGGGCGGGTGCGGGTTCGTCGGGGGGGACGCCGGCGCTGCGCAGGACGGCAATCACCAGGTTGCGGTCACGGCGTAGTTCGTAAGTGCCGGGGCCGCTGAGATTGATGACCACCCGGGTGCGCTGGCCGGCCTGGACCACTTGCCAATTCTTGATGGCGCCACCCGCGGCGGCTTCGGAAAGCCGTGGCAGGGTCGTGCTGGTGGCGGGAAAATCGAGCACCAGGCGATACGGATTGCTGGTGGTGAAGGCGATCGGCAGTTCCGCCACGGGGTTCTTGAAGACCAGCTTGATCACCTGGCTGTCGTTGTTGCCCAGCGCCAGCGATACGGCGTTCAAGGTATTGGCCACGGCATCGGCCTGGGTTTTCGTTTGGGCCGTCGTTTGGGAATGCGCCGGCAGGGCCAGGAGCGCCGCAGCGGCTAAACAGAGCAGTTGGCGGATGGCCAGGCGCGGGAAGGGGAACATCGCTTTCATACCAATCACTCCTGAAGGGCCAGGCTGGCCTTCGATTCTGTCCAGTCGCCGCTGCCGTCCTGGACGACCTCTTTGATCTCGATGCTGGATTCACTAATGGAGAGGATGACGCCGAAGTTCTGGCCGAGGTGATCCCCTTTGGCAACCCGGTACAAGGTGTTGTCGGGACGGCGCACCAGGGCGAACAACTGGCCGCCTTTGTAGAGCGTGCCCACCATGCGCAAGCCGTCGAGCGGGTCTTGCTCCAACGGCCCTTTCGGCCGGGTGAGGTCGGGTTGGATGCCGCCCCCCTTGCTGGGTTTCATGCTGCGCGGGCGGAACGGGTCGGGTAATTCACCCGGGTCGTAATTGAATTCTTCCCGCGCCTTGACCGGGGGCAACGGCTCCAGCTTCTGCTGGACGCCCTGCCCGGCTTGGGCGAGAAAAGCCCGCAGGTCCGCGAATTCATCCTGGGCGCAACCCGCCAGAAGGGCCAGCGCAAGCAGCCAGATACGGCTCATTTTTTCTTGCCCTCCTGCTGCTGTTTCTTGGCGGCGGCAAGCTCGATTTCGTCGAGATAACGATAGGTCTGGATGCGGGCTTCCATATTCAGGGCGCCCTCCTTGGCCGGCGCCAGGGAAACATCGTGCAGGGTGACGATGCGCGGTAGCTTGGCAAGGTCGCCGACAAAACTGGCGATATCGTGATAGCGGCCGGTGACTTTGATCGATACCGGCAGGGTGGCATAAAAATCGGCCATGCTTTCGATGCCCGGGCGAAAGAGTTCGAAATCCAGCCCATGCCCGACGCCGGCCTGGTTGATGTCAGTCAACAACGCATCCATTTCCGAACGATTGGGCAGTTGCCGCAGAAGGGATGCAAGCGATTGCTCGACGTCCGCAAGCCGCTGTTTGTAGGCGGCGTAATGGTAGGCCTGGGTCTTCTTGGCGGCATAACCTTCGCGCAAGGTCTGCTCTTCCTGCCGCAACGTATTGAGCTGTTTGAGGCTGTCCGCCCAAAGTAGATACCACCCCCCGGCAAGCAGGGCGGCAAACAGCATGGCAAGCACCACAGCGCGCACCGCCAGGGGGGCATTGGCGATGTTCTTGAGGTCGAGATTGTTGAGATCGGACCAGTTCATGGCTTGCCCCTCTTCACTGCCGCCCGCGGCAACAGGTGGGTGATTTTCACTTTCATGGAAAATTCGTTGACGCGCAATTTACCGACCTCGGCGGCTTTCACTTCGATCAGGGCCGGGTCCTGGAATAACGCGGTCTCATCCAACGCGCGCATGTAGGTGGAGACGCGCGCGCTGGATTGGGCGTAACCACTTAATGCCAGGCTGTCGTCCGTCTGTTTGATGCTTTTCAGATAGAGCCCATCGGGCAGGCGCCGCGCCAGTTCATCAAACAGGTGCACGGCCTCGGTGCGGTTGCCTTGCAGGGATTCCACGACATTCTTGCGCGCCAGGAGGTCCTGGGTCTTGTCGCGGAGCTGTTTGATTTCGGCAATCTGCTTGTCGAGCTTGGCAATTTCGGCCTTCAGGAAGGTGTTGCGGCGATCCTGGGCATTCTTGGCATTGATGAGTTGCACCTGGCCAATGACCACGGCCGCCAGGCCAAGTCCGGCCACCACCAGCGCGAGCAACGCGAACAGCCGCTGCTGCTGCGCGCGGCGCAACTGGCGGTGAGGCAGAAGGTTGATACGGATTGTGCTCATGCCGAATCGAACTTGCGTAACGCCAGGCCGCAGGCGACGAACAGGGCCGGCGCCTCTATGGCGAGTTGGCGGGCCTTGACCTGGCTGGATACGGCCATCTTGGCGAAGGGGTTGGCGATCAGGGTGCTGGTTTGCATCTTGCTGTACACCACGTCATCCAGCCCGGGAATCGCGGCACAGCCGCCAGCCAGCAGGATGTGGTCAACGCTCTGGTGTGACGTGGCGGAAAAGAACAGTTGCAACGCGCGCCCGATTTCCAGGGCGACGGTATCCAGAAACGGTTGCAGCACCTCGGATTCATAGCTGTCCGGCAGCAGGTTCTTGCGTTTGGCGTCTTCGGCTTCTTCCATCGGCAGGTCGAAGCGGCGGGCGATTTCACTGGTGAGCATGTTGCCGCCCAGGGCATGTTCGCGCTGATACACCGGCTGGTTGTCGTTCAGCACGTTGACATGGGTGGTGTTGGCGCCGATGTCGATAATGGCGACAGTCTGGCCACGGCCGTTATCGGGCAAATGGAAGGCCATCTGCTCGAAGGCGGTCAGCGTGGCAAAGGCGTCCACGTCCATGATGACCGTTTTCAGGCCCACCGCCTCGGCGAGCGCCACCCGCTCTTCCACGCGATCGCGCCGCGATACCACGACCAGGGCATCGTTCTCGCCCGGGTTGCGGGTATTCGGCCCGAGCACCTGGTAGTCCAGGCTGACCTCGTCGAGCGAGAAAGCGGCCATCTGGTTGGCTTCCGCGGTCACCTGCGTGTCGATTTCCACCTCGCTGGCGGTGGCGGGCAAAAGGATCTTCTTGGTGATCACGGCCGAAGCCGGCAAGGCCAAAGCCACCGCGCGGGTCTTGCTGTCGAGCGCCTTCCAGCACGCCAGCAAGGCGGCCTCGACCAACTCGGGCTTGGCGATGGCGCCCTCCGTCACCGCCTCCTTTGGCAAGGGCACGATGGCATAGCGTTCGACCCGGCGCATATCCTTGCCGCCGCGGTCGAGTTCAAGCATTTTCACGGCCGATGAGCTAATATCGACGCCGATCAGCGGTCGGTATCTCTGACCAGGAAACGCGAATCTCAACTAATTCCCCTTTGCATACACTCGGTTCGAGCGCTTCTTTAATAAGCTGCGCTAAATCCTAGCAATAACTGCATTATTTCGCACAAGTAATTTTTTCCACCGTCTGTTTTCGCCTCTCTCATCGAGTTCGATATGACCCGTTGGTGGCACTTTCTCCTGGCGGGAGTCGCCGGCCTGGTCGTTGTGGCAACCGCCGTGGCTGGTCTGTCCGCCGCGCTGATTTACCCCAATTTACCCAGCCTGGATAGCCTGACCGATTACCGGCCCAAACAGCCGTTGCGCATCTTCACCGAGGATGGCGCCCTGATTGGCGAGTTCGGCGAGGAACGGCGCGCCGTGGTGCGCCTCAAGGACACCCCCCAGTTCATGCGCCAGGCCATCCTGGCGGCGGAAGATGAGCGTTTTTACCAGCACGGCGGGGTGGATACGCTCGGCGTGCTGCGCGCGGCGCTGGCCAATGTGATTTCCGGTGGCGCCAAGGAAGGGGCTTCCACCATCACCATGCAGGTCGCACGGAACTTCTTCCTGACTTCGGAAAAATCCTTGCGGCGCAAGCTCAATGAGGCATTGCTGGCGATCAAGATCGAACATGCCCTGAGCAAGGATGAAATCCTCGAGCTTTACCTGAACCACATTTATCTGGGCCAACGCGCCTATGGCTTTGCCGCGGCCGCCCAGATCTATTTCGGCAAGCCGCTGGCCAGGATCAATCTGGCTGAAGCGGCCATGCTGGCCGGCCTGCCCAAGGCGCCCTCGGCCTACAACCCGGTGGTCAACCCGAGCCGCGCCAAGTCCCGCCAACTCTATGTCCTGGGGCGCATGAAGACGTTGGGTTACATCAACGCGGAAGACTATGAGCGCGCCAGGGCACAACGCCTGCCAGTCAAATACTCGCCCCAGAATTTCGAGGCGGCGGCCCCCCATCTGGCCGAACTGGTACGGCAGCGCATGTATCAGAAGTATGGGGATGCCATTTATGTCAGCGGCATGAAGGTCTACACCACGCTGCGGCTGAATGACCAACGCGCGGCCGTGGCGGGTGTGCGCCAGGGCATTCTGGAGTTTCATCGCCGGCGTGGTTATGCCGGGCCCGAGGCCCGCTTGAAATTACCGGCGGACGCCGCGGCGGCGGAAAAGCTCATCGAGGGCGACTTGCTGGAGCGCGAGGAATCCAATGGCTTCCTGCCGGGGGTGGTGCTCGCGGTGGACAAGTCCCGTATCCGGGTACGCATGCGCAGTGGCGAAACCGTTGATCTGGGGCCGAGCGAGATTCAATACGCGCAACGCTTCCTGTCGAACAAACTGGCGGCCGACAAGCGGCTGGCGCGCGGCAGCGTGGTCCGGGTCGTGCGCCTGTCACCCGAATCCCACTGGCAACTGAGTTACCTGCCGCAGGTGGAGGCCGCCTTCATTTCCCTGTCGCCAGATACCGGCGCCATTCGCGCGCTGGTGGGCGGCTTCGATTTTTCCCGCAGCCAGTTCAACCATGTGACCCAGGCCTGGCGCCAACCGGGCTCCAGCTTCAAGCCGTTCATTTATTCCGCCGCGCTGGAACGTGGCATCACCCCCGCCAGCGTGTTCGATGACGCGCCGATCACGGTGGAACCGGCGGAAACCGGCGGGGTGGCCTGGGAGCCCAAAAATTACGATGGCACAACCGGAGATCCTTTGACCTTGCGGATGGCGTTGGCGAAGTCCAGAAACCTGGTTTCCATCCGCGTATTGCAGGCCGCCAGTCCCCCGTTCGTGCATGAACATGCGGCCAAATTCGGTTTCGACATGAACCGCATTCCCCCCTATCTGACCATGGCGCTCGGTGCCGGTGAAGTGACTCCGCTCTCCCTGGCGGCGGGCTATGCCGTGTTCGCCAACGGTGGCGGCCGGGTGACGCCCTGGCATCTGCTCAAAGTGACGGACAAGGACGGCCATGTTCTGGAAACCTTCGCTCCGGTCGCGGCCACGCCAGCCATCGACCCGCGCAACGCCTTCATCATGTCCAGCCTGCTGCAAGATGTGGTGCGGCGCGGCACGGCCACCGGCGCGCTCAAGCTCGGGCGCGGCGATCTGGCGGGCAAGACCGGGACCACCAACGACAGCCGCGACGCCTGGTTCGCGGGGTTCCAGCAAACCCGCGTGGCGGTGGCCTGGATGGGCTACGATCAGCCGCGTTCTCTGGGCTCGGGCGAGACAGGAGGGGGCGCGGCATTGCCGATCTGGGTCCGCTATATGGGTGAGGCCTTGAAAGGGGTCGCGGAAATGCCGTTTATCCCTCCCGCCGGCATCGTCATCCATGCGGTAGATCCGCAGACCGGCATTGCGGTGCCGGAAGGCCAGGGCATAGCGGAGTATTTCTTTCAGGAATACGCCCCCGGCAGCGGCGACTCAGCGCCGCCGCCGGATCCGCTCGATGCCCTGTCCACTCCGGCGGCGCCCATCAACTGATGGCCGCCGCCCATGACGTGCGCGCGCTGCAGGTGCGTGCCCAGGTCGCGGAACTCGCGGCACGCCTGATGGCGGAACATGGCCTGCGCGACTATGCGGTGGCCAAACGCAAGGCGGCGCGGCAACTGGGCTTGCCGGAGGGCTATGGCATGCCCAGCAACGAAGAGATCGACGCCGCCCAGGCCGAGCGCCAGGCCCTGTTTCAACCGGATGAACAGGCCAGCCGGCTTACCGATATGCGGGAACAGGCCAGAGAGGTGATGCGGGTATTCGGGCGCTTCGCGCCCGCCTTGACCGGTGCGGTGGCCTCCGGTGTGGTTTCCGAACACAGCCTGATCGAACTGGAAATCGCCCAGGATGCCAGCAAAGATTTCGAGCAGTTTCTGGTCAACCGGGAAATCGCCTACAAGGTCCAGGACCGCGCCGACCGCATGGCCTATCTGATCTACTCCGAGCCGGCGGATGTCCTGGTGCACATGGTGGCGCGGGACATCCGACATGCCCATGCGCAGCGCCTTTCTCTGGAACGCCTGGAAAAACTGCTCACCGAGGCCCGCCCTTGAGACCTCCTCCAGCGACTACAATACGCGCCGTCCGGCCCTCCGCGAGCGGGCCCTTCCCCGCCTAGTCCATGATCCGTCTTTTTCGCCATTACATCTCGGTAAACATGCTGCTCCTGATGGTGGTCGAGTTTCTGGTGTTCTATTTCACCAGCAACATTTCCGCCGAACGGCATAGCACGTCATCATCGCCCGTATCACAGGTGTTGGCATCGGCCTACAAGCCCTGGTTGTTCGCGGCCACACTCGCCGTGCTCAGCGCCGTGTTCGATCTCTATGGTTGGGCCTGGACCACGGGTTTGCGCAGCCTGTTTCTCAGGGTGGCCGGTTGTTTTGCCGTCAGCGGCCTGCTGCTCTACTTGGCCTCCCTGGCCTTGCCTAACCTGTTCGCCAGCGGCGGCGAACTGGCCTCGGCCATAGCCATCTCTGGCCTGTCGATCATTCTGATCCGGCTGTTATTCATCGAATGGGACAAAGTCGATCTGTTCAAGAAGCGGGTACTGGTTCTGGGAACCGGCAGCCGCGCGGCCAAGATCGAGGAACTGGTCAGCCAAGGCGAGGCGCAGGGCATCAACATCATCGGCTACCTGCCGATGGGATCGATTCATAGCTATGTGCCACGCGAGCGGGTGTTGACCGATACCGACAATATCAGAGACCTGGTGGAACAGTTCGGCGTGAATGAAATCGTGGTGGCTATTCGCGAACGACGGGGTGGCGGATTGCCGATCGCGGAATTGCTGAAATGCAAGCTGCGCGGTGTCAGCATTCTTGACCTGCCCACTTTTTTCGAGCGCCAGACCGGTATTCTGCCGCTGGAGGCGATCAATGCCAGCTGGATGATCTTTTCCGATGGATTCAGCCAGGGCATCACCCGTGACTTGGTCAAACGCCTGTTCGATATCCTGGTCAGTAGTGCGTTTCTTCTGATCACCCTGCCGCTGATGGTGTTGACCGGCTTGCTGATCCGTCTGGAGAGCAGGGGTCCAATCTTCTACACCCAGGAACGGGTGGGGCAGTACGGTACGCCCTTCACCATCTACAAATTCCGTAGCATGTATACCGATGCCGAGAAAGATGGCCGGCCGGTCTGGGCGGCCCATAACGATGATCGGACGACCCGTGTGGGGCGACTGATCCGTCGCCTGCGCATCGACGAATTGCCGCAAACCATCAACGTGTTTCTCGGGCAGATGAGTTTCGTCGGGCCGCGCCCGGAACGCCCCTATTTCGTCAACGAGCTCGCCGCCCAGATACCCTACTTCCACGCTCGCCACAGCGTGAAGCCCGGCATTACCGGATGGGCACAAGTGAGGTTTTCCTATGGCGCGAGCGTGGAAGATGCCATGTCCAAGCTCCAGTACGACCTTTACTACGTCAAGAACCACAGCCTGTTTCTTGATCTCATGATCCTGCTCCAGACGGTCCAGGTCGTGGTTACGGGTAAAGGAGTGCGCTGAACCTTGATTCCTCAGTTGACTGCTTGCCATCCCTTGCAACGCCTCAAGAACGCTGGCCTTATCGCCTTCGACAGGACTCATCATTCGGGTGAACCCGCTACGCACCCGATTGCACGGCTGGCGCGCCGTCTGGCTGCGTTGTGCCTCCTTGCGGGGAGCGGCCCCGCAGCGTCGTCGGGCCTTGCCAACCGGCCCGCCAGCCGCACACTCGAGCGCGTTCAACTGAGGAATCAAGGCTGATGCCGGTCGCCAGCGCAAGCTATGGCCTCGGCGCCGTGGCTTTCGCGCTTCTGGCCCTGGCCTGCCGCCGTTCCGGCAACACGGAACTGCGCTTGCAACTTCCCGCCGCGATTTCCAGCGTCTGGGCCTTGTTAGCCGCCGGGCAGGCCTGGTTAGAGGTTGGCCGGGAACTGGTGGCCTTGCTGGAGATGGGCCGAAATCTCGCCTGGCTCTGGTTCCTCTGGCGTGGCCTGCAACGGCTGCGGGACGGTGACACCTTCGATTCGCCGGGGCTCGCCGGGCTGGGGCGCGGGCTGCCGCTACTCGCGGCCACCGCATTGCTTGCCCAAGCCAGCGCGCTGCTCTGGCCGAACCGTCTTACCGGCCTGGTGGCCTATGTTCTGCTTCCGAACCTGATGGCCATTTTCGGCATGGTCCTGGTGGAACAGTTCTATCGCAACGCGCGCGCGCAGGAACGCTGGGGCATCAAATTTCTCTGTCTGGCGCTGGGTGGCCTGTTCGCCTACGACTTTTATCTTTATTCCGAGGCCATGTTGTTCGGCGGTGTATCCGCGGACACCTGGGCCGCGCGCGGCGCGGTCAACGCGCTGCTGGTGCCGTTGTTGTGGGTTTCCGTGCGGCGCCGCACTGACAATCGGCCGCTGGCCATCTCCCATCGCATGGCGTTCCATTCCGTGGCCCTGGTCGGCGCGGGCATCTATCTCATGCTCATGGCGGCGGCCGGCTATTACCTCCGGATCGTCGGCGGTGATTGGGGGACGTTGCTGCAAACCGTCTTTCTGTTCGGCGCCATCGCCTTGCTGCTGGTCACGGTCTTTTCCGGGGTTGCGCGGGCGCGTTTGCGGGTGTTCCTGTCCAAGCATTTTTTCCACTACCGCTACGATTACCGGGAGGAGTGGTTGCGCTTCACCGCCTTGCTGACCGCCGGCGATCCCGGCGCGCGGGTACACGAACGCAGCCTGGAGGCGATGGCGGGATTGGTCGAAAGCCCGGCCGCCGCGCTCTGGATGAAACAGGATGACGGCCACTTTCGGCGCGTCGCGCACTGGAACTGGTCAGATCTGAATGGCCAGTTTTCCAGCGACCATCCTTTTGCCCAGTTCCTGGAAACCAGCCATTGGGTTCTTGATTTGCATGAATGTGAGGATCAGCCAGACCTGCTGGGCGGCGCCACCGCGCCCACTTGGCTGGCCGGAGAACCGCGGGCCTGGCTGGTGATCCCCTTATTCTGGCATGAAAGCCTGCTCGGCGTCATGGTGCTGGCCGACTCGCTGGGCAAGGTGGCATTCGATTGGGAAGTCAGTGACCTGCTGAAAACTGCCGCGCGCCAGGCGGCCGCCCATCTCGCCCAGGCGCGCGCCGCCGAAGCCCTGATCGTGGCGCGCCAGTTTGAATCCTTCAACCGGGCGGCGGCCTTCGTGGTGCATGACATCAAGAACCTGGTGGCGCAACTGACTCTATTACTGGCCAATGCGCAGCGCCATAAACACAAGCCAGAATTTCAGGACGACATGCTGGCGACGATCGAAAGCTCGGTCGCCCGCATGAACCGGATGCTGATCAAACTGCGCGACAAGCCCGATGCCGCCAGCAGCAGAGAAGTCGTCCTGGTCGACCTGCTGCATGAAGTGATGCGTTCCAAGAGCGCATTCAGCCTCAAGCCCACGTTGGAAATCCTCGCCCCGGAATTGCGTGTGCGCGCCGAGCCGGAAAAGCTCACCCGCGTGGTGGGCCACATCGTGCAGAACGCCATTGAGGCCACGCCTTACACGGGAAAGGTGGGTGTTACACTGAATCGCAGTGACCACTGGGCGGAAATTGTGGTGGCGGATACGGGTGCAGGTATGGATGATGCTTTTATCCGCGAGCGCCTGTTTCGGCCTTTCGACTCTACCAAGGGAACCGGCATGGGGATCGGCGCTTATGAATGCAAGTCGTATATCCAGGAGCTGGGCGGCGACATCACCGTCGAGAGCCAGCCTGGGCAGGGCAGCCGCTTCACCTTGCGCTTCCCTTTGCCACCCGCCGTTGTTATCAACTGACGAACATTGAGCCATGAGCGACAAGCCCGCGCGAATATTGCTGGTCGAAGACGATGTCGGCCTGCAGAAGCAGATTAAATGGAGCCTGGACGACTATGAGGTGTTGGTCGCCGCGGATCGGGAAGCCGCGCTGGCACAGATCCGCCGCTTCGAGCCCGGCGTGGTGCTGCTGGACCTGGGGTTGCCACCCGACCCGGATGGCGCGACCGAAGGGCTGGCCGCGCTGCCGCAAATCCTGCAACTGTGTCCCACCACGAAAATCATCGTCGTCACCGGCAACCAGGATCGCGCCAATGCGGTAAAAGCCATCAGCCTGGGGGCGTTCGATTTTTACAACAAGCCGTTCGACGAACAGATCCTCAAGATCGTCATCGCCCGCGCCTTCCACGTATTCACCCTGGAACAGGAAAATCGCCAACTAACCGGACGCGCGCGCCCGGAACCGCTGCAAGGCCTGCTGACCGGCGACCCGGCCATGCTCAAGGTTTGCCGCACCATCGAAAAAGTGGCGCCGAGCAACGCGTCGGTATTGCTGCTCGGCGAGTCCGGCACCGGCAAGGAAGTCCTCGCGCGTGGCCTGCACGAATTGTCGCCGCGGGTGAAAGAGCGCTTTGTCGCCATCAACTGCGCCGCCATCCCGGAAAACCTGCTGGAGTCGGAACTGTTCGGCTACGAGAAGGGCGCCTTTACCGGCGCGGCCAAACAGACCCTGGGCAAGATCGAATATGCCCACCATGGCACGCTGTTCCTCGACGAAATCGGCGACCTGCCGATGCCGCTCCAGGCCAAGTTGTTGCGTTTTCTCCAGGAGCGCGTGATCGAACGCCTCGGCGCGCGCGGCGAGATTCCGGTGGATGTGCGGGTGGTGGCCGCCACCCATCAGAACCTCGAAGCACTGATCAAAGACGGGCGCTTCCGCGAGGATTTGTTCTACCGCCTGTCCGAAATCGCCGTGCGCATCCCGCCCCTGTGCGAGCGGCTGGGCGATCTGTCCCTCCTCGCCCATGCCTTTCTCGAACGTTTCGCCCAAAGCCAGGGCCGCGCCTTGCGCGGTTTTTCACCCGAAGCCATCCAGGCCATCGAATCCCATGCCTGGCCGGGCAACGTGCGCGAACTGGAAAACACCATCAAACGCGCCGTGATCATGTCCGACGGCCCGCATATCTCGCAGGAAGATCTGGGCCTGGCCACCGCGCTGGAGCAGGAGAACGAGCCGCTCAATCTGCGCCAAGTACGCGATGAGGCCGAGCGCAGTGCCGTGCTCAAGGCAATTGGGCGCAGCAACGGCAGCGTGGCCCACGCCGCGGAGATGCTGGGAATAAGCCGCCCTACCCTGTACGACCTGATGAACCGCCTTGGCTTGAAGTAAGGCGGGCATCACAGCCGGTCTCTTTCATACCCACCCGATCAAGTTGACCCAGGAAAGCCAGACTGAAGAGGTAAGGGATAAACCAACAAAGGGGTTCGAGATAAATGGGACTGGCTGGGATGAAACGGGAAGAGACTGGACGGGCCAATTAAAAACATTTTGCAGCCGGTAAAAATACACCAAGGGGCCATGATCGGCCCCTTTTTCATTCGGCGGACTGGCGCAGGTGATCCATGCCGGTCTTGAGCAGGGCCTTCTCGGCTTCGGGCTGCAACTTGAAGTCGGCGGTGAATGGCAAATACGGGCGGGCCGGGATTGTGACCTTGCGACCCTTGCCAGCCTTGCCACCAAGTTGCTGGATGCGGGCATACGGTCTGGCAGCGCCGACCACCGAGTAGTCATCACCGTACCGGGAGTGAACCGAGCCAGCCAGCAGGCCGGAATCCTGGAGCATCTTCATTTCCTCCAGGACGCGCTGGGATCGCTTGGTCAGGTCGCCGCTCTTCTTGTAGCCCTTGCTTCCACCGATGCGCTTGAACTTGGTCGCTTCGGACAACGCTGTCCACTTCGGGCGGCCCTCGGCGGCGAGGTTGGCTTCCGTTTCGTCTTCCAGGACGGCTGCCATGTCGCGCATGGCCAACCGTGGCCGCCGGGAGAAGCGGCCAATGGCACCCATCGTGCGCTCAAACTGTTCGCTGCCTACGGTCAGGGTCTTGAAGCTCTCGCTCATTTCTTGGCTTCCTTACGGTATTGATCAACCAGGTCGGAGTCGTAACGGCTCAGGTCGGGCTGCCAGCTTGCGCCAGGAGGGTGATTCCAGCCCGGATCAGTTTGAACGTACTGGCGTAGCTGCTTGGGGTAACCGGGCGGCGTCAGCATGTACCGATCAACCTGGGTGGTGCCTGCCTCCGGGTTCGTTTTCGACACCGGCACCTGAACCTTGTCCATCCGACCGGCACTGCTTGAAAGCGGAGTCTGCCCAGCGCCACTACCCACCTGGTCGGAAGACAAGGTGCGAACGCGGCACCGGCAGCGATAGCCGTTGGGTGGGTAGAACGCCCCATAGAACGGATCGTCGTGCCGGAAGACACGCCCGTTGAGCGTCCGATGTGTAGGCCGGGTGCGGCTGTCCATGACCGCTACGTACATCCAGTAGGGGCGGCTTTCCACGTTTTCCAGTTGCCGGGCACGGCGGCCTGCCATGAATGAGGTTTGCAGGTTCACGTCGTAGATCAGCTTCAAACGCCAAGGGCTGCCATAGCGCACGATATTGCCCGTGCCCGGATAACGCTCCAGGATTTCGCCCGTCTCGTAGTCGATG
Source organism: Hydrogenophilales bacterium CG_4_10_14_3_um_filter_63_21 (assembly GCA_002784045.1). GTDB lineage: Bacteria > Pseudomonadota > Gammaproteobacteria > Burkholderiales > Thiobacillaceae > PFJX01. The sequence goes on from PFJX01000081.1 coordinate 18,495, forward strand.
GCCTTCCCCCACCAGCCTTTCGCCTGGAGGATCGGCGTCAGCGTCTTCTTGAACTCGGCGAAGCTGACATTCCCATTCATCGCCTTCTTCAGTTCGTCGCGGATGTCCTGCAACACGTCCAGCCTGGCGCAGTGGGCGACGGTGAAGACCTTGCTGTGAATCTCGCCCAGCATGTCGTACCAGTTCTCGCTGACCCGCAGCCCCTTCTGCTTGAAATAGGCCACCGCCTCGGCGGGCGGCAGAGTCATGGCGTAGAGCAGGTCGAAGGATGGATCAATCGTCGCCATTGGCCTGCCCCCAAAGTTCGGCCACAAACATGGCGCGGGTCAGTGCCTCCTCCAGGCTGGTAGTGTCCAGCTTGGGGAACAATGTGGCCAGCTTGCCCAGCGCCTCGGCGTAGTCGGCAGAGTCGTTGATGAGCTGCACCAGTGGCTTGAGCATCGCCTGTCCCTGGCCTTGGAGGTGGTTGTCGGCCAGGCTCGATATCGCAGCATCAAGTGCAGCCTGGTCGGGGAAATCACCACCGCCTTCGGCAAATTCCACTGGCGCACCGGAGGGCTTGGCGGGTTCAACCAGGTCTCCATCCTGGAAGCCGTAGGCGCGTTTGAAATAGGCCGGGGTCAAGGTCACACCAGCCTCGGTCAAGGTCTTGTCGCGCTCGGCCAGCACCTTGTCGACCTCCTCCTGCTCCCACATCGAGAACTCAGGCCGGGTCGATTCATTGAAGTTGAAGTCCCAAATCCAGCGGATCAGCGTATTGAAGGTTGCTTCCACCATGCGCGAGTCGGCATCGCGGATGTCTCGCGTGACTTCCAAGCCTGCCTGCGCCGAGGCGCGGTTCGAGTTGGCCTCCGAGGTCTGGTTTTGCCCAAGCAGCGCATAGTTCACTTCTGACCGGCAGAACATCAGCAGCCGCTCGTAGACATCGGCGCTGGACGATTTCCCGGCGGCTTCCTTGATATCCACACTGGAGTCATCGGGGATCACGGCCACCGCGTCTTGAACCATGTCCGCCAGCTTCTCCAGCAGGTCATCCGTCTCCTCGGTCGGCGTGTTGCGGGGATGCTTGCCGATCACCCAGGGGCTGCCGTACTTTTCCGCGAACGTGACCCAGAACTTGAGGCCACCCTTCTTGAAGGAAGTCGGCCAGAAGCACATCGACAGATCGGGCATCCCATAGGGGTTGTCGTAGGTCGCATCCTGCCTGGGCAACAAGAACTTGCGATCCGGCACCAGTTCACCATAGACCGGGTCTTCCTTGGTACGCAGGCGCAGGCGGTTTTCCGCGTCAAAGCAGAACCACTCCGGCGGCTTGCCGATGATGTCCACCGGCACAATGTAGGAGCCGACCTTGCCCCACACCACCTCCAGCGGCTGATAGCCATACAGGGGAGCCTCCAGGATTTCCGAGATGATGCGATCCATCTCCAGGTCGGCGAAGATCGCCTCCACGATCTGGGCGGCACCTTCCTTAGCTTGGCCGTTGTTGACGCCCCATTCGAGCGCCTTCACCGCACCCTTGCGCCGCCGGATATTGCCGCCCACCTGGGGGTCGGAGCGCAGTTCACGATAGACGGTGATGTCTTTGCCGATGGCCTTGAGAACCGGGTCAGGGTTGGGCAGCATCAGCCCCAGGTCGGAGAAGAACTGCGCCGATCTGGCGCGGGTGGCGATCTGTGCCGCCAGGGATTCCATCTGTGCCTTGTTCATGCGGTGTACCCTTTAGTCATGCTTGAGGCGGTGCGGCGGCGGCGTGATTTCACCTTCACCGGCCCCTTGTTGATTTCCCTGCTGGCAAAGTGCGCCAGCACGATGGCAATGCCGGAGTCGCCGTGGCGCTTGTTGCCGTCCTTGTCCTTGGTTCGGATTTCCGGCAGCCGGGCCACGCCCTTGATCACCTGGAATGCCCGCAAGTCAGCGAGAACATCCGCATCACGCGGCAATCCATCCAGCGTCCCATCCTCGAATGCCGCCTTGAACGGTGGCATGTGCTCCCGGTACCACGTCTCGGAAAGCATCACCTGCTGGATGCGAGAGGCTCCATACCGCTGCATCGCCACCTCGGCCAGATACTGGCCGTTGCCACGGGCATCCATTGCCCCACCCATGAACCGGGGAAGCCGATCCACCAGGTAGAACAGCACCTGTTCCTGCTGCTTGAACGGGATGTTCCGCAACTCCAGAAGGAAGGCGGCACGGCGCACCAGGCTCTGAGTCTGGAACAGGGGCGCGATCACCGTCAGGTCACCGCTACGCCCGAAGTCTTCGCCGAAGAAGGTGGTGGCATCAGCGGGAATGCTCAGCAGCAAGGGCTTGAGATTGGCCTCGCACCAGTCGCGGGCTTCGGCTTCCCGGATGTGATCGGGCAGCAGGGCAAATTCATCTTTCTGGCTCCAGCGCAGCACCGGGGTGTCCGCCGACATGCGGGACTCGATCAGGGCACGGGTCAGATAGGCCCCACCACTGTTCTTCGGGATGCAGTCCAGTTCCTCGGCAGCATCCTCGCCGTAGAAGTCGCGGATTTCCTTGGCCCACTGCGCCTCGCCATCCGCCGTCCAGTCGATGCCACGGGAGAGGCAGATGCGGCGGTACAGGCCGTCATTCAGGGCGTCGTCAAACGTAACCCGGTGCAGGCTGTAGGGCTTCTTTCCGGCCCGCACATCGGTGACCAATTCGTTGAACTGGTTGTCCACGCCATCATGTGTTGAGATCACATGAACCTGACCGCCCCACATCAGCAGGGCCATCGCCGCTTTCAGCAACTCGCCGAGCTGCTCGTGGAAGGCGGCTTCGTCGATGATGACGCGCCCCTGCTTGCCGCGCAGGTTGGAGGGGCGGCTTGATAGCGCGGTGATACGGAAACCGGATGCGAAGCGGATCACGAAGGCCAGGATGGCCTTGTCTTCGTCGCCATCCCTGAAGACCTCCTCGGTCTCCTCAATTTCACCAGCCGCCAGGCTGTAGTGCTTGGCCCAATCCGCGCAGTCCCGGATGAACTCCTGGGCCATGTCCTTGTTGTAGCCGATGTACCAGACATCCATGCCGGTCTGTGCTGCGGCCAACAGGGCCGAATCCGCAGCCTCGCCCCAGGACAAGCCGATGCGGCGTGACTTCTCCATGACCTTGACCGGCGACTGGTCAGCGCACCACCGCTGTTGATAGCCAAGCAGGACAACGGGAGTGCGCTCTTCCTTGGCGAAGGTGGAACCGACAGCCTTCGCCACGCCGGATTGGCGGGGAGATTTCATCCAGCGATCCCCAGAATCTGGCGGCGAATCTGATCCACCGCATCGTCAGACAAGCCGCCCTTCTTGACCACCTGTTCGATGGCCGACGCGGCGGCCTCGGCCTTGCTGCGAACTTCGGCGAGCCAGCGTTTCTGGGCCACAGATGCCTTGCCCAGTTCAGCCACGGCCTTGGCCAGCTTGGTGACATCGACGGTTTCAGGATCGATCTCGATGTCCATCAGGACGCTGAACAGCTTTTCCTGAGTCAGCCTGACCAGGGCATCATTGACCGCGCCATCCTCATCAGGCGCGGCCAGAACCACCGCCCGTGCCTGTTCCGTCACCAGCTTCAGCGTTTTGAGGCGCTCCTCGAAATCTTGCCCGTAGCGATGGATGGCGCTCTTGGAGACCTCATAGCCCCGTGCCTTCATCTCCTCGGCCAGCAACTGGTAGCCACTGAAGTTGTTCTCGACCAGGCTGCGGTCGAGCCACTCCTTGACCTCTTTGGGTAGCGTCTCGACGGTGCTCTTCTTGCCCATCGCCGGTCACCAGTATTTCTGCGGGCGGGCGATGCCGGGATCGCAATCCACGGTGTACTCGGCCACGTCAATACCGTACCGGGCCAGATCGGCAAACCAGCGGCCAGAAGGCTCGCGCTTCACATCCACCAGGCGGCGGTCAGCCAGGTAGTCGAGTTCCCGGCGCACTTCCAGGGCCGTGGCATCCGGGTAGATGCTCTGAAGCGTGGCCAGCACCAACTCCTCGTAGGCACCGACCGGGCGAGCATTGTTGAGGATCAGGAGAATGTTCCAGCGCATGGATTCGCGCCGAACCTTGGCGTTGTCGATCATTTACTTCGCCCCTTTCATCTGTACCACTTCGAGCTTGTTGTAGAGGGCATCGAGCTTGGCCTCGATGACGCTTTGTCCGCGCACGTAATCCTCCCGGCGGACGTAATGCAGGGGCAGGTCGGCCTGCCACTTCAGGAAGTCGCGTTCCAGGGCCTGCACGGCCCCGGTGTTTTTCTTGATGGCGTCCTGTTCGTTGTTCTGCACGGCCTCGTAGGCCGAGAAACGCTCTTGCAATCGCTTCTCGAACTGGTCGAGCAACACCTTGCCGAAGGCCGCCACGCATCCGAAAAAGGCGATCAGCATCAGGATCAGATGCCAGAGTTCCAACTCCATCTTCATTTCAAGCCTCCCTCCAGCATCGTCTGGCACTCGACGCAGGTTTGTACGCCGGGAACGGCCTTGCGCCGCTCCATCGGAATGGGTTCATCACAGACCAGGCAAAGCGTTGCCGAGTCGGAAAACGTCTTGCCGCGCAGCCCGGAGCGGCGTGCTTGCTCCTCCAGGGCATCGGCTCGCAGCGCCTCCTCGGTCTCGGTGGCGCGATCAAAAACATCAGTCATGTGCGGACGGCTCCCACCAGTCGATCAGTGCGCCGAGCCGGGCACGGCAGGTTTCGTATTGGCCCTGGGCGTTGGCGATCCATCCGGCGACGTCGGTATCGGTGGCAACGGCTCCATCCTCTGCATCAGGCTGGCCGGAGGCTTGGGGCACGGTGGCAACACCACCGGGGCGGATGGCGTTGTTGAGCAGGCGGACAGCGCCAGCCCCAAGGCAAGGGCGGCCAGCAGTAACACGGGCGATTTCACGAGATACCTCCAGAGTCTTCTTGTTGAGAGCGGATTCGGTTTGAGCGAGACGTGCGGCCAAGCTGTCGCCCCTGGCCACGGCTTCCTCAAGGCGCAGCCGAGCAACATCGGCGGCAGCAGCCTGGTTCTTGGCGTGGGTGGCCTTCAGGCTGGCGATGTCGGCATCCTTGAGGCTGCCGACCACGAAACCAGCGAGCAGCAGGCCGGTGAGAAAGGCTCCGAGCAAAGCGATCAGGCGCGGGTTCATGCCAGCACCCCACTGCCCCAGCCCAGATAAAGCGGCTGCAAGACAATCAGGATGCGGCGGGGATAGCCCAAGTTTTCAGGGCAGAAGCTGGCGTGGCGTTTGGCTTTGCCACAGGCGGCATCCACCGCCTGGCGCTGCGTTGATTGCGCGGCCTTGGCCTCCATCTGCCAATGGCCTAGCCCGCCGTTGTAGGCCCGCAAGGCTGCCCACAAGCGATCAAACTCCGATGCCCCTTGCACCCGCTTGACCAGCCAATCGTCGTAGCGCACCAGGGCGCGGATGGCCCAGCGCGGATTGGTCGCTTCGCCGCTGGCCAAGGCCGGGTCGATGCTGGCAATCCACTGCGCCGTGGCGGGCATGAACTGCGCCATGCCTCGCGCACCAACCCGGCTGACAGCCTGCGGGTTCCAGCCGCTTTCCTGGTGAATCTGAGCCGCAAATACGGCGATGGGGGCATTCAGCCCCCACACCTGCCGCGCCTCGCGGGTGAGGTCGGCACGGTATTTCAGGGCTGCCCTGGGAATCGTCTGGGCATGTGCCTGGCTGGGCCAGAAAGCACCAATCGCCAGAGCGATGAGGCCAATGATCAGCGTTGCCCAAAGCTCCTGCCGTTGCTCCTTGGTGAAACGTGGCCAGCCCATGTCAGGCCCCCAGGGCAACGGCGATCATGGCGGCGGCGATGATGATGGCTCGCCGCAATTGCGCCAGGCAGAATGCCAGAACCTGCTCTTTGGAGAGACCCTTCTGCGGGCAATAAGGGCCGCCGACCGAGAACGGCTGATCCAGGAAGGCATCGGGCCGGGCGTAGGGGAACAGGCTGCGGTCAATCCAGTACGCCACCCAGGCGGCGCTGGTGATGAGGGATAGCTTGTAGATCGAGACGGGGAGTTGCTGGGGCGCGGTGACTGCGATGAAGACGGTCAGCGCAAGGCTGATGAACAGCCAGCCCGCCATGCGGGCGCGGAACAGTTGAGACATGAAAAAACCCTCCGGTAATGTGTCCTGCCCATGCTAGGCAGGTACTCCCGGAGGGTCTTTTAAACCGCTTTAAAGATCAGTCGTCGGGGAACAGCCCGCCCTGGCGGCGGGCCAGATCGGCCTGGCGCATGGCCTTCACGATCTTGTAAATCCATTGCAGCGAGACCCCGTACTTGCGGGCCAGATCGCTGTGGTTCTGGCCGTTGAAATCGTTCCAGATCGCCAGATCGCGGGCGGACAGCTTGATGGCGGTGCCGATGGGGAAATAGATCAACTGGCCGCCCCAGTTGCCCGCCATGCGGTTGGCGATTTCCTGGCCAACGTGCTCGGCGCGTTCCTTGTCCAGCTCAATCAGTTCTGCCAGGGCATGGGCGATATTCTGGGCCAGGTCGATGAGCAACTCCGGCCCCTGACTGCGGTGCTGTTTTTGGTTGTCGGTGGTCACTGCGCCCCCCCTTTCTTGATTGCGTTGGTCAGGTCTTCCCAGGCCACCTGCATGGGGTCGAAGGTCTGGCGCTGCTGGGCGATGCCGACGGTGTAGCGCAGGCCCTGGATGGTTTCTGGCGGCAGTTGCACGCGGCCCGCGTTGATCGCGTCGGCGAGCTGCTGGGCGAGTGCCTTCACCTGGTTAGGCAGGAAGCGCATCGCCCACTTCTTCATGCTCTCGATCAGGGTTTCCGCCTGGTAGCCGTTGATCCACTGAAGCGCATCGACCTTGGTGATCCGCTTCACATAGGCGGCCAGCGCCTCCTCGGAAGGGTTCTGCACGGCCCCGAGGTCATGCAGGAAAAGCCAGAGGGCGCGGATTTTCTTGGCCTCCGGGTCTTGGGCCATTGGCCGGGACGGAGCAGCCTTGGCGGGCTTGCCGGTACCTGCCGGTTTGCCCTTGGAACGCACCTTGAATCCACACCGCTTGAGGTATTCCAAAGTGCGTTCCAGTTCTGGAACGGTCAGATCAGCCGCCGATGTCTTCTTGGCCACCTTGGCCAGCGCGGCGCGATAGCTGTCATCGTCCATCTGCAAGTCGCGTTTGGCGACGTGAATCAGGCGGATCAGGCGTTGGCGGTTGTTGGCGGACGGCTGGGGCATGGCTTACTCCAAGGAAAGTGGGGCGGCCTGGCCACCCACACCACGGTTGAGTTGGGCATCGCGCCCGGAGCGGCTACCGGCGGCGTAGTCGTCGTATTCGTGGTCGCGGAGCTTGCGACCGTCGTTACGGTCTCTGGCCTTCAGGTCGCGTAGGCTTGGGTGGTTCTTGGCCATGTAGGCGTCAATGGCAGTGGCCTGCTGGTCGTTACCGGCGAAGGCTGCAATCGTGCCGACTACCGACCGCACCCAGCCTTCGCTGAACAGATCGGCGCGGCGCGTTTTGGTGGCGACCTTGCAACGCTTGAGCTTGGCCTTGATGTGCTCTTCCCGTGCCCGCTTGGCTTGGCGATGCAGCACCGAGAAGGCGTACTGGGCGACCTCCGGTGCGGCACCGCAACCGATGAAGCACCACTCGCCCTGCCGGTTCCAGAAGCCGCCGGAGAAAATCACCTGGCAGCCGAAGGCATCGCCGATCTTGACGGCCAGCATGGTTTCCCAATTGGATGGCGTTGCCTTGGCCCCGGCCTTCGCCCGTCGCTCTTCGGCTTCTGCCGCCTGGATGTCCAGATCGGTAATGCCGTGAGCCTCCATCAGCTTTCTGGCCTGACGCAGGGCGGCCTCGGCTTCATGCTCGTTGCTGCTGGCGGACAGGACCAGGCACTTCTTGATCTTGTCCAGGATTTTGGCGCGGTCGTTCATGGCTGGCCAATCGCCCCAGAAGTGGTTCGATCCAGTCCTGCCCTGACCGGACATTCCGATGGGTTTGCAAGCTGTCGCTCCTCGACAACCTCCCAAGCACTCTCATCCAGCGGACTCATGCCGTATGCAGTGACAAGACACCCGTTTGCATCCCGCTTTGCCCATCCAGATTCGCGGCTGTTAGGGTCGTACTGGAAGCCGACGTAGCGGAGCTTCACAGTTGCGCCATAAGGCCATTCTGCGGATGGGGAAGGTGTCGCACATCGGCCATCGACCCGATCCTCAATCAGCTTCCAGACCTGGTCGTACTCCGGCCAGTCATGCTCTACGCAGACGCATTGCACGACAGATTTCCCGTCAATCAAACGATGTCGATTGATCTTGCGGCACAAGTCGTCAAGCTGCTCCTGTTCTTCGTCAGTGAGGTAGGCAGCAACATCCTTGTTCTTCAGGACAAGGTAACGGTTCTCTCTGATCATGGTCACACCGCCGCCACGTCGAGGCTGATTGGCCGGTACTGGTCGGAGGTTCCGATGCGCTCATAGAAGCGGACGTATTCCTTGCTGCCGACCACCTGGAGGCTTTCGCCGATGGCCAGCATGGCGTTCTGCCACTTCTCATCGCGGATATCGAGGCGGCGCAGGGCCAGCACCCGACCGGTGTTGATCTTGCCTTCCTTGTCGGTCTGGAAGGCGGACTGCACCAGCACCTTGATTTCGTCGCGGCTGCCCTGGCTCCAGGCGATGATGCATTCGTCGATCAGATGCTTGGCGGCCTGGAGGCGCTCATCGAACACCATGTGCTCGGCGATGGCGATCTGCACCTTGAAAGCGCCATCGAAGCTGAACAGGGTGAGGTTGCCCTTCTTGCCGCCCAGCTTCACGTCGTACTGTTCGGCGGACAGGTCGACAAAGGCATTGATGTCGGCGAAAACGCGGGTCTTGAACTCGCGCAGGCCGTCGCTGACGATCCGGGCTTGCCGGGCCAGCTCACGCACCAGTTCGTCACGGGTGCGGTCAATCGGTTTGATCATGGATTCGGGCACCAGGCAGCCCTTTGCGTCTTGCCGGTAGCCATCAGGAATCGTGTTTTCGGTGGTCATTTTTTTCTCCTACATGGGTCATTCGTAAGCTCTTGGCCAGGGTTTCCCTGAGTTCGCGCAGCCTGGCCAGATTTCGTTCGCGCACGATCGGGCTGACTGGCGGGGATGGCAGTGCCTTCGGTGGATCACGGTTGCCAAGGTTGTCCAGGAACAGCTTGGGTGCGGGCCAGCGGTCGCAGATACGGAACAGCACCTGAAAGGCCCGCCGCACCCGCTCGCGGTCGAGGTGTTCCACCCACTGGATGCCGCAATGCTCCATCGCCTCCAGCCAGACTTCCGCCGTGCCGACGATGGCATCCTCCGGGGGCGTGCCCATCAGGCGCAGGGCCAGCAGCTTTTGCAGGCCGGACGCGATCTCGACACGAAGCCAGTCAGCTACCACGCTTGAAATCCTCCAGGGCGGCAATGCCGGACAACGTCCGCGATGGCTGCTTGCCGGTGGTCAGGCGTGGGGTGCCATCGGTAACCACCTGGCCCGCCGTGGGCCGGTAGCTGCTGATGACCTCATAGAGCCAGCCATGCGTTTTGAGGGGCGTCTTCAGGCGACCGGAGTCACGGGCGGCGATGCTCTGCTCGATGCCCCATATCCAGGATTCCAGAGGAGCCTCGAACACCTGCCCGTCGCGGCTGATCCGCTGCGCCTGGATGTCGGGCAGGATTTCAGCCAGCAGGCGGCCCACCCGATCCATCGTCAGTTCCCGCGTCTCCGGGCGGAACAGTGCCAGGTAGCGCACCACCGCCGATCCCAGCGGGCCGGAGAGCTTGAACACGGCGGCCAGTGCTTCCCGTGCCCCGTCGTGGGCCACCAGGGCATCCAGGGAGAGGGTCGCGCCGCAGGCCGGGCAGCGGGTACGCATCAGTGCTGCCTCCCCTGCTTGGCTTGTTGCTCGCGCTGGTAGTTCTCGGCGAGTTCCGTTAGTTCGGCCTGAATGGTGGTCTGATCTTCGGCAAGATGCGCCTGCACCAGCTTGATCAGTCGGTCACTGAGGTAGTTGGCCAGGCCGTTCATGCGGTGCAGGCGATCCGCCAAGCCAAAGATGCTCTCGTTTGCGCGGTGCAGTTCCTGGCGCAGTTCGGGTACGCTGCTGAAGGCTTCCGGGTTGGCCATCGTCGGGCACATGGTGATGATCGGATCGCTCATGCTTCCTCCCAGCAGACGGTCACGCCCTGGAACTCGGTATAGCCCCGCTTCTTCCCTCCCTCGGTGCGCCACATGCGCCCCCTGGAGCGATCCAGCAGGGGGCCGATGGACGGCGTGACATCGCGCTCGACCTGGACTTCCGGGCGATTGCCACGAGCCGGGTTCAGTTCCTGCCGGACAACGCGGTAACCCAACTCGCGCAGGGCGCGGGCGGCCCTGTTCATCGTGGCCAGCCGCCCGATGAAGCTCTCGTTGAACACCTTGGACATGCTGACCTCCATCGGTACTTGGCTGACGATGTGCAGAACGGTGGCCATGTCACACCTCCCGTACCACGTCGGCGCTGACCGTGGGTGCGCCGATCTCGGCGGCCAGGTTCATGCTGGCAGTGATGAGGTTGCCGACCGCCAGGGGATACAGCAGGGAAACGGTATCCCGGCGGCCCGCATCACTCCGGCGATTGGTGGCGATGGTCAGCTTGGCCCGGATCGCGTCGATGCCGCTCATGTCGATCACCTCGCTCAGGGGCTTGCCGATGCGGTCGAACTTGAACTTGAGGTATTCCTCCAGGCGGGTGTCCAGGGGCATCAACTCGACCACCTCGCACCGCTGAACCACTTCCCGCACCTCGTGGTTGGTCTCGGAGAGCTTCAGCTTCAGTTCCGGCTGGCCGATCAGGATGATAGAGAGCAACTTCTTGAAGCCGTCTTCCAGCTCGAAGAAACGCTTCAGGTGCTTGATGGTCGGGATGGACAGGCCGTGGGCCTCTTCAATGATCAGCACATGGCTGTTGCCCGCTCGCCGCGAATCCCGCAGCACCCGGTGCAACTGGCGGAAGCGGGCTTCCGGGCTGCGCTTGACGTGCTCAAGAGGCGCGACGGTGTTGAGGATGGCTTCGGCAATGTGGAGGGCCTTGAGAGTCTTGCCCTTCTGGTCGTTATCCTCCATGCCCAGCACGTAGGGTTCGATGACGATGATGGGCTGGGACTCGCGCCCAATGCGATCCGCCAGGTCACGGCGCAAGGTGCTCTTGCCCGCGCCGGATTCGCCGGTCACCGCTATGAAGCCGCCATGCTTGGCCGTCTGGAACATCGCCTCGCGCACGTAGCGGATATCCGGGCTGACAAAGACATCCTCGTGGGACTGGACATCGTCGGCAAACGGGTCACGGAACAAACTGAAATGCTTCTTGGCCGCTGGAAACAGGCCCTGCCTGCGTAGTAACATGACTTCCTCCTTAGTAAGGGATGCTTCAACCGGGGCCGGGGTGCTGCAACACTCCGGCTCCTCACTCTCATGGCCCAAGGCCACGTCGAAAGCGGAGTCCAGGTCGGCCTGGCTTGCGCCACGCTCCCGCAAGAACACCCGCACCTTTTCCTTGATCTGCTCCGCGTCCAGGCTCTTGGGCCACTGGTGGTGATTAACCAGTTGCGCCACGCTGGCGGGTGACAAACCAATTGCCTGAGCCAGCGCCTTCTGCGATACGCCGATGGCCGCCAGGACTTGCTTCAGCCTCATTGCACACTTCCTCCTGCCACTACCTTGAGCGGCTGTTTGCGCCCGGATGCCGGGCCGGACAGATCGGCCACGATGCCGTCGATCTGATCTTGGGGAACGCCATCGGGGAAGCGCTGGGCCAGCCATTGATAGGTGGCTGCCGTCCAGGCATCGCCGACCCTGGCCTTGATTTGCCTGGCGGCATCGACCAGGTTGAGAGGGGCAATTTCGCGGCGGCTGGCGTCAATGCCAAGATCGCGGCCACGGCGAGGCATGTAGTCGGGTACGTTGGCCTGCTCGATGTCGGCAAACACGTTGAGACTGCCCTCGAATGCCGGGGCCTTGGCTTTGCGCTTGGCATCGACCTCCAGTTGGGTTTCGACCCCGTAGGCTTCCTTGCGGATGTCCTTGCGGGCGGTGTCGACCGCGCTGTCTGCCTGGGCCTTGAAGCTCTGGCCGATGACCGGGGAATCGGCGAAGAATCCTGCCTCGGTCTTCTGCACCGGTTCCACGGTGTAGGTCACATCCATGCCCTTTTCGTCCTGCATCAACACGTCGATGGCCGGGGCGCGGTACGGATTCACCACCACAGTCAGTTTGATCTTCGGCATCACGCCAGGGATGAAACGCACGTCGTACTCGTTGGAGCCGTAGCCCTTGATGCTGTGGGAAATAGTCAGGTTGGGGCGTACCGTGGCCTCGACCGGGCGTGTGGTGACCAGTTCGCGGCACAGTTCCAGCGGGGGAGCCAAGCGAAGCTGGTCTTCCTTGATGGTCATCCACATGGCGTTTCTGGATCGGCCATGTCGGGTATGGCGGAATGTGGCGTTGAAGACGGTGCGCCATTGGTTGGCCCTGGCGTTCAACTCGGCCAAGTCTGCGACCGGGTAGAACTGGAGGCGGCCCTCGAACTTGCACTCCACGATGTCCTGGGTCTTCTCCACCTGGCCCTTGGCGCGAGGGTTGCCTGGCAGGTGCTCGATGTGCTGCACGTCCAGGCGGTCGAGCAGATTGAGGAACAGACCGGACAAGTTGGCAGAACCCTTGTCCATCATCAGGATCAGCGGCACCCCGTGCATGGGGTCATCCAGGCTGCGTTTCTGGATGGCATTCAGGAAGCACTGCGTCAGGTTGGCGGCGTCTTCCGCGCCGGTGACGTACTCCAGGTAGAAGTCGCCGCTGTAGTGGTCGGTCACCACGTAGCGGATGACGCGGTCGTTCTCGATGCGGCGGATGTTTTGCGGCTTGTTCTTGTAGAACTCCTTTTCATCCATCACGGCCAGGCCGCCCTTGGGCAGGTAGAACAGAACGCACACCGAGGCGTCGATCTGCCAGACGTGATTGGAATGCAGGCTCTGCTGCTGTACGCAGGCGCGTGGCTGGCGTAGTTGCTCCGGGTGGCAGTTGTACTGACGCATGGCGCGTGCCAGCGTGGTGGCCGAAACGTCGATGGGTGTGATCTCCCCGGTTTCGGTATCCACGCTGCCGTGGCCATCGGCTTTGAGAATTTCCAGTGCATCCTTGATGGCCAGCGTCTTCTTGCCATTGGCGCGGGTGGCCAGGCTGACCATCCCGGCAGCCTTGCGTGCCAGTGCCTCCGGGACGCTGATCCGGCCTTTGTCGGCACGCGGCTTGCGGCCACTGTCGAACCCGGCGCGTTCCAGGCGACGATAAACATCCTGCTGCGAGCAGTTCAGAAACTCGGCAGCAGCCTCCACCATTGGCCCCTTCGTGCCGTGGCGGGCATTGACCAGCCTCGCGGCCAGTTCGCGCAGGTAATCGAGTTCGGAAAGCTCGGCGGGATGCATGTCAGACCTCCTCGGCCTCGATACCATGACGCTGCATGGCATCGCGCATCCAGGACGGTGTGACCATCTCTGCAAAGTCCACCGGGATGCCGTTGCCCTTGGCCACTTCATCAATCCGCTGGAACAGCCAGCGCACCGTGGAGCAAACGGCTTCTTGCATGGCCGACTCCTGTTCGGTTCCTGCCAGGCAATTGGCGACCGATTGCGAAAAGGTCTGCACCTCGAACATCAGCTTCAGGGATGCATCCTGGAGTTGCGAGAGGGTTTCGTTCTCGATGCGCTGGCGCTCGGCTTCCTTGGCCTCCGGCGGCATGCGCTGAAGACGCTCCAGTTCCAGGGCGTAGTCGTTCAGCTTCTTGTCTTTCTGGGCGATGACCTTTTCCAGGTCTTCGCGGGAATCGCCCGCGTCCTGGCGCTCTTTGCGGAGTGCATGGCGCAACTCGCGTGTGCTCATGCGGTCGATGTCGTCCAGGGTTAGACCGGCCACCGATCCGCCCTCGGCCAATGCCGCCAGTTCTTCATCATCCTCGGCCATCAGCTCGAACAGCTTCGCCTTACCCAAAACGGCCAACGTTGTCCGTTTTGCTTCGAGTTGCGGGGAGTTGTACTTGAACGCGGCCTGCATCATCCGGCGGGCAACCCGCTCGTTGAGTCCAAGCTGCTCGGTGACGATGTAGGTGAATTCACCGTGAGCTTCGTGCTCCTTGAGCAGAATCAGGCGCTTCCCGGCTTCCAGCATGGCTTCGGCGCTCTGTGCCATGTAGAAACGGCACTCGTTGATGATCCGTTGTTGGTCATACGGCAGGCCGTCCGAGAACCGCTTGTCGATCTCGATCAGGGCTGGAGCCAGGTTTGCGGCCTGCCGGAAGTCTTCCGCCAGTTGCGCTTGATCAACGATGGATTCGTCGGGCTTGACGGGTGCCGTTGGCTTGCGGGGCATGATTTCTCCTTGACGTGTCAGTAGGGGTTGCGGGTGTAGCGCTGCTGGGTTTCCTTGATCTTTTCAGCGGCGCGGTTGATTTCGTTCAGCATCACCAGGGCCTTCTGCGGCAGGCGAGGCGTGAGCCGCCACCGTCCGGTTTCCGGGATGGTCTCGGCCAGGCCAGCGATACGCAGGTTGGCCAGGTCGCGAGTGGCCTCCTGGGGCGTGATCTCTGCCAGCTTGGCCAGCTCGCCCGGCGCGATGCCGGAGACCTCGTGGCCGAACATGGTGAGCAGCACCTTCAAGATGCGCTGCTGGCTGCTGGACTCGTAGGGTTGGCGTTCTTCAGTCATGGGCTTCACCCTGGTTGATGTCCTTGTTCAGGGCCGCCAGCTTCTTCTTCAGCAGACGCTCGAGCAGTTCCGCAAAGGGCTTGGCGTCTTCGCCGTCGATGTCGATTTCCCCGTAGTGGGTCTCGATGCGGAAGCCACGGCGCATATCCGGCACCTTCTTGGCCAGGTCGTAGCTGATCCACTCCTGTTTGTTGAGCATGGTCATACCTCCTGAAAATCCAGTTCGGGTTCGAGGTGCTTTTGCACATTGCCCTTGTGCCAGGCCAGCCCCTCCATTGCCTGTTGAATTGCGCCCAGGGTTTCGTCTGCCTGGGTCTTGCCACCGTAAAACTGAAGAAGCTGGCCAACCGCTGTGTTCAGCAGTTCCTGAAGAACCTGCATTTCGGTGGCACTCGCTTTGCGTCCGGTAGGGATGTCGATCAGCAGGCGGCCCGCACTGGCGGCCAGCCAGCGGGTAACGAAGTCGATGCCGCACACCGTCTCGTAGGGGCGGATCATGTTGGCCGGGATGCGCCCGGTCTGAATCCACTTGTAGACCGTCCAGTGATCGGTCAGCCCCATCTGCTCCGCAATGCGCTCCACCGACAGGTTGTGGCGCTCCTTGGCGAAGTCCTTGCACAGCTCCAGGGCGGCGCGAAGGCTGCTGGGCTGGATGCGTTTCCAATTCCTGCGGCTCATTGGAATCCCCCTTGCCATGCGGCATTCCAAACAAATCGCTGTTTTGAATGGGTGCAAACGATTTGCAGCCTGTAGGATTGACGGCGGATAATTCGAGAAACGAGGCTGGTCATGACTGACCTGGGAAACCGTCTGCAAGC
Source organism: Hydrogenophilales bacterium CG_4_10_14_3_um_filter_63_21 (assembly GCA_002784045.1). GTDB lineage: Bacteria > Pseudomonadota > Gammaproteobacteria > Burkholderiales > Thiobacillaceae > PFJX01. The sequence goes on from PFJX01000081.1 coordinate 34,033, forward strand.
CCGGATAACGGCGCAGAACCTGATCATCGAGGCGCTGCTGGACGCAGTTGTCCGCGCTGGGCTAATGGACGTTGCCGCAGTCGTGGCCAAGCTGGAGCAGTTCGCCACTTCACCGAAGGCCAGTTGGCTGGACTCGGCAGAGGTGGGGCGCGTGACTGAGGAGGTGGAGGGATGGGCTGACATGATTGGCGACCTGTATCTGCCTCAGACGGAAAGCGATCCGGCCCGTAGCAACCTGTAGGCTTCCTGCATGGATATGCAAAGCAAGGTTGCTTGGTGGCGCAGTTCATCGCGCTGTCCGGGCGTAAGCCGGATGCGCTTGGTCAAAACGGTCAGCGTTGTCCGTTTTGGCGGGTGGGGGTGTTGGATGGTCATGACCATTTACGGGAGGTCAGTTGCCGCCCAGCAGCCCTTGTCCGGCACCGTCCAGGTAATGCTCAAGCCCGCGATTGGCGGCGCTGGCGCAGTACTTCTTGGTCAGCCGCGCCCGTTCCTCGCTGATGTGGCGAGCCACGACCGCCTGCAACAGCGCCGGAGTGGTAAGGTCTTCGCCTGCATCCGGGGTGAAACGGTAACGGGCGTGAAGCAACTGGCACACTGTGCTGGTGCTGATGCCAACCTGTCGGGAGATGTCCTTTTGAGAAAGCCCTTGAACGAACAAGGTGAGTACATCGAATTCCACCTGGCGCGTGATCTGCGCCCGGCCACTGCGGCCCTTCTGAGTCGGGGCAGGAAAATGTGGCTGACCGGTCATTTCGCTGGCCAGTACCTGTTTGGCCCAGGCGCGGAATTGCTTTGCGCGGTCGGTGTTGGCAAAGAAGCCCAGCAACTGGCAGCCGGTGGCAGAGAAGATGCGCGTCTCACGCATCTGACCCTGCGCCATCAATTTGATGGCGCAGGTATCCGTCTCAGTGAACTCGTCTGCGTGGCGGTTATAGAGATTGGTAATGCCAGTGCGGGCGTTGGCCTCGTTGTAGCCCAGACACTGGCCGACTTCTTGAGCGGTCAGCCACTTCTGGCCCGCATGGTCGATGATTTGAACGGGCTGGCCGTGGAATTGGGTGGTGAGGGTTTGCAGTTGCATGGCGTTTCTCCTGAGTGGTCAAAACGGTCAGCGTTGTCCGTTTTGGTGGGTGGTATGGTTACGCTGCAATCTGGTCGGGGGTTTTCATGCCCAGCTTCACGGCGATTTCATGGGCGCGGCCATAGTTCGCCTTGTCGAAGCCGTTGAGGACGCGATAGACGGCGTTACGGGGGTAGCCGTGTTCGGCAGCCCACTCGGTAAAGGTTTTGCCCTCGCGGCGGAACTTGGATTTGATCTGTTGAGGGGTCATGGCGATGGCTCCTTTAACGGGGAGGTGTTGCATGGATGTTGAAGACGAGCCAGAACTGACGCCGGAGTACTTGGCGGACTGGATCGGGCAGATTGAGGACAGGGTGTGGTGTGCAGAAAGGGATGCGGCCATATCCCGTTTCGTGCTGGGAAATCTGGTGCTGGAACTGGGGCGAACCGGGGTGATCGATGCCGAGGGTTTCATTCGGAAACTCCTGGTTGCTGCGCCCCAGCATCCCGATCAGCCACAGGCGGTGCAGGAATTTCTGGAGGCGCTTCTGTGTTACCTGCCACCATCTGGAGATATCGGCGGTAGTGGCGGGAACGGCGCTCCCCCGGTGTTTCATTAGCAAAGGGGCTGGGCTTGGGCATGTAGATTCGCTGTTCGCTGGAGCGGGGCATGGCGGCCTGGTCTCTATGAAAGATGTTTGATTGATGTTTGTGATTATGGGTACGAACGTACCCATCGTCAAGGGATTTTTATGAGTTTATTTTTACCCATCGGCGAGCGCCTAAAAGAAGAACGAGACAGGCTTGGCTTAAACCAGACCGACTTCGCGGCAATTGGTGGAATTGGGAGGAAGACCCAGTTCAACTACGAATCTGGTGAGCGGGCGCCGGATGGGGCTTATCTGGCTGCCATCGCAACAGCGGGCGCGGATGTCCTCTACATCCTCACCGGCCAGCGCGTCGGCGCTGCCGCGCCGGTTGCTCCCCTCAAGCCTGACGAGACTGCTCTGCTAGACAACTACAGGAATTCACCTGAGGAGCAACAACGCCTGTTGCGGGAGACAAGCGCTGCGTTCGCGCAACGTATCAAGGGGAAGCGAAGTGCATAATCGGGCGGCGGCGGTGCATCCCGCTCAACCCCTCTCGTTGGATGCCTTTTCGATTCAAAAGGCAAGGCGCGAGCAGACACGGTGGCGGGTTCTATGTTGGCTGGATGCTCACAGACCAGAGAGAATGACTGACCTAGCGTTACTCGCCCTTGTTCAAACGCTCTATCAGGATGCAACGATTCACGAGTTGCAGCGCGAACTGGACTACCTGGCAGACAGGAATCTGTTGTCCATCAAACGCAAAGGTGAGCGTTGGGCCATGAGGCTAACCTACCAGGGAGTAGATATCGTTGAATACACGGTTCCATGTCCCGATGGCATCGGTAGACCAAAGAACCCAGCGTAGAACGTAGGCGATGATGCTGTGCTGGTGGCAAAAGCGCCAGCGCTGGCGCTTTTGATCGCCGCCCCGTCTGGCGCGTCTTTTTCCGTGGCTGGCACCTTCCCCTTGCCTAGTCTGGTGGAGCGCACGTAAACCGATTTATAAATCAGGCCAGGGGCATTGTCGGTCTGCCCTCTCCTGCGTGTTACTGCAGGAGGCGTCCTTCCATCCGGCAAAACGGACAACGCTGACCGCTTTGCCCCCCGCTTCTTTTAAATCCGATTAAAAGACCGCCCTGGTCGTGCGGGCCATCATGGCTCCATGAACACGACCAAACCCATCCACATCTTTAGGCCTGGCCGCCATGTCACGATGGCTGGCGAGGTCATCGAGTTCTCCGAGGCGGATGTAGCGGCAACAGCGCGGGCATACAACCCCAAGCTGCACGAAGCCCCCTTGGTGATTGGCCACCCCAAGACTGACGATCCGGCCCAGGGCTGGGTGCAGGCGCTGATCGCGAATGAGCGCGGGCTGTTTGCCGCGCCCCGTGATGTCGAAGCCGCGTTTGCCGAGCAGGTAGGTCTTCGCCGCTACGGCAAGGTCTCGGCCAAGTTTTATTCCCCCGACTCCCCCAGCAACCCCGTTCCCGGTGTCTGGTACCTGCGTCACGTCGGCTTCCTGGGCGCACAGCCCCCTGGCGTGAAGGGTCTGGACAACCCGTCCTTTGCCGATGCCGACGATGGCTGCGTGGCCTTCCAGGAAGCCATTGAGTTCGGCGACTGGAGCGACCGCACCAACGCCAGCCTATGGCGCAGCCTGCGCGACTGGTTCCTGGCCAAGTTCGGCCAGGAGGAGGCTGACCGCGCCCTGCCGAGCTGGAACGTGGACTCCATGCAGGAATCCGCCGTTCAGCCCGAACCGGAGGCGGGAAGCATCGCCCCGGCCTTTGCTGACCCCGCTTTACCCACCACTGACAACCCGAAGGAGATCGACGCAGTGACCCCTGAAGAAAAGGCCCGGCTGGAGGCCGAAAACGCCCAGCTCAAAGCAACGCTCGCCCAGCGCGATGCCCGCGACAAGGAAGCCCAGGCGACCAAGCGCCACCAGGACAACGCTGCCTTTGCCGAGGGCCTGGTGGGCAAGGGCGTGCTGGCCCCCAAGCACAAGGATGCCGTGGTCGCGGTGCTCGACCTGGCGGCCACGCCCGCTGCCGATGGCAAGTCGGTCGAGTTCGGCGATGGCGACGGCAAGCAGCCCCTGGTGAATGCCCTCAAGGGCTTCCTGGGCGAGATGCCCAAGTTTGTCGAGTTCGGCGAAGCGGCCACCAAGGGTCGCGCCACCTCCAGCAAAGAGATCAACCCCCTGCTGGCCGACGCCGAAGCTCGGGCAGCGGCCAACTAAACGGAAGGATTTCGCATGAGTACCCAAACCCTTGCCACGCCGGTCGCTGACCTGGTGCTGGTGGAAGTGAATCCGGCCTGGAGCCGGGAAGCCGCAACCCTCACTGGCAGCCTGATCCAGCCGCTCACCGTGCTGGCCAAGGTTGGCGGCAAGTACCAGGCCGTCGACTTCGCCGGTAACGGCGGGGCCGAGAAGGCCGTGGCGGTCGCCTATGAAAAGGTCGATGCCTCGGCTGCGGACAAGAATGGCGTGGTGCTGGCCCGTGGCGCGGTGGTGGATGTGGCTGGCCTGGTCTGGCCTGTCGGCGCCACCGATGCCCAGAAGGCGGCGGCCCTGGACGAACTGGAGGCGCGGGGCATCGTGGCCCGTGCCGCCCTCTAACAACATAGGAGCTATGCCATGAACCTGGCTGATCTGTTTAACGTAACGACCCTCACCGCCTCGGTGAACAAGCTGCCCGCCATGCCTGGCAAGGTGGGTGCGATGGGCCTCTTCGACGAAAAGGGCATCGCCACCACCACGGTGACGATTGATGAGAACGAGGGCCGCCTGATCCTGGTGCCCAATGCCTCCCGCAATGTCGATGCCCAGCCCATGAAGGGCGGCAAGCGCCGCCGTCGCGTCTTCGAGACCGCCCACCTTCCGCTTTCCGGCCAGATTCTGCCGGGTGACCTCCAGAACATTGCCCCCTTCGGGCAGGAAACCGTGGCCAACAGCCAGGCGGTGGTCATCAACAACAAGTTGCAGGAGCTGAAGAACAGCATTGAGGCCACCCGCGAGTGGCAGCGTGTGGGTGCCCTGCGCGGCAAGATTCTGGATGCCGATGGCGCGGTCATCTACGACCTGTACGACGAATTCGGCGTGGCCAAGAAGTCCATCAACATCGCCTTCGGGGTCGAGGCCACCGATGTCCGCAAGTTCTGCCTGGATGCCAAGCGCCATGCCGAGAAGAAGCTCTCCGGCGTGATGGTCACCGGCTTCCGTGCCTTCTGCGATGCCGCCTTCTTCGATGCGCTGACTGGCCATGCCAATGTGCAGAAGGCTTACGCGGCCTACCAGGAAGCGCAGGATCGCCTCGGTGGCGACATGCGTAGCGGCTTCCGCTACGGCGACATCGAGTTCGTGGAATACGACGTCACGGTATCCGGCCAGAAGTTCATCCCGGAAGGCGTGGCTCAGGTGTTCCCGGTGGCTCGCGGTGCCTTCGCCATGTACAACGCCCCGGCCAACTACAACGAGACCGTCAACACCATCGGTCAGCCGTACTACGCCAAGGCCGAAGCCCGCAAGATGGGCAAGGGCTGGGACTTGGAAGTACAGGCCAACCCGCTGGCCCTGTGCCTCTTCCCCGAAGCCCTGGTCGAGCTGAAGGCAGCCTAACCCATGCGCTACTGCACCCTCGAAGACCTGACCCTGGCGATTCCGGCCCGGACGCTGGCGCAGTTGTCCAACGACACTTCGCCCGCCACCGAGCCGAATCTCCCGGTCATCGAGCGTGCCGTGGCGCACGCCGAAGAGGTGATCGACGGCTACCTGCGAAGCCGCTACGAGCTGCCGCTCAAGGATGTGCCCACGGTGGTGCGCGAGCTGACCGTCAACATCGCCAGGCACTGGCTTTACGCCCGCCGCCCGGAGGGCAAGGATGATCTGCCTCCGGCGGTGGTGCGGGCCTACAAGGCGGCAATGGACATGCTCGCGGCCATCCAGAAAGGAGCGCTGACCATCGGTGTCCAGGCTTCGCTTGGCTCCCAGCCGGAGCCAGGAAAGATGCGGGTGAAGACCAGCGGCTCACGTCTCTTCGGACGATCCACCCTGGACAAGTACTGACATGAGCGACACGTTGATTCCCAACACCAGCGAGGCCCTCGAAGAGGCTGTGATTGCCCGACTGAAGGCCCGCTTTCCCGATCTGGAAGTGGAAGCCTTCCCCGATGACCCCGACGAATACCGGCTGAACCATCCCCTGGGTGCGCTGCTGGTGCGCTATCACGGCAGCAAGTTTGGCCCCCTGCTGGATACCGACCTGGTGGTACAGGATCGGGTGATGGCAGTGGAGGTCACGCTGGTCTTCCGCAGCCTCAACGGCAAGGAAGGCATCTACGCCTACCTGGAAGCGGTACGGCTGGCGCTGGCGGGCTTCAAGCCGCCTGCCTTCGCAAAACTCAAGCCCATCGGCGAGGAATTCCTCTCCCAGGGCGGCGGCGAGTGGCGGTACGCCATCGACTTCGCCACGACCACCACGGTGATCGAGGAAGGCGAACCCGACCTTGACCCGCTATCCACCCGAATCTCGTTCAAGTGAGGAGAACCATGAAATACCGTTATCAAGGGCCGGTCGATTCGAGCGTCACGCTCAAAGTCGACGGCAAAGAGCAAGACGTGATGCTGTTCCGGGGCAAGCCTGTCGAGTTGCCCGAAGGCCACGACTACGTCCAGATGCTGGTTGCCCTGGACTACCTGGTGCCGGAGAACGAAGCGCCCGCTGTGGCCGACGCCCAAGCTCCGGCTGACGCCCCCGACTCCACCCTCAAGAAAGGAGCCAAGTAATGGCCGCCAACTTCCTGCATGGCGTTGAGACCATCGTAATCAAGGATGGCCCGCGCCCCGTCAAGCTGGTCAAGTCGGCAGTGACCGGCCTGATCGGCACCGCACCTACCGGCCCGGTGAATGTGCCGACGTTGGTCGCCGCCGACAAGGATGCCGCCCAGTTCGGCAGCGACCTGCCGGGTTTCACCATCGCCTCGGCGCTGGATGCCAACTTCGACCAGGGCCGCCCCACCTCCGGCGTGGTGATCGTGGTCAACGTGCTCAACCCCGCCATCCACAAGAGCAGCGTGGCCAATGAGTCGCTGACCTTCGGCGTGAATGATCGCGTCAAGCTCGCCTACCCGGCAGTGGCCAACCTGGTGCTCAAGAGCAACGATGGTGCGACCGCCTACGCGGCAGGCACCGATTACACCCTGGATGCCGTGACCGGCACCCTGGTGCGCGTGGCTGGCGGCGGGATCGCCGTGGGGGCCACGGTCAAGGCTGTCAGCTACGACTATGCCGACCCGACCAAGGTGACTGCTGCCGACATCATCGGCGCGGTGGATGCCGCCGGTAAGCGCACTGGCATGCAGGCGCTGCTGGACAGCTTCACCCTGATGGGCTTCTTCCCCAAGCGCCTGATCGCGCCGGTGTACTGCACCCTGAACAGCGTCTCCACCGAACTGATTGCGATGGCCAACCGGCTGCGCGGTCGCGCCTATATCGATGCGCCCATCGGCATCACCCCGGCCCAGGCGATTGCCGGTCGCGGCCCGGAGGGAACCATCAACTTCAACACCTCCAGTGGCCGGGCGCGGCTGTTCTACCCCCACGTCAAGGTCTATGACGCCACGGCCAATACCGACCGCATGGAACCGCTCTCCCAGCGTGCGGCGGGCCTGGGCAACGCCATCGACATCGAGAAGGGCTATTGGTGGAGTATGTCCAACCAGGAGATCGTGGGCATCACCGGGATCGAGCGCACCATCAGCGCCATGATCAACGATCCCAACTGCGAGGCGAACCTGCTCAACGAGGTGGGCATCACCACGGTGTTCAACTCCTTCGGTACCGGCCTGCGCCTGTGGGGCAACCGCACGGCGGCCTGGCCGACCGATACGCACCCCTCGAACTTCGAGAACGTGCTGGCGGTGGGCGACATCATCGACGAATCCATCGAGTACTTCTGCCTTCAGTTCATCGACCAGCCGATCACCAATGCCTGGATCGACTCGGTGTCCGAGAGCGTCAATGCCTTCCTGCGCAAGCTGGTGGCCGATGGCGCGATCCTGGACGGTCGCTGCTGGTACGACCCGGCGGACAACGAAGCCACCGAACTGGCGGCAGGCCATGTCACCTTCCGGCGCGACTACATGCCGCCCACCCCAGCCGAGCGCATCACCCACAAGACGCGGGTGAACATCGACTACCTCAAAAACCTCGGCAAGAAATAAGGAGGCCCCATGAGCGTCAGCATCAATCGCATCACCAACGCCAACGTCTACCTAGACGGCGGCACCCTGCTAGGCAAGGCCGAGGAAATCAAGCTGCCCGATGTCACCGCCAAGATGTCCGAGCACAAGGCCCTGGGCATGGTCGGCACCATCGAACTGCCCTCCGGCTTCGACAAGATGGAAGGCGAGATCAAGTGGTCATCCTTCTACAAGGACGTGATGACCAAGGTGGCCAACCCCTTCAAGTTCGTGTCGCTCCAGGTGCGTTGCAGCGTGGAGACCTACACCAGCCAGGGGCGTACCGAGCAGAAGTCGCTGGTCACCTTCCTGACTGTCGCCTTCAAGAAGAACCCAGGCGGCACCTTCAAGCAGCACGACAACGCGGAATTCCCGACCGGCTTCGCCTGCTACTACATCAAGCAGGTGCTGGACGGCCAGGACATCCTGGAATTCGACCCCATGTCGAACATCTACAAGGTGGCGGGCGAGGATCAACTCGCCAACTATCGCGCCAACATCGAGTAAGAAAGGACTGACACATGGCTGAAACTGCAACCCAGAAACCGGGCGTACTCAAGGAAGTCAAGCTCCCCAGTGGTGCCCAGGCGATCTTCTACCGCCGCAAGGGTGTTGCCCTCATCAATGCCCAGCGCAAGGCCGGTGGCGACTCCTCCCGCGTGGCCTTTGCCCTGCTGTCGGAAATCGTCGAGGTCGACGGCAAGCCCTGCCTGATGGAAGACTTCGACGAAATGGATCTGTTCGACGTGATGCGCCTCTCCGAGGAGCTGGGTGAATTGGGAAAGTCTGGCCAGACGCCCAAGCCCTGATCCAGATGGCCGAGACCGTGCATACCGGTCTCGACCGCCTGGCTGAGATGGACTTGGCTGACCTGGCCTACTGGTGCCTGGAGACCAGGCGATACCTGGAGGCAAAGGCCGAGGCCATGCAAGCCCAGATGCAAAGATGAAGATGCCCGCCCAGGGTGACAACTGAGGCGGGCATTTTACGTTCACCACCGACCGCCGCTCAGGCGGTTTTCTTGTTTTAAAGCGGATTAAAAGACGGTCTCGACCGACATGAGGAAACTACCGCCATTGATGCCAAGCGGTAGGTCTCGGATGACGGCGGCGGACTGGCGAAAGGCGGTTCTTCAAGCAGCGCCAGCCCAACACAGCCATCGGTCGGACTAGGGCGGCGGCGAGCAGGACAGCAGCGGCCAGGGCCACACCGATGATGGCGGCGCTGAACGTCAGCCCGAAGGCCACCGCGAGCACAACGGCAACTCCACCCACCAAGGATGGAGCCAGCCAGTACGCGAAGCCAAGTTTCAGCAAGTTGTCCATGTCAGGAGTTTAGATCGTGTCCACCAGTCTGATGACCATCGGTCTGATGCTCAAAGCCTACGACCAGATGTCGGCGGTGGTGTCATCAGCATCGAGCAAGTCTATTGCCAGTTTGGGCCAGGTACAGGAGAAGTTCAAGAACCTCTCCGACCAGGCGGAACAGTTTGGCCGCGCCACCCTGGCCAGCGGCATGATTGCGGCGGGTTCTGTCGCCAAGCCCCTGCAAGCCTTCGCTCAGTTGGAAGACGCCACCACCAGCCTGAAGGTGGCGATGATGAACAACTTGGGGCAGGTTCCGCACCAGTTCGAGGCCATCAACAAGCAGGCCATCCAATTGGGGAACATCTTGCCTGGTACCACGGCTGACTTTATCGGCGCAGCCCGCGCCCTAAAGGAACAGGGTACGGAGTTGGACACTATCGTCAACGGCGGCCTCAAGTCTGCGTCCTATCTCTCGGTGCTGCTCAAGATGCCCGCCCAGGAGGCCGCCGAAATGGTGGCCAAGCTGCGCGAGTCTTACGGCCTGGCCGACAACGAGTTGGAGAAGATGGCCGACCTCACCCAGCGGGCGCGGTTTGCCTTCGGCATGACGCCGCAGGACATCAAGATCGCCTCCAGCTACTCCGGGGCCACCCAGAACATCCTCGGCCTGACTGGACTGGAAAACGCCAAGAAACTGTTGGCCATGCAGGGCCTAGGGGCCGGGGTGTCGCTGGAGGGGTCGAGCTGGGGCACGAACTTCTCCATGCTGTTGAGCCGCACGGCGGAATCGAAAGACCGGCTGGCCAAGAACAGCAAGGAAATGCGGGCTATCAACGAGGAGATGAAGGCATACGGGATCAACCTTCAATTCTTCGACGACAAAGGGAAGTTCATGGGCCTGGACAACCTGGTCAAGCAGTTAGAGAAGACCAAGGTTATGCAGGATGTAGATCAGATCAACATGTTCAAGAAGCTGTTCGGGGTGGAAGCTGGCCGCCCTGCACAAATAATCGCTCAAAAGGGATTCACGGGTTATCAGGAAGCAATCCAGAAAATGGAGCGGCAGGCCAGCCTTCAACAACGCATCGAGTTGTCGCTCACCACCATCAAGAACAAGTGGGAGGCGCTGACCGGCACGCTCACCAATGCACTGGCAGCGGTCGGCGAGCCGATTGCCAACTTCATCGCCCCGGCCATCGTGGCGCTGAATGAATTCGTCGGCGGGCCCATGATGGACTTCATCGGGCGGAATCAGACACTGGTCGGCGTGATCGGAACCTCTGTCCTGGTCATCGGTCTGCTGGCGATTGCGCTAGGCACATTGGGCCTGGTGGCAGGCACGGCGGGAAAATTCATCGTGGGCGGCATGGGGGCCATCCAGGGCATGGCAGCCGCGTCACGTTTCGCCATTGGATGGCTGGCTACGCACCGCCTGGAGATTCTGCGGCTGATGGGGGTGCAACGCGCCCAGATTGCCATCCAGAACCTGCAAAACGCGGTCGTCTACCGGGGAGGGGTCTGGCAGGCGATCCAGTACGCGCTGCTGACCACCCGTTACCGGATGCTGGCGATGGTGGCCGCCACCCGCGCCTGGATCGTGGCCATGTCCGGCCAACTCGTGGCGGGCATCGGCGCTGCCGTGACGGCGATGCGAGCATGGGCAGTTGCCTCGCTGGCTTGGATACGCACCAACCTGCTGACCGTGGCCGGGCTGCGGGGCTTGGCAGCATCGTTTGCCGGTTCCCTGGTGACAGGCATCAAGGCGGCCATCATGGCTGTCAGGGCGTTCTCGGTGGCGCTGCTGGCCAATCCCATCGGTCTCATCGTGGCCGTGGTGGCTGGTGCTGCTTTCCTCATTTACAAATACTGGAAACCGATTGCAGCCTTCTTCTCTGGCCTGTGGGCGGGCCTCAAGGCGGGACTGGCTCCACTGGCCCCCGCTTTCCGCCAGTTCGCCGCCCTGGCCACGACGGCGCTGTCGCCGATCACGACACCCTTGCGTGCCCTCTGGAATTGGCTGTCGCGCATCTTCGGGCAGGTTGAGGATACCGGCGGTGCGGCCCGCAACCTGGGCGTGGCCGTGGGTCAAGGCGTGGCGCGTGCCATCCTCTGGGTGGGCCGCTTGGTCAAGTCGGTTTTCGAGCTGCCAGGCAAGTTCTTTGATGCAGGCGCAGCCATCGTGCAAGGGCTATGGCGTGGCATCGAGTCGCTGGCCAGCAAGCCTATCGAGGCCATCAAGAAGATTGGCACCGACGTGGCCGGGGCGTTCAAGAGCCTGCTTGGCATCCGTTCACCGTCCCGTGTCTTCATGGGCTTCGGCGCGAACATCGGCGAAGGTGTGGAAGTGGGCATGGGGCGGACGGTGGACAAGGTGCGCCAGGCCGCCGGAGCTTTGGCGCTGGCCGGTGTGGCTGGTTTCGGCCAGCCTGCGCTGGCAACGCCTGCTCCGTACAAGGCCACGGTGTCAGCCGTCGCTCCGGCGGTGGCGGCAGGCCGTGTGCCCGATGTGCCCTCGCTGGCATCCCCCGTGGTGCCCGTGGTTCCGATGCCAGCAGTGGCTGCGGGTGGCGTGCGGGGCAGTGTCAGTGCCGTTGGGCCGGTACGCATGCCTGCCCAGGCGGCCGGGCAAGGTGCGGCGTTTGGTGGCGCGGTCACGGTGCATTTCAGTCCGACCATCCAGGTCAATGGCGGTGGCGATGTGGGTGGCCAGGTGAAGACCGCCCTGGCAGACGGCTACCGTGAATTCGAGGCATTCATGCGCCGGTTCATGGCCGAGCAACAGCGGAGGAGCTTCTGATGCAATTCGCACTCCTGGGCGATGTCCAGTTCGAGCTGATCACCTATTTCGACGGCCTGGAGGGGCGCTTTGCCTCGGACTATGCCGAGCACGCCCTGATCGAAGGCAAGCCCCGCTTGCAGTGGATCGGCGAGCGCCTGGACGAATGGACGCTCAAGCTCAAGTTCCACCAGCTTTTCTGCGACCCGGAACTGGAGCTGGCCCGGCTGCGGGATGCGATGGCAACCCACGATCCTCTGCCCTTCGTGCTGGCCACGGGCGAGTACAAGGGGGAATTCGTCATTGCCGAGATTTCGGCGGTGTCCGAGCAGACGGATCGCCAGGGCGGCCTGGTCGAGGTGGCGGCCACCCTCAATCTGAAGGAATGCCCCGACCCGGAGGGCGAGCGCAGCGCCGAGTCCCGGTCTTCGGCAGTGGCGTTGTGGCGTGCTGATCGCCCCTTGCCCCCCGCCGTCAAAACGGGGCTGCTGGATCAGGCCAAGCCGAACATGGCCAGCACCTGGCTGAAGGATGCGATGGTGGCCGGGCGCGATGTGGTGGGGGCTTTCCGCGCAGCCAGCGATATCGTCTCGCTGGGTCGGCAGTTGGCTTCCAATCCTTTTATGGCCGTGGAGCGGTTGGCCTATGGCGTGCCCAGCTTTGACGGCCTGGCCAGGGCGGCGGATCGCTTTGGCGTCAGCCTTCAGCCGCTGACCAGCACGCTGGCGGAAGCCAGGCCACTCATGACGGTGGCCAGTCGGGTGGCGGGTGAAGCCCGCAGCGCATCCGGCGCATTGGGCGGGCTGACCACGGGCAACCTGGTGGGCCGTCTCGATGCCCTGGGCGGCAACCTCTCCAACATGGGGCGGCACCTGGATGTTGCCGCGCCGCAGCTTGCCCGGCTCTCTGCCCGTGTGGCGGTTCGGGAGGTGGTATGAACCATATCCGCCACATCACCACGGAAGGGGAACGCTGGGACTTGCTGGCGTGGCGCTACTACGGCGATGCCACGGCCTACGAGCGGATCATCACGGCCAATCCTGCCGTGCCATTCGTTGAGACCTTGCCGGGCGGGATTGAGTTGGCCATACCCGTGATTGAGGTGAGCGCCACGATTTCACCAGAGGAGCTGCCGCCGTGGAAAGTGTGACCCCCAAGACCCGTAAGCCGGTGCCGCACCCGGTGTTCAAAGTGCAGATGAACAACAAGGACGTGACCGCCGTGCTGACCCCTCATTTGCTGTCCGTCAGCTACGTGGATTTTCTCGAAGGCGAGGCAGACACCCTGGATGTTCGAGTGGAGGATGTCGATGGGCGTTTCCGTGGCAAGTGGTACCCAGCCAAGGGCCAAACGCTGGAGTTGGAGTTCGGCTACGAGGGGGAAACCTTGCAAAAGGCCGGGCTGTTCGAGATCGACGAAATAGAAGGCGAAGGCCCGCCCGATGTGGTGGTGATCCGTGCCATCGCCGCCGGGGTCAAAAGCCCTCAGCGCACCCACCAGGGCAAGGCTTACGACAACACCACGCTGGCCGCCATCGCTCAACAGGTGGCCCGCCGCTTGAAGTTGCAGCTCAAGGGCAAGATCGAACCGATCAAGATCACCCGCGTCACGCAAATCCACGAGAACGATCTGACCTTCATGCGCCGCCTGGCGGGGGAGTATGGCTACGCCTTCAGCGTCAAGGGCAGCAAGATGGTGTTCTTCAAGAAGGCCGAGCTGCGCCAGTGCAAGCCGATCCTGGTGCTCAACCGTACCGACCTGACCCGGTATCACATCCGCGACAAGATCATGGGCGTGCCGAAGGATGCCCAGGTGGCTTACCACGACCCGAAAACCAAGCGGCTGAAGCATTACAAGGTACGCAACACCGACGTTGCGACCAGCGATGACCGGATCAAGCTGAACGTGCGGGCGGAAACCGATGAGCAGGCCAGGGTCAAGGCACAGGCCGCCCTGGACGATGCTAATGCCGACGCCACCCAGCTTGAGCTGACGGTAATCGGCAACCCCAAGCTGGTGGCCGGGATCAACTTCTCACTGGATGGCATGGGGCGCTTCGGCGGCACCTACCAGGTGGTCAGGAGCCGCCACGACATCGAGCGCGGTAGCGGCTACCGTACCGAGATCGAGGCCAAGCGGGTGCAGGAGGGCAAGGCCAATGGCTGAGAATACCGGCGGCGTGTCGTTCAAGGTGGGGGTTATCCATGCCTCGCGCCCTGGCTTTGCACAGGTGACCTTCCCCGATCTGGATGGCCTGGTCAGCGCCTGGCTGCCGGTGGTGATGCGAAAGTCGCTCAAGGACAAGGAATGCTTCACCCCCGATCTTGGCGAGCATGTGGCCTGTGTGCTCGATGAGAACTTCGAGAATGGGGTGGTGCTGGGCGCGGTGTATTCGGATGCCGATGCGCCGCCAGTGGCCAGCCACGACAAGCTGCACTTCCGCTTTTTCGACGGCGGCAGTTTTGAGTATGACCGCAGCAGCGGCACGCTGACCATCGTGACCACCGGGCCGGTAAATGTGACGGCCGCAGGGCCGGTGACGGTGAAAGCGCCCAGTGTGACCATTGACGCGCCGGAGACCACCATTACTGGCAACCTGCTGGTGAAGAAGAAACTGACCTACCAGGGAGGGATGGCCGGTAGCGGTGGTGAGGGCGGCGCGTCAGCCGTCATTGATGGCGGCGTGCAGGTCAATGGCGACGTCAACGCCACGGGCAGCGTCATGGACGGTAGCGGAAACTCGAACCACCACAGCCACTGAGGCGGCCTGATCCGTCCGTTTTGGGGCGGATCAAACATTAAAGCCCTTTAATATCCGGCAGGCGAGGCGGTGGGCATCCTACGCCCATGAGCCGCGTAGACCGCATTACCCATCAAGACTGGCAGCCCGCCCTGGGCACCGATGACATCGTCGGTGGCCTGGAGGATATCGACCAGTGCATTCGCATCATCCTGGGCACGCCCCTGGGGAGCGATCCGCACCGTCCTGACTTCGGCTCCAACATCCACCGTTACATCGACTGGCCGCAAGACCGTGCCGTGACCTACCTGGTGCGCGAGGTTTTCCGGGCTGTGCGCCGTTGGGAAAAGCGCGTCGGCGAGATGGATGTGCGGGTCAGCCATGAAGTTGCGGCCTTGGTGATCACGGTGGTCTGGCGGCCTGCCAGTGGTGGCAGCGAGAACACGACTGCGCTGAGGTTCGACCAATGAGCACGCTGCCCGAGCCGAACTTCATCGACCGCGATCCGCAAGCCATCACTGCGGAAATGGTGGCCAGCTACGAGGCCATGACCGGCAAGACGCTCCAGCCCGCCCAGGTGGAGCGATTGATTGTTGACCTGTTCGCCTACCGGGAAAGCCTGGTTCGCATCGGCATCCAGGAGGCTGCCAAGCAGAACCTGGTCGCTTTTGCCAGAGCGCCCATGCTGGATTACCTGGGCGAGTTGGTCGGGGTCTATCGGCTGGCAGCCAAGACCGCCCGCGCCGATGTGCGCGTGGTCTTCGCCCAGCCCTTGGCCACAGCCTTGGAGATTCCGGCAAGCACTCGGTTCGAAGCTTCCGGCATCCAGTTTCAGGCGACCGGCAAACAGATCGTGGCGGCTGGCACCGTGGAAGTGGATGTGCCGGTCGAGGCGGTTGAGTCCGGCGTGTCGGGCAATGGCTTTCTGCCTGGCCAGATCAATACGCTGGTCGATGAATTGGGGGTCGATGTCGCCTCGGTGGCCAACGTCGGCATCACCTACGGCGGGAGCGAGGCGGAAAGCGATGACCGCCTGCGCGAGCGCATCCGCCTGGCTCCTGAAGCCTTCACGGTGGCGGGTTCCTTCGGGGCCTATCGCCACCACGCCATGAGTGCCCATCAGGACATCGTCGACGTCGCTGTCATGGGGCCGGACTTGATCCTTGCGGACGGTCTTCTGGTGTCGAGCAATGACATCCCGCCCGGCGTGGTGCGCCTGTTTCCCCTGGCCAAGACGGGCTTGCCGCCCCAGGTGATCCTGGATGCGGTAGCAGTCACCTGCACGGCGGACAAGGTGCGCCCCCTGACTGACTTGGTGGAAGTGCGCGTGCCGGTCGAGGCTCCCTTTGCCATCGTGGCCCGCCTGACCTTGTACCGCGACCAGGAGGCGGCCCCGGTGCTGGCCGCTGCCCGTGCCGCTGCCGACAGCTATGTCGCAAAGCAGCAGGCCAAGCTGGGGCGCGACGTGGTGCCGTCGCAGATCGTGGCCGCGCTGTCCGTGCCGGGGGTGTATCGCGTCGAACTGGTCAGCCCGGCCAACCTGATCCAGGTGCCGATGGAAGGCTGGGCGCACTGCACCGGCATCGATATCCAGTTCGCGGGAGGGGCCGATGGCTGACCTGACGCCCCCGGTCATTTCGACCGACCCGAAGCTGAAGGCGCTGGCCGCTCTTTCCGAGCGGCTCTCGACGCTTGATTTGACCCCGGTGTTGACCAACCTGGTCGATGCGGTGGAGGCCGACGTGCTGCCCTGTCTGGCCGACCAGTTCCACGTCATGGGCGATGAGGGCTGGTTGCTGGCCAACACCGATGAGCGCCGCCGCAAGCTGATCAAGCAGTCCATCGAGATTCACCGCCACAAGGGCACGGTGTGGGCGGTCAAGAGCGTGCTGGAAGCCTTGGCCGTTTCTGCCGAAGTGACCGAGTGGTGGCAGACCGTGCCGCGTGGTGCGCCGTACACCTTCGACCTGCTCGCCTGGGTGAATGACAACCTGAGTGACACCAGCGCGGTGCTGTCTCCGGAGACTTACCAGCGCCTGCGCCGCCTGGTGGATATGAACAAGCCCGTGCGCAGCCACTTCAGCTTCCGCGTTGGGGCACGTTTCGACGATGCCCTGGGAGCCGCTAACGCCAGCCAGGTAGCCGCCGTGGGGCGCTGGCCAGCCGATGCCGTTGCCGTACAGCCGCCCCCGGCGGCCAACCCCATCCAGGTCGCCGGGGCTGCCGATTCGCAGGCCCTGGGGCGCTGGACAGGTGTCCCGGCTGCCGTGCAGCCGCCGCCTGCCATCCATCTGTTGCGTGCGGCCTCTGCCGCCCGTTCCTTAACCGTGATTCGCATCTCAATGGAGGCTCGATGAGTACGCCTTTACAACCGGTCATCCTCGAAGCGGGGCTTGCCGCCGTCTGGCGGGCCACCAATGACGGCGTGGCCGCCCAAATCACCCACATTGCCCTCGGCGATGCTGGGTATGTGCCGTTCCAGTCCCAGGTGGGCATGCGCTCCGAGCGCGTCCGCTACCCGGTGGCCGATGGCTCCCGCGTCTCACCCCGGCAAATCCACCTGACCGCCCTGGCCGATGGCGCTACCGAGTTCTGGGTGCGCGAGGCCGCCTTCATCCTTTCGGACGGCACTGTGTTCGCCGTCTGGTCGCACCCGACCACGGCGCTGGCCTACAAATCCGCCAACGTCGATCTGCTGCTGGCTTATGACCTGGAACTGACTGCCGTCCCGGCGGGATCGGTGGTGGTGGAAAGCACCGGCGCCGGGCTGAATCTTGCCCTGTCTGCCGAACTGGCCGCGCTGGCTGCCGCTCAGGTTTCCGGCATGCTGCGCGACCTGCACCAGCAGGATCGCCTGACCGCCGTCGAGGGCCGGGCCGGTGGCCTGGAGCAAGCCCGCGACCAGATGCGGACTGATCTGGAGAAGGCCCGCGCCTACACCGCCAAGGTGGAAGCCGAAACCGACACCCTGGGCAAGGTCGCCGCCTGGCAGTCCGAATCCCAGGCCGAGGTGCTGCGCGGCATGGGGCAATCCGGCCTGTACCTGACGCGGGGCTACACCTTCGGCGGCAATGCGGCCTTCGACCGCCCCTTCGCCGAGAACTGGAACCCGGCAGGCATCCACAACCATCCCAACTATGACGGCATGCCCGGTACCGCCGAGTTTTCGACCATCGTCAACGGCTACTACCTGCGCACCCGCCACAACGACTACCTGCTGCGCCGCCCGGCCAATGCCGGTTCGGCCTTCCTGGCCACCGAGGCGGTGTCCGCCCCGGCGCTGCCTGCCGCCGTGGCCAATGCGGGCGACGTGGCCGCGCAGATCGCCGCGATGCGTGGCCTGTTCGCCGACTACGCCGCCGGGCAGTGGCCTGCTGGTTTCGGCTGGACGCTCTCCTACGTCGAGTTCTGGTTCGAGCCGCTGTCCGCCGCCTTTGGCGACACCTTCGACAGCTTCCGCCACCAGCAGCGCATTTCCGACCTGGACAGCGCATTCCGCGAGGCCATGCGCTACAACGCCGGGGGCTACAAGGATCGTTTCGAGAACGTCCCCTACGAGCCGCCCGTGGTGCGTTGGATCGAGAACGGCAAGCCGGTACTGGCCCGCCTGCGCTACCGCATCGCCGCCGTCGATGTCTCGCACCTGGGCGACCTGCGGCCCCACATCGAGACTGTCGATGACCCGGCCTACCGGCAGGGCTTCGGACGCGACTCGGGGCGCTTCCGGGTGCTGGAGGGCGACAACGCCCCCGGCAAACTGGATGAGCTGATGGCCGCCATTCCCGGCCTGGACGGCGCTGGGGCCAACCTCGCCGAAACCTACCGGGAATACGGCATCGACACCACGATCCGCCGCTGGGACGGCGCGGCAGCGACCAACGCGGCCTACTACAACCGCTTCGCCCGCGCCTGGGCCGATGCCGCCAACCGCGATGCCTTCCACCGGGGCTTCAACGATCCGACCCTGTTCGCCGCGCTGACCACCCGTGGCGAGGTGCTGCCGATGGGCATGGATGGCCGGGTGTATCGCTTCAGCTACGCCATCCCCTTCGAGCTGGTGCTGCGCACCCCGCTGGAAGGCTGGAATCCGCATGGCCTGCCCGAGGCCGGGAACCTGAGCGGCGCTGGCAGCCAGGCCGACCCGTACAACGGCTGGCGGCGCGACGGCACCTTCTACCGCGTGCCGACCGCCTTCTATTCCGGCGGTGCGCCGGGCGATGCCGCCGACACCGGCATGGCCGATGCCTGGGTGAGCGACGGTGGCGGCACGGCCCGCAGCGTCAAGGGCAGCGGCATCTACGTCGGCCTACCGGAAATCGCCGGTATCGGCTCCATTCGGGTACGCCACCCGATCTACCCGGTTTTCCACGAAGGCAGCCATGCCTTTGCGGAATTGCAGGGGCTGCGCCGGGAGCAGGGGGAAACCCTCGCTTCTCTGGCCACCAGCCTCATCGACACCCAGCGTCGGCAAATCGCCCCGCTGACCGTTTAACCCACCCCTCAAAGGAGTAACACCTCATGAGTCTCGAAACTCAAATCGCCAACCTAGTGGCGGCGACCAACCAGCTTACCGGCGAGGTGAGCGGGAAGATGACCCAGATCGATCAGCGGGTCGAACAGAAGCGCGGCGAACTGGATGCCTGGCGATCTGCTGCTCGCCACGAGTTTGTGTTCCCGACGACGATGCGCTACGGAAACGTTAGCCACAACAAGGCCGAGTTGCTCGTGAATAACGCTGCCAACGTCAGTGCCGACCCGGCAAAAAGTAAGTGGGTTCGTTGCGGCATGAACCTCGACTCGAAATCACGCGGATATTTCTCCGAGGGTTCTCTCGTTGTCGTCTGCCTTGATCGCGCCATTACAGCCCCTCCGGGTCACTATCAGAACCCACCTTACTCCAGTGATTGGAGCGCAACGTATATGCAGTTCGTGATCGCGAACGAGTCTGCGACGTCCGAAGGTATCGATGCTCGGCTGGCCGCTTTGGGCATTACTCCTGAATTGGCCGGTGCTTGGTCGGATCACTCACATCGCGTGCGTACTACGGCTGTGAGCGTTCCCTCCCTGCATCCCTATTCGCAGCTATTTGTCCGATTCGTCAATCTGAGTTCCTACGATCCTCAAGGTCGTGTGCCTCAGGACATTTTGAGCTTTGGCGGCGATGGCATTTTTGCCATCGACCATGTTGCGGCCTATCCGTTTTCCTTTTGAGGTGCATGATGAAAGAACAGACTGTTGACACGACGATTCCTCTTGACCCGGTTGCTATCAAAGAGTTGGCCGATTCCATTAATGCGGATGTAATCCGCCGAATGTGCGGTGCCCACATCGAGCGCCACTACCCGACCTACAAGCAGCTCAACCTCATGCGCTCCGGCACCAAGGCCGAGCGGGACAAGTTGGACGCCTTCATCAACGCCTGCCGGGACTGGAGCAACGGCGAGAACCCCGATCCCGCCTCCCTTGAGGCCATTCAGCCGTGAAGTGGCCATACCTGACCCGTTACACCGATGAACTCCCCGAGGGCGTCGGTGGCGAGGCGCGTGGCCCCCTGGTGCGTATCCGCACGAAATACCGGGATGACCAGGGTATCCACGCCCACGAGTACGAGCATGTGCGCCAGTGGTGGACGGCGGGGCTGGTCGGGGCGGCGCTGATCGTGGTGTTCGCATTGGCCATCCACATGCCGCAAGTCGCCAGCCTGGCTGCGCTGGGCTTTCTGGCCCACCCGTTGGGTTACGCCCTCTGGCCACGCCACCGGCTGTGGTGCGAGGTGCAGGCGTATCGGGAACAGATGCGGCACCCCGACTGCAACGGCGGCTTTTTGACGCTGGAGGATGCCGCCGAGCGGCTGGCCAATCCGCGTTATCGCTTGGGGATCACGGCAGCCGATGCACGTCGGCTGCTGGCCTGACAGGAGGAATCGACGATCAACTGAGAAAAGAAGGAAGCGACCGCCTGGTGTTAGAGCACCGGGCGGCCCCGCAGAACTTGCAGCCGTAACTGCAAACCGTTGGCCAGGGCTTCCCCCACCTGTGCACAGGCATAGGAAGTCTAAGGCGGTTTTGACAATACGAAAATGTTTTGCAAATGCTGCAAGAAGATATCCGCTGCGGCCAGTGCCAGAGAAAGCTGGCAGTGGGCCGCTACATCGAGATGGAAATCAAGTGCCCGCGCTGCGGCACCATGAATCACCTGAAGGCCACGAGCCTCACGCCTGAACGCCATCGAGCGTCTGACTTTGGAGATGACGATGAGCGAAATCCCGCAACGAGTGATGCCGGGTGACATCTGGCATATTGGCAGGCACCGGTTGGCCTGCCTGGACGCAACCGACCCCTGGGGGGTTGCCAGGCTGTTCGGCAAGGAAACCTGGGACGTTCTGCTGACCAGCCCGCCGTATGCCCACCAGCGCACCTACGGCCTGCCCAACTTCGACTGGTCGCGGCTGATGGTCGGGGCGACAGAAGCCGCCCTGCGCCATGCGTCGGAGCGGTTCCATGCGCTGTTCAATCTGGGCCTGGTGCATCGGCATGGCCGGGTGGATGAATACTGGCGAGCCTGGCTGATCGCCTGTCGGCGGCTGGGGCTGCCGCTCTACGGCTGGTATGTCTGGGACAAGTGCTTCGGCTTTCCTGGAAACCATCATGGCCGCCTCAGCCCCTCCCACGAGTTCATTTTCCACTTGGCCCGCAATCCGTGGTCACCCGCCAAGTGGCTCAAGAAGAAACACCTGGCAGTGCGCGGTGGCCAGGGTAGCCGGACTTGTGACGGTCGGCTGCGTCCCTGGTCAAGCCCCCAGGCTTGCGCCCAGCCGACGAAGATACCGGACAGCGTAATCCGCTTGCCCAGCGAGCGACGGCGTGGCATCCATACCCGGCACCATCCGGCAGTGTTCCCGGTCGATCTGCCATTGTTCCTGCTGCGGACGTTCGGCCAAGCGGGTTGCGTGGTCTATGAGCCGTTCGCGGGCAGTGGCACCACCATCCTGGCCGCCGAGCAGCTTGGCATGACGGTCAGGGCAGTCGAGATCAGCCCGCACTACTGCGACCTGATCCTGACCAGGGTCGAACAAGAAACGGGCATCCAGCCTGTGAAGGAGGTGTGACATGGCCACACCTATCGTTCCCTGGATCGGCGGCAAGCGTCGGCTGGCCAAGCGGATTCTGCCCATCTTCCCGGCCCACGAATGCTATGTGGAGCCGTTCGCAGGCGGTGCCGCCCTGTTCTTCTTGAAGGATCAGTCCGATGTCGAGGTGCTCAATGACATCAACGGCGAGCTGGTGAATCTCTACCGGGTCGTGAAGCACCACCTGGAAGAGTTCGTCAGGCAATTCAAGTGGGCGCTGATCAGTCGGCAAATCTACGGCTGGCTCAAGCAGACACCGGAGGAAACGCTGACAGATATCCAGCGGGCAGCCAGGTTCTATTACCTCCAGAAGATGGCCTTCGGCGGCAAGGTGGCCAATCAGACCTTCGGCACGGCCACGACCTCGGCACCGCGCCTGAACCTCCTGCGGATCGAGGAGGAACTATCAGCCGCCCACCTGCGGCTGTCCCGTACCTACATCGAACACTTGCCCTGGGATGAGTGCATCCGGCGCTACGACCGGCCCCACAGCCTGTTTTACCTCGACCCGCCCTACTGGGGCACCGAGGGGTACGGCGTGGGCTTCGGCCTGGATCAATACGCCCGGATGGCGAGCCTGGCCAAGTCCATCAAGGGCAAGATGGTCATTTCGGTGAATGACATCCCGGAGATGCGCCAGGTGTTCGATGGACTGGAGATGGAGCGTCTGGAGATCAGCTACACCGTGGGCGGTGCTGGCCGCAGCAAGGCCGTCTCCGGGGAGCTACTGATCCGCAACTGGTGATCCAGCACAGACGACAAAGGGGCCGATGGCCCCTTGTCTCTGCGTCGATAGAATGAAAATGTGTTTGAGCCGGTACAAACGATCAGGCCGGTGATTTATCCTGAGATTTCGCGTGAGTTTTCGCGGCGCGCTTCACCAGACACCATGAACAAACCACACCGACGTTCATCACGTTCAAAACGCTCTTTCATGAAGCGTTTGGCGGGACAAAGACGCTTGCTCGCGCCGGCCGCCCTGGTCCTTCTCGCCGGTCTCGGAGGCGGCGCCTACTACCTGGCGCGTGGCCATGCCAGCCCGGAACAGCGCATCGCGAGCGCGAAACAACTGGAACTGGCTGGGGACCGCAAAGGAGCCGCCATCGAGATCAAGAATGCCCTTCAGCAAACGCCAGACAATGGCGAGGCACGCTTCCTGCTCGGGCGTATCCATTACGCCAACAACGATTTCGTTAACGCGGAAAAGGAACTGCGACAAGCAATGAGCAAGGGCTACCCAGCGCCGGAAGCGTCAATCCTGCTGGCACGTACCCTGCTGGCATTACGCCAGCCCAAGAAAATTCTTGCTGAAATCAAGGTATTGCCGGGCGCCACCGCCGACGCCAATGCCGCGATTCTGGCGCTTCGTGCCCAGGCTTACGCCCTGTCGGGTGACAAAGCCAGCATGGAAAACAGCCTGCGCCAGGCGGACGGCCTGGTCGCTGAGCATCCCGACACCTTGGCATTCCGCGCCGGGCAGGCCTACGCCAGCGGCCATGCCGAAGAAGCTCTGGCGGCGGTGGAGAAAGCCATCGCCAAGGCGGGCAAGCGCGTTGACCTGCACGTCATGAAGGCTGATCTGCTCCGCGCCTCGAAGCGTCGCGAGGAAGCATTCAAGGCTTACAGCAAGGCGCTGGCGCTCGATCCCAGCAATCTGCCTGCCCGGCTTGCTGTCGCTCAACATTACCTAACGGCCGCGAACCTCGACCAGGCGCAGGCTGAACTGAAGACGTTGCAAGGCTATGCGCCGAATAACCTGATGGGGCGCTATCTCGAGGGTTTGATCGAATTCCGGCGCAAAAACCTCGACGCGGCCAATAACAAATTGCAGGAAGTGCTACGCAGCGCACCGGACTTCGCCCCCGCCAATCTACTGGCGGGGGCCATCGCCCTTAGCCAGGGCAAGCGTGAGAGCGCCATAAGCCACCTGAATCGGGTTCTCGAAGTCGCGCCCGACCATATTCTGGCGCGTAAATTGCTCGCTACCGCCATGCTCGAATCCGGCCAGGCGAAGCGCGCGCGCGAATTGATCGCCAACATCAAGGACGATGATCACGATGTCCAATTGTTGTCCCTGCAAGGCAACATTGCCTTGCGCCAGGGCTCGTATCAGGAGGCTCGCAACAAACTTGAAAAGGCCTCCGCGCTGGCGCCAGACAACACCGCGCTGACCCGCGAACTGGCGGCCAGCCGGCTGGCGAGCGGCGATGAGCGGGGCGCGATCGAAGCGCTCACCCAGTTGGCCGAAAAGGACACCACAACCCACCAGGCCGATGTGCTGCTGGTCATGACGCACGCCAAGGCCAAGCGCTATGACGAGGCGCTCAAGGTGGTGGCCGAACTTGAGCGCAGGCACCCTCGCCTCCCGCTGGCCGAAAACCTGCGCGGCACGATTTATCTATTACGCAATGATGCCGCTCTGGCGCGGAAGTCCTTCACCAAGGCTTTGGAAATCGATCCCGGGTATCTGCCGGCGGCAAGCAATCTGGCGCGCCTCGACCTGGTCAACAAGGACATCAAATCAGCACGCGCGCGCTTCCAGAAAGTGCTCCAGAAAACTCCAAAAAACGCGCGTGCCCTCATCGCCCTGGCGCAACTGGCGGCACTCGAAAAGAACGAGCCCGAGTTTCTCAGCTTGCTCGAACAGGCCAAGAAAGCCGCGCCATCCGACGCAACCTCACGGCAAATGCTGGCGCGTTACTGGCTGAGCAAGCGTGATGCTGGAAAAGCGATGGTGGAAGCGCGCTCCGCCCTCGATGCCACCGGCAAACCGGAGTTCCTGGACGCGATCGGCGCCGCCCAGTTGCTGCAGAATGACACGGCCAATGCGCTGGCGACCTACCAAAAATGGGCCAACAGCAACCCAAACAACCCCCTTGCGCATTACCGGCTTGCGCTGGTCCAGAACCTGGCCAAGGATCGCCCGGGCGCGCTCAAGTCCCTGGACAAAGCCTTGGCGCTTTACCCAGGCTTTGCCGACGCCAGTATTCAGAAGGCGCTTCTGCTGGGTCTGGAAGGAAAGCAGGAGGAAGGCATCAAGCTCGCGCGTGCCCTTCAGGCCCGTACCCCCAACTCGGCTGCCGGCTATATGGCCGAGGCGGAGATTCTATTTGGCGCCAAGCGCTATCTCGATGCTGGCAAACTCTTCGCCAAGTCGGCGCAAATAGCCGGGCAGGGCCAACCTTTGGTGCGAGCCCAGCAGGCCTATGCCGCCGCCGGCCAGGCGGTTGAGGGCGAGAAACTGCTCGAGCAATGGCTCAAGGCCCATCCCAATGATCACGCCCTGCGCCATGTCCTGGCGCAGGCCCAACTCAACGGCAAGCGCCTGAAGGAAGCTGCCGACAACTACCGCATCTTGATCCGCGCGAATCCGCGTGATCTGGTGGCCTACAACAATCTGGCGTGGCTACTGGGTGAATTGAAGGATCCGCAAGCCCTGGCGATGTCCGAGCAAGCGTACAAACTGGCGCCCAAGAACGCCGCCGTTATCGACACGTATGGTTGGCAGCTCGTACTGGCAGCCCAGGCCAAACGCGCCATTCCCTACCTGCGGGAGGCACTCAACATGGTTCCCAACAGCCCTGAGATTCGCTGGCACCTTGCGACAGCTCTGGAGAAAGCGGGCGACAAGAACGGAGCGATAACCGAGCTGGATCGCTTGCTGTCCAGTCATATGGCCTTTCCCCAGGAATCGCAGGCACGCGTCTTATTGCAGCAATTGAGGAAGGCGGGAGGCTGACCGATTTGCCAAACTGCTTTCCTGGATGATTGGTTTTCCCATTGATATTTGAGCATTTGAGCAAGAAATTCAGATAAAGGATTTTCCCGATGCATCAACCTTCCAACTTGATTACGACTTTGGTCTTTACCGCTGCTGTCACGCTGACCGCCTGTGGCGGCAAGAGCCCGGAAGCACATATCCAATCCGCCAAAGAAGCCATCCTGGCGGCGGATTACAAGGCTGCAACCATTGAGCTGAAGTCCACGCTGGAAGCTGCACCTAGCAACGTAGAAGCGCGCCTGCTGCTAGGGCAGTCATTTCAGGCTCAGGAGCATTGGGCGAACAGCGAAAAGGAATTCAGAAAGGCTTTGGAACTCGGGGCTTCGCCCGAGCAAGTTCTGCCCTCCTTGGCCCGTGCACTGGTCCATCAAGGGAAATACCAACAGGCTCTCGACTTGGCGCTACCCGACTACGGACTAGGTGCACAGGCGTTAGCCTCTGTAAAGGCTGAACGTGCCAATGCGTACATGGCGCTCGGCAAGCCTCAGGAAGCCGCTCAGGCTATTGAAGAAGGCGAGAAATCACTGGCCGGGCTCGGTCCGACCGATATTTCAAAAGACCTGTATTTGGCCAAGGCGTATCTAGCGTTGATAAACAAGCAGCCTGGCGAGGCATTGTCGCTCCTGGATGCAATCCTGAAAAAGGACAGCAAATTTATCGAGGCCATGGATATGAAGGCCCAATTGCTGCTGGGAGACAAAAAGGTCGCTGAGGCATTCAAGGTCTATGAACAGATTGTGGCCACAAATCCGAAACATTTCAGTGCGCATCTTGCCATTGCCGGCCTGCACCAGAGAAAAGGGAATCTTGATGCGGCGGACAAATCGGTCCAGGCCGCTGAAAAGATTGCGCCGGGTTCTCCTTTTGTTCTATACGCCCGAGCCAGCATTGAATTTAGCCGCGGCAATACCCGCAAGGCGAATGAAGCCATCCAGCAAGTTCTAAAGATAAGACCGGACCATCTGGCCAGCCGGCTGATCAGAGCTACCACCAGCCTTGAACTGGGCAATTACGAACAAAGCCAGAAGGACGCCGAATACTTCCTGGCTCAGCAGCCAGGCAATGCCTTTGCCGCCAGGGTACTGGCGGCAAACCAGTTGAAATCGAATAACTTCCAGGGAGCCTTGAATACGCTCACGCCTCTGCTCAAGGCCAATGCGAATGACGTGGCACTGCTGGCCCTGCTTGGCGAGGCGCACCTCAAGGCACGTGACTACAACAAGGCTATGGAATATCTCGACCGGGCATCCAAATTGGACCCAAAGAATGCCTATATCAAGAGCCAGCAGGCTACCGGCCTGCTGTATCAAGGAGAAACCGAACAGGCCATCACCATGCTGGAACGGGCCGCCAATCTGAGCGAAAAGCCGGGGCAGGCGGACATAACCTTGATTCTGCTGAAACTGAGTAAACAAAATTACGACCAAGCACTGCAGGCCATCGAGGTTTTCGAGAAAAAGTTGCCGAACAATCCGGTCACGCACAGCCTGCGCGCTTCCGCATACCTCGGTAAGAAGGACCCCGCCTCCGCGCGCAAATCATTGGGAAAGGCACTGGCCGCCGATCCCAAGTTCTTTCCTGCCGCCGCCACCCTGGCCACCCTGGACTTGCAGGACAAGAACCCCCAAGCAGCACGTAGCCGCTTCGAATCCATACTGGCGCATGACCAAGCCAATGTATCGGCCATATTGGCCTTGGCCGAGTTGGCACAAGCCGGCAAGCACGATGAAGAGTATCTCAATTGGCTGATGAAGGCGGTCAAGACGAATAGCAAGCTCGTGCAGCCACACCAGTTGCTGATCAGCTATTACCTGTCCAAGCAGCAAAATGCCAAGGCTCTGGCGCAAGCGAGAGACGCGGTTCAACAGCATCCTGAAAGTCCCGTTGCCCTCAAACTGCTCGGCGCCACCCAACTTGCCACGGGCGACACCAATGCCGCACTGGTTACCTTCAAGCAGATGGTAGTGAAGGCGCCTGATTCCTCGGACACCTATTACCGTCTGGCAATGGCTCAAGTCGCGGCCAAAGACAGGCGATCAGCGCGTATTAGTCTGCAAAAAGCGATTCACTTGCAGCCAGGCTTCATCCAGGCTCAGGACGCACTGATTCGGCTTGAAATGTCAGAAGGAAAATCGGGGGCGGCCCTGGCGGTAACCAAACAAATGCAAATGGAAAGCCCCAAAGCCACTCTCGGCTTCGAGCGAGAGGGCGACATACACCTGGCCCAAAAACGTCATTCCCTAGCCATCCATGCCTACCAACGGGCTATTGACCTGGGGGCGGGCACCACCGGCCAAATCAAGTTGCTTCATGCACTTAATCTCTCAGGTGACACACGAGGTGCTGAACAACGCTTGACGACCTGGATCAAGCAGCATCCCACAGATATCCTCGCGCGCAATTTCGCCGCGGAGTTTTACACGCAGGCTGGGCGCGACCAGGAAGCTATCATCCAATACGAGGCAGTACAGCGTTTAGCTCCACCCGAAGCCGCCCTTCTCAACAATCTTGCCTTGCTCTACCAGCGTATGAATGACAAGCGGGCGCTGGGAACAGCCGAACAGGCCCTCAAGCTTGCTCCCGATCAACCACCGATGCAGGATACCCTGGGCTGGATTCTGCTGGAACAGGGGCAGATTCCGCGTGCTTTGGAACTCCTGCACAGCGCGGCGAGTAAAGCACCCAAGTCAGCAACGCTACGTTACCACTATGCAGTTGCCCTGGCCCGCTCCGGCAAGAAGGCGGAAGCGAAGAAGGAGCTGGAAGCCGCCATCGCCAGTGGCCAGAAAATACGTGAACTGGAAGCTGCCAAGGCCCTACTCAAAAGCCTGTGAGCAGAAGTCGAGTATCTCCTGAGCAGTGCTTCCACGGACTGAGTCCATGCATCCGGGCGGCTAACAATCAGACACACCTAACCCCACTCTAGCGAAGAGTGTTTTCATCGCCAGTTCCGCGGGGTTTTGGAGACAGGGTTAAAAAGATCAAGAATGAGCCCGCATTACTGCTACTTGCGGTTTGTCTGCCCGCAGCCTGTGGCATGGCCGCAGCCCATTGATTGCCCATTCAAGAATGCACTCGCTATGCTTCGGCAGGCGCTCATTTGCAGCACAGGAAAATGACACCAACGATCACCGCCAACACGCTCCTGGTCGACTTTCGCCTGGCCCAACGCAACATCCTGCGTCAGCGGCGTCGGAGTGCTATCGCCATCGCCGCGATCGGCTTTGGTGTCATCGCCATGATGCTTTCCGTCGGCTACATGGAATGGGTCTATTGGGCCAACCGCGAGCTTGCCACGGTCAACCAGCTAGGCCACGTGCAGGTGGCAAAACCTGGCTACCACGAAGATGGGCTGGCGGACCCCTATCACTATCTGATGCCGGCACAGTCTCCTGCCCTGCAGACCCTGCAGCGGCTTCCCGAGGTGCGCAGCGTAGCACCACGATTGACTTTTAACGGCCTCATCAGCCATGGCGATAGCACGCTGTCGTTCATCGGCGAGGGGATCGATCCAGCGGTAGATCCCTCCTCGCGTAACCTGGTGGTGATCGCGGGGAAACTCCCCTCCAACCAGGAGCCCAAGGGCATCGTCATGGGCGCGGGCCTGGCGGCCAATCTCGGGGTGAAAACCGGCGATACCGTCATCCTCCTCAGCAACACCGCATCCGGCGGCATCAACGCCATCGAGGGCAGGGTTCGTGGCCTGATCTCCACCTCCATGAAGGCTTTCGATGACAGCATCCTGCGTGTGCCCATCGAGGCGGCACGTGAGTTGCTCCGTACCAAAGGGGCCCACCTCTGGGTGGTGACCCTGCATAACACGGACATGACCGGCCAGGTCATGGCTCATCTGAAGAACGAGCCGGCTCTGGCTGGCTATGAGGTGGTGCCCTGGACCAGGCTAGCGGACTTCTACAACAAGACCGTGGCCTTGTTCTCACGCCAGATGGGCGTGGTCAAGCTCATCATCGCCGTCATCATCGTACTCAGCATCAGCAACACCATGACCATGAGCGTGATGGAACGTACCGTGGAAATTGGCACCGCCATGGCACTGGGCGTACGCCGCCAGCGCATTCTGGTTCTCTTTCTTCTGGAGGGGGGGCTGCTCGGTGCCATCGGCGGGATTTGTGGGGTGATTCTGGGCTACCTGGCCGCCCAAGCCATCTCGGCGGTGGGCATCCCCATGCCACCCGCCCCAGGCATGTCGCGTGGCTTCGTTGCCGGCATCATCGTGACGCCGTCGATTGTCTTTGATGCCCTGCTGCTGGCCGTGTCCACCACCCTCATCGCCAGCATCTACCCGGCCTGGCGCGCATCCCGGCTGGTTATCGTCGACGCCCTCCGCCACAACCGTTAAATACGCCAGACCCATGTGGAAGCTCGCTCTTCGCAATGTCCTGCGCCACAAGGCCCGCACCGGCATGACGCTGCTTGCCATCATCGCGGGGGTAGTCGGCCTGATCCTGAGCGGCGGCTTCGTGCATGACATCTTCACCCAGCTCGGCGAGGTTCTGATCCATTCCCAGTCCGGCCACCTGCAAGTCGCCAGAACCGGCTATTTCGAGCGGGGCGCGCGTAGCCCGGAGAAATACCTGCTCATGGATGCTGAGCCGCTCCGCAAGAAGATCATGGAAAACCCCGCTGTCGAGGACGTATTGGGGCGCTTGTATTTCGCCGGACTACTCAACAATGGGCGTTCCGATCTGCCGATTATCGGGGAAGGGGTGGAGCCGGATCGGGAAGCCACGCTGGGCAGTGGCATGGCCATCACCGCGGGGCAACGCCTGCGGGGCACCGATGAACACGGCATGATGGTGGGGCACGGCCTCGCCCATGCGCTGAAACTGGTGCCAGGGAACTGGGTGACCTTGGTGATCAATACCCCCGAGGGCGCCCTGAACAGCCTGGAGTTCCAGGTGATTGGCACGTTTCAAACTTTTTCCAAGGACTACGATGCCCACGCGGTACGCATCCCTTTAGTCGCGGCGAGAGATCTGCTCGCCACCACCGGCATCAATACCCTGGTCGTCTCCCTGAAACAGACGCGGGATACCGAACCCATCGCGGCCTCGCTGGAAAAAGCATTTTCCAGGTCAGGACTGGAGGTGAACACCTGGCTGAAGCTGAATGACTTCTATGCCAAAACGGTAAAAATGTACGACGTACAGTTTGGCGTCCTGCGCATCATCATCCTGCTGATGGTGCTGCTGAGCGTGGTCAACAGCGTCAATATGAGTGTGTTCGAACGGGTGGGGGAATTCGGCACCATGATGGCCCTGGGCAACCGGAGCAGTCGCGTGATCGAACTCATCATTGCGGAAAACGTCATTATCGGACTGGTGGGTGCCGCATCCGGCGTCATTCTGGGCATGGCCCTGGCGCTGGCCATCTCGGCCATCGGCATCCCCATGCCGCCCCCCCCTAACGCCGACCTCACCTATATCGCCCACATCCGCATCGTTCCTTCGGTTGTGGCCGGCGCTTTCGCCGTTGGCCTCATCGCGACGGTCATGGCCGCCTGCCTGCCCGCGCTGCGGGTCCGCCGTATCCCCATCGTCGATGCGCTGCGCCAAAGCATTTGACGATGTGTGCATAGCCGCCAGCCTTGGGAAATCACGCCGCTTCAATTAGCGCCGGTTTCCAGCCGGCTGCCTTGAGAGCCGGCAAGGATTACCGAAGGGTAGGGGCTTCATCAGCCGGCGCTACAAAGGCGTGAAAGCGCTCTTTCAGAAATCGTGGCGGACTTCCGCGTAGGCGCGATCCTGCTGGTCGTACTGGCCGAACAAGCCGGTGGGCGGGCCACCGAATACATCCAGGCCGAAGGTCACTTTCCAATTGGGCTGGAATCCCCAACTTGCCTTGGGACGGAACATCCAGTCGCTGCGATTGAGGCTATGCACGAGTAGCGCCTCAGCTTTCCAGTTGCCAGGGAAACTGTGGCTGACCAGCAATGACATGCCGTTTTCCGCCTTGGCCGGGATGATGTCCGGGTTGTGATCGAAGAAATAGCGCTGGAATAGCTGGGTATTCACTCGGGTATCGCTGCCGGGATTGAAGTCCAGCCCCACCGCCCAATCCAGGGTATTTTGCTTGACCACGCCGTCTGGGTCCGGAACCAGCAGATTGAAACGACGGCCGTTGGTGTAGACCGCCTCAGCCTTCAGCACCACTTCACCCAGGTCTTTGCCCAGGGTGCCACCGGCCTGCCAGATGCGGTCGTGGCGGGGGGTGAAGACATTCGGGGCAAACTGGTAGAAGGTGGGTGAGCTGTTCATGCTGCTATAGAAGAAACCGGACATATCCCAGCCCTTTGTGAGCTGCGTCAGCCGTACCCCGAAATTGCCGTGATCAATACCGGTGCCGGGCTTCACCTCATCGAGAATAAGGGGCCTGATCGCCGGCGGATAGGGATAGAAATCGGCGCCCGATCCGGGACGCGTGAAATCGCTCGGCTTGCCGATTCGGTCGTAACTTGGAAAGGGAATCCAGGCTACTTCCGCATGGAAATCGCCCGCGAAGTATTCGGCGCGCGCCGCCCATTGCGGGATACGCAGCACCTGGAAGTCGGGCAGGATGAATTCGCGCAAATCCTTGGCCGAAACCACATCGGCGAAGAACAGGCCAACCATCTCGCCCCACACGATGTGCTGGCGGCCGAGCCGCCAGTCCCAGCCTCCGGCCGATAAGTCGAGATAGGTCTCGCGCAACTGGAATTCGGCCCGCTGGTCGTCGCGTACCGCCTGCTGGTAAAAATCATTCAGGTCATAGATGGCGTTGTAGTCGAGACGGCCACTCAATTTCCACTGGATGCCTTGGCCAAGATGGCCTTGCGTGCCCAACTCCAGCCTGCCCATCGCCTTGGAGCCATGATCGGGCCTGGCGTAGGTATGCGCCAATTCAGCCTGGGCAAAACCCCGCACCCTGGAGGGGCCGCCTCTTGCACTGGCGGATTTGTGCGGGCGGGGAAATTCATCCTTGGTGGCCATCTCCTCACTGAACAAGGTCTCCTTGGAAAGCGGCAATGCCTCTTCAACTTTGCCGCCGTCGACTTTGCCACCAACTGGCTTGTCCAGGGCCGGCTCCAGCGCAAACAGATCCTCCTTGGAGGCAGGCAAGGACGGAGCTTCTGTCACGCTTACCGGACTGTCTTTGTGCTCTTCAGGCGCCGTGTCGAATAGCGCATCCCTGGACAGGGGGAGATCGTTTTCAGCCAGGCGCACCGGCGCGTTCCCTTCCGCTGCGCCGATGGCTTCCGCGCCCGCCAGTGAAGCCCATAGCGAGGTTCCCAGTAACGCGGCTGCCAGTATCCCAACCGGACGAAAAATCATGGTGTCATCTCCTGTGGCCTGGGTTCTGATCGACCCGCCCTGGCCGCTTTCCATTTGTCATCCACTTTCATGGCCAGCATGGCCACATGGCCGTCCTCGATGCGCACGAGACGGTCGGCCATCGACATGACGTGGCGATCATGGGTGGAAAAAATGAAGGTAGTACCGAATTCGCGGTTGATCTGTTTCATCAGGGCCAGGATGCCCTCGCCCGTCTTGCTGTCCAGGTTGGCCGTGGGCTCGTCCGCCAGCACGATGCGGGGGTTGATAGCCAATGCACGGGCGATGGCTACCCGCTGGCGCTGTCCTCCACTCAGTTGGCTGGGGGTATGGTGGGCGTATTTTTCCAGACCCACGACAGACAGGTAACGCTTGACCCGCTTGCGGCGCGCCTCCTTGCTGATCTCGGGCAACTGCAGCAACGGGTATTCCACGTTCTCCGCGGTCGTCAGCACCGGAAACAGGTTGAAGGTCTGAAAGATGAAACCTGTGGTGCGCGCACGCAAGTCAGCAAGTTCGTTGGAGGAAAGACCCGAGACCTCCCTGCCGTCGATGAATACCTTGCCCTGAGTGGGCGTATCGATACAGCCGATGATGTTCAGCAGGGTCGTCTTGCCACTGCCGGAGGGCCCAGCGATGGCCAGGAACACGCCTTCCTCGAAGGAAAGTGTAATATCGTGAAGCGCAACAACTTTTTGCTCCCCCAGCATGTATTCCTTGGTAACGCCTTCAACGCGGACAAGACTCATGGCAGGGTTTCCGTGTGGGGTTGCGACATTGGATAGGTGGCCGACATGTCCGTTTTAACGTTGTTATGCACTCGTTTCTCGCTGGTCAACCTGTGCCTTGTGATGGGGGTTGCCATCCCGGCCCTGGCCGAAAGCCCACAAGGGGAGGATGCCTTCGCGCGCAACCTGCTGGAACGTTCGGACGAGATCCGATTTCCACGGAAAGGCTTCCAGGTGGACATCAACATTGCCAGCTCCGGGCCGGAACAGGATATGGAAACCCGAAAATACCGCGTTCTGTCCAAAGGCAACGAAAATACGGTCATCATGATACTTGAACCGGCCTCCGAGCGGGGCCAGATCATGCTCATGAAGGGGCACGACCTGTGGGTTTTCATGCCCAACGTGTCGCAACCCATCCGCCTCGGGCTGGCGCAGCGCCTGACTGGCGAGGTCGCCAACGGCGACCTGGCGCGCGCCAATTTCGCGGGTGATTACAACCCCAAGTTGCTGCGCAGTGAACGGCTCGACGGCGAGGAGCACCATGTGCTGGAGTTGTTGGCGGTGGATCGTGGGGTGACCTACCACCGCGTGCTGTTGTGGATCAACAAGGCCAACACCCGGCCGCGCAAGGCGGAGTTCTATTCCTTATCGAACCGCCTGATGAAGACCTGCGCTTATGAACAGTTCCGGAATATGGCCGGCAAACGCCGCCCGACCCGGCTGGTCATGCAGGATGCCCTGCGGCCTGGAGAGCAATCAGTCCTCGAATATGGACAGATGAAATTGCGCGACCTGCCCGACAAGGTCTTTTCCAAGGACTACCTCAAAAAGCTGCAATAGGGTGCTGCGCACAACGCTACCCGCTTCAGGCAAAGGGGTCGTGCCGCAAACCGCCGAGGCGGAAGAATCTGCGCAGATCATCCAGATCGCGGCGATACCTCGGTTTCAGGGCTTGCCGCATGGTCTTGAGCCGTTCACGCAACGATGCCGGCAGGGGCTTGTCCGCGGTCTTGATAATGACCAGAAACGGCACTTTGAAGGTGGCGACCAGGCTGGCATCGCCGGGCAGCAGGCGGCGGGTCAGGTCGGCAAACTCTTCCTTGAGGAAAGCGGCGCGTAGCGAGCGCTCGTAATCCAGGGAAAAGAGGTGGGGCTGGAAGCGGGCGTTCATGTAGGCGAAGAAGATCACGGATTTCAGTGATTTCAGCCGTCCGAAGTCCGTCAGATAGAGGGCGCCCCCGGGTTTCAGGACGCGCCGCACCGCTTTGAAGGTGTTTTCCAGATGCTGCAAGGTGGGCAAATGGTGCAGCGCCACGGTACTGATCACGGCGTCCACGCTCTGATCGTCGACCACCTCCAGCGTCGTGATATCACCCTGACGGAACTGGACATTGGTCAGGCCCAATTTCAGGATGTGTTTGTTCGCGTCGGCCAGCATCGTTGACGATAAATCCACCCCAGTGAAGTGGACGTCGGGGTTGAGTTCCGCGATCTGTGCCAGTTGGGTGGCCGGGCCGCAGCCCAGGTCGAGTACGCTTTTGCAACGCTGGATGACCTGGCTGGCCTGCGCGGAGTGAAACAGGTAGGCGGCGGCCATGACGCCGTCGATGCGGCCTGCTTCCACATAGGCGGCCACTTGCTCGGGGTCGGCCATCACCAGGTCGGGTTCCGGCTCCCGTGGCAGGGTGCGTTCGACGACCAGTTCGCGGATAAAGGTGGGGATCAGGGCGGGATTGGGCATATCCGCTTTATAAATGAAAAAAGCCCCGCCTGGCTAGCCAGGCGGGGCTTGGTTGTCGCGGCCGTGAACTTAGGCCTTGCGGCGATGGGCCAGACCCAGACCCATCAGACCCAGACCCAGCAGGCCCAGCGTGGCGGGCTCGGGAACGCGGGACACGTTGACGGTGAAGTCGACGTTGTCGAAGGTTTGGTAGGGGGTGATCGCGCCGCCTTTGGCCAGCACACTGCCGGAATCACAGACATCCACCATGACTATCGATGACGTAACCGTATTGAAGCAGGGCACATTATTGAATGTCAGGCCGGCGGCTGCGGGGCCCTGGGACAGGATGCCCAGGCCGGAGTTGAATGTACCGCCATTACCCGGTGCAGGCAGACTGCCGATGAAGGCAATGTCGTTGCTGATTGTCTGGGCAGCCCAGAAGTTGGACGAACCCGTCACACCCAGCACCAGGAAAGGGGTACCGCCCGTGGCCGTCGCCTCGAGGGTGGCGATGGGAACCGCACCGACGCGGCTGTAGTTGTTCGCGGGGTCATCGAAGGTAGCGATCATGGCACCCGTGCCATAAGTTGCCTCGAAGGCAACCGACGGAGCAAACGTGTAGAAGTGCTGCCCCCCAAAGGTGAAGTAAGTACTGACGACTGCCTCGAAAATCCCGGTCAGTTCGTTATTGCCCGAGGCGGCACCGATTTGATGCGTGGTGGGGGACTGCTCGATCGTCTCGATGGTGAAGATGCCGCGCAGGATGTCGTCTTTGCCCAGGAGACCATCTCCGTTGGCATCAAAGGCCTGATACTCGGCGCTGTTATCCGACAGTTGTTGGAACCCGGTGAAGAGCTGGCTGGCCACGGTATCGGCTTGGGCGGCGCCGGCGGCGAAACTCATCGCCAGGGCGGCTACTAGATATTTGACTTTCATGTCGATCTCCAAAAAAGAGTTAACTGATCACATTCGAAAACTGATTTGCGACTTGCGAATCATATAAAGCACGTTGCGTGCCAACTCATAAATAATGATGCAACTCGTTGAATTAACAATGTTCAATGTTTATCAATCGGGCGCCACACGGCACTGTAGCGATGGCGATGTAAAAAATCCCGACATATGAGATCGGGCTGTTTACGTGAACGATCTCGCGCCTCCACTGTAGCGCCCAGTTTCATCATCCGCGGCGGTCGCAATCCATGCCCGCTAACTTGCCGCACGCCAGTAATCGGCCAGCGCGCGCCGCCCGGGGGTCACCGCTGGCACTTGGGCATGTCCCATGCGGAACAGCATCAGCGGAATCTCCCCTGGCAGGATCGTCTGCCAACCCGTGGCCAGGATCTGCCGCAAATCAGCGGTAATACCTTCCT
Organism: Hydrogenophilales bacterium CG_4_10_14_3_um_filter_63_21; assembly: GCA_002784045.1. Taxonomy (GTDB): domain Bacteria; phylum Pseudomonadota; class Gammaproteobacteria; order Burkholderiales; family Thiobacillaceae; genus PFJX01. The sequence goes on from PFJX01000081.1 coordinate 70,820, forward strand.
CGCAGGCGCCAGGCAAAGCGTATAGGGCCGATGCCGGCATCGGTTGCAAGACCTGCCCCTGTTGTGTCGCCCTCAGCCAAAGGCGCTGGAATGCCCGTCCGGCGGCGAGAATCGTCACAGTGTCGGTATTCTTTACAGCCAGTAAGCCCAGATTAGGGGCCAGCCGGCAGGGCAAGGCACAGGCGCGCCAGCCCAGAATGTAGTGGGCGCCCACGAGGTTGGCCAGGTGCATGACGGGCCAATGCCGCAACTGGCTGAAGAAGGGGCGCAACAGCGGCTCAACGCCCAGTGCGCCCGGTGGCAGGCCCTCTGGACAGCTGGTCCGCCAGCCTACGTCGAAGCGGATGGCGGAGAACAGCTCCGCGTGCAGGAGGCGGTTATGGAAGCGTTCGGTTTCCGCGCGGCGCATCAGGCGCAACGCCTGCCTGCGTCGCGCGGGCTGGTCCAGCCAGTGCAGTTGGCTGGTTGGGTAGATATGCGCGGCTGCCTCCAGTTCGCCGCGCTCCGCAGCGGTCATGCTGGGGCCGTGAAAACGCACCTGGCGGTTGGTGTGGCGTAGGGGAATGGCCTCCCACAAGGGATCGACCGCCGCCTGACCCGGTTGCAAACGGATCTGCATGATGAGATCGGGCTGTGCCGGGTCGGGTAACAACACAGTCTGTGTCCCTATACCGAAGCGGCTGGCGGCGATGGCCAGGTTTTCCGCCACAGCGCCGAGGGAGAGCAGCGCCAGTACCCTTTTGTATCCGCCCTCGGGCGGCAGTTCGGCCTCGGTGTAGCGTATGCGGAGCCCGTCATCGGTGATTTCGAAGCGAAAGCGATGCTGGTTGTCCGCCGAGGGTGCCAGGATGGCGCTTTCCAGAACAAAATGAAGCTGATCCTGATCCAGTGTTTTCATGTCAGCCTAGGCATTGTTGATGGTGGCACGGTGATGGCAGGTCAATTGAGAGGGGGATACTTGCCATCTCGATTACGTCAGGCATTCTTCATCCCTGACCCCTCAAATACCCAATTGCCTGCGAGCAATGGCGATGGTCAGGCGATTGATGGGGTGGCGATTGCCGCCCGGCCGCCAGGTGTGGGCCAACTCGTTGCGGTAGCCGTCGAACTGGATGCCGTGCGGCGCGGCCCAGACTTTGCCGCGCCCAAGCAGAATCTTGAGCGCCTCGCTGGCGGCGACGCCGGCGCAGAGTTGGCAGGCCATGATGGTGGACGGCCCCTTGCGCGCTTTGAGATCGACGCGGGTCTTGTCCACCAGGTAATGGCGATGCAGCAGGGCGGGGGCCAGCCCAACCAGGAAGCGAATGGCTTTTTCCAGTTCGGGACGGCCCGCCAACTGGAAATAGTCCTCGAAACTCAGGTGGCCGGGCAGGAAGTTGAGCAGGGCGGCACTCATCCCTAGCGGCGCGACGGTGGTGGCGGGAATGCGCCGTTCATGGCAGTGCGCGAAAACCATTTCGCGCGCGGCGAAGGCGAAGAAATCCAGGCCGTCCACATACAAGTCCACCCCTGTAAAGAATTCCGACAGATTGTCCTGGGTGACCCCGCTGGGAAACACGGTGATTGTCGCCTCGCTGTTGATTTCCAATACCCTTTCCGCCATGGCTTCGGCTTTGTGTCGGCCGAGACTGCCCAGGCTGGCACCGGCCTGGCGGTTGAAATTGGCCAGCTCGAAGATGTCAAGGTCGGCGATATGAAAATGCTGGATACCCAAACGGGCCAAGGTCAACAGATGAAAACCGCCAACCCCGCCCATGCCGGCGATGGCGACCCGCTTGGTCGAGAGCGTGTGTTGTTCGTCTTCGCTAACCCAGCCGATGTTGCGGGAAAAAGCGGTGCCGTAATCGAAGGCGGCGGTCATCGGCGCTTACTTGGGTTCGGCGCGCAGCAAGCGGTCAGTGATGCGTGCTTCTTCCTCGGCCGGGAAGAAATAGGGGTAAAGCGTTTTGTCCTGCCTGGCGAGTTCATGGTGCCCAGCGACGGCATGCATCAGTTTTTGTTTCTCAATCAGATTGAGCCAAAGCAGGACCGCCGGTGCATTCACCCGAGGGCAGTTGCGCTCGCCGCCGATGACTTCAAATCCCAACATCCGAATGTAAAAAGGCGCATGCGCGGGGTTGACCTCGATGACCAGATCGGTATAGCGCCACAGATTGCAGAGATAGAGGTAAGCCACATTGAACATCGCGGCCAGGAAACGCTTCGAGGTCATTTTGGTGTCGAGCGCGAACTTGGTGATCTCGGCAACCCTGCCCCCCCGCGCGCGCACGACGTCGATTTCGGCCTGGTAAAGTTCGTCGGCCAGAAGACCCTTGCCCACATCGAAACCCAAGGTCAGTGTGCCGATGACCTGTTCGCCATGGTAGGTAGCCAGGGTAATGCTGTCGGGACAACTGGGTGATCCCGTGCCGCCAAGGCCTTGGTAACCCACCTCGCCGTAGCGCTTTTCCACGAAAAACTTGGCATCCCGCGTGCGCTCTTCGTTATGCGCCAGACGGATCTTGAACTGATCCTCACGGACCACCTGGCCGCCGCTATCCTGCGCGGGCCCAACCCCTTTTCCGCCCACCTCACGCAGTCGCTGCGGTGACTCGAAGGCCACGATGGTCTTCGCCCAGCTCCGACTTGCATTTTTGAAGTGATCCATTATTCCCATTAGTCCGACTCCCCATCTTGGGGCTTGATGAAATAACCGCGCGCCATCGATATATGGCTTTCGCAGTATAGAGTTCAACCGATGCGATCTCAAACAGGGCGGGTACATGCCGATACAATATAGCCATGAAAATCGAACTGCTTACCAGCGAGGATGCCGACCGCTACCTGGTTCGTCACACCGATGAAATCGAGCGTGTCCTCCGTGACGTTATGCAAGACAAGGCCATCGTCGCGGCGTATGGGGAGAATGGCAAAGACTTCCTGCTGACTGCTATCGTTGCCGTCGAGCCCAAGGAAAACGCCATTTATCTGGGCTATGGGCCGGACGAAAGGCTGAACACTCAACTCCTCGAAGCCGGCAATGCCACGTTCGCCACCACCCATAACCAGGTGCGCGTGCAGTTCTCCTGCAATCACATCGAACGTGTCGTCCAGGGCCATGCGCCGGCGTTTCGGGTCGCCATGCCGCGCGAACTCCTGCGCTTGCAGCGGCGCGAGTATTACCGCCTGGTCACCTCCGTGGTCAACCCGGTGAAATGCCTGATCAATACTGAACGGGGGATGCTGGAAACCCTGGTGGTGGACATCAGCATCGGTGGCGTCGGCATTCTGGCCTATCAGGAAAATGGCGAACTGATCGCGGGCGAGACCTATCACGGTTGCCGCATTTCCCTGCCCGGCTCCGGCGAATTCGCCTTGAGCCTGGCCGTGTGCACCACCTTTGAAATCACCCTGAAAAACGGCCGCCACACCCACCGGGCGGGCTGCCAGTTCATCGACTTGCCGGCCAGCGTGGAAACCGAGATTCAGCGCTACATCATCCGCGTCGATCGGGAGCGCCGGACGCGCTACATCTGAGCCGCTGGTTCAACCCTCCGCCAGCCAGCGCGCGGCATCCAGGGCGAAATAGGTCAGCACTGCGTCGGCGCCGGCGCGCTTGAAACCGAGCAGGCTTTCCAGCACACAGGCTTTCTCATCCAGCCAGCCGTTTTGCGCGGCGGCTTTCAGCATCGCGTACTCGCCGCTCACCTGATAGACAAAAGTAGGCGCCTTATAGGTTTCCTTCACGCGGCGGACGATGTCCAGGTAAGGCATGCCCGGCTTGACCATCACCATATCCGCGCCTTCCTGCAAATCCAGCCCGACTTCCCAGAGCGCTTCATCGCTGTTGGCCGGGTCCATCTGATAAGTGTGCTTGTTGCCCTTGCCCAGGTTGCCGGCCGAGCCGACGGCGTCGCGGAACGGCCCGTAAAAGCTGGAGGCGTATTTCGCTGAATAGGCGAGGATGCGGGTGTGGATGTGGCCGGCGGCGTCAAGCGCCTCGCGTACCGCGTGAATGCGCCCATCCATCATGTCCGAGGGCGCCACGATGTCGGCACCGGCGGCGGCATGGCATTCCGCCTGGCGGGTCAGCACGGCGATGGTTTCATCGTTGAGCACGTAGCCGCTCGCGTCGATCAGGCCATCCTGGCCATGGCTGGTATAGGGATCGAGGGCGACGTCGGTGATGATGCCCAACTCGGGGAAACGCGCTTTCAGGCCGGCCACGACGCGTGGAACCAGGCCCTTGCGGTTATAGGCTTCGGCGGCATCCAGGCTTTTCTGTTCGGCGCCGATCACTGGGAACAAGGCCAGCGCCGGCACCCCCCGCTTCAGACACACCTCCGCGACGTCATAAAGATGATCGAGGCTCATGCGCCGCACGCCAGGCATGGAGGCCACGTCCTCGCCGCGATTTTCGCCATCGAGCACAAACACCGGCAGGATCAGGTCGGCCGGTGTCAGGGTATGTTCCTGCATCAGGCGGCGGGAAAATTCGTCACGACGCATGCGGCGCATGCGCTTGTGCGGAAAACTGGACAAATCGAACATCGTGGTGCCCTCCATTTTGGACAAAAATACCAAGGCCATCGTTGAGTCTATCGGGAACTCAGCCAACTTTGTCGGCTCAACAACCCAGGCGAGTCGCATCGCCTCCCGCTCCTACTCCCTGAGCGGGGCCTTGATGCAATATCAAGGCGTACTTTCCCCGGCCTCTTCCCCTTGGGCCGGGGTTTTTTTCGCCACCCCCAGCCAGCCGCGCACCACTGCTTCCGCCTCGTCGACGCCTTCGCGCTTGGGGGAGGAAAACAATTGCACCGAGGCCGCGAAACCGGCATCGAGCAATTCCGCGCGCACTTGGCGCAACACCGGCAAAGCCTGGCCGCGCGATAGCTTGTCGCTTTTGGACAGCAGCACATGCACCGGCCGGCCGGACGGCCGAAACCAGTCCAGCAGGGAGCGATCCAGTTCGGTGAGTGGGTGGCGGATGTCCATGATCAAGACCAGGCCGGCCAGTTGCGGGCGGCGACCGAGATACCCCCCGATCAGCGCCTGCCAGATATGTTTTTGATCCTTGGGCGCGCGCGCATAACCATAGCCGGGCAGGTCAACCAGATAGCGGCTGTCTTCCACGCGGAAGAAGTTGAGGTGTTGCGTGCGCCCCGGCATTTTGCTCACAAAAGCCAGCCGCTTGTGGTTGCATAAGGTATTGATGGCGCTGGACTTGCCGGCGTTGGAGCGGCCCGCGAACGCCACTTCGGCCAGGCTGTCGGCGGGGAGGTCGCGCAGTTGCGCGATGGTGGTATGGAAGGCGGCGTTGAGCACGGCAGTGTGTTGTGTGGCCCGGTGGGGAGCCCAAGTGTCCCGCTCGAAAGGCTGGCATGATAGCAAACGGGCCGCTAAAATATTGCGGTTTCCCATGCTGCCAACCCGGATTTAGGAGCATCAACCATGAAACTTCACGCGCTGATTACTGGCTTGCTGTTTGCCGCTACGTTTGCAGCCAATAGCTGGGCCAACACGCCCGCGCCGGCCCCCGCCGCCAAAGGCGACGCCACCCGCGCGCAGAAGATCGTCAACGACGTGTGCGCCGCCTGCCATACGTCTGACGGCAACAGCACCAATCCAACCTATCCCGCGCTGGCCGGCCAATCGCCCGAATACCTCGCCAAGCAATTGCATGAGTTCAAATCCGGCGCCCGCAAAAATGCCATCATGGCCCCCAACGCCGCCAAGCTGTCCGAGGACGACATGCTCAACCTGGCGGCCTACTTCAGTGCCCAGAGCCCCAAGCCGCGCCAGGCCAAAGATGCCAGCCTGATCGCCGCGGGCCAGAAGGTCTTCAAAGGCGGCAATGCCGGCAGCGGCGTTCCCGCCTGCGCCTCCTGCCACGGCCCCAGTGGCGCCGGCATCCCGGTACAGTTCCCGCGCCTGGCCGGACAGCACTCCAAGTATGTGTTCACGCAGCTCAAGAACTTCCGCAGTGGCGATCGCGCCAACGATGGCGGCAAGATGATGCAAGTCATCGCCCGCAAGTTGACCGATCAGGAAATGAAAGCCGTGGCCGAGTACGTCAACGGCCTGCGCTGATCCCGCTCTTTCTTGATGACGGCCCGCCTCGCGCGGGCCGTTTGCATTGATGACCGCATCCCATCTAGCCGACCTCAACCCGCAGCAACGAGAAGCCGTGAAATATCTCGACGGCCCCTTGCTGGTGCTGGCTGGCGCCGGTTCCGGCAAGACCCGGGTGATCACCCGCAAGATCGCCTATCTCGCCAGCGAATGCGGCATCGACGCCCGCCACATCGCCGCCATCACCTTCACCAACAAGGCCGCGCGGGAAATGCGCGAGCGGGTGGGCGAACTGCTCCCCGGTAAACAGGGGCGCGGCCTCACGGTTTCCACCTTTCATGCCCTCGGCCTACAGATCCTGCGCCAGGAAACCCGGCGCATCGGTTACAAGCCGCGTTTCTCGGTGCTCGACGCCGCCGATGCCCAGCAGATCCTCTCCGACCTCCTGAAAACCACCGACAAGAGCAGCCTGCGCCAGGCGGCCAGCGTGGTGTCGAACTGGAAGAACGCCCTGCTGCCGCCCGCCGCCGCCCTGAAAGCCGCCACGGACGAAGCCGAGCGGCAATATGCACTCGCCTATCAAGCCTATCAGGACACCTTGCGCGCCTATCAGGCGATGGATTTCGACGACCTCATCCGCCTGCCGGTGCAGTTGTTCCAGGAGCACCCCGAGGCGCTCGCCACCTGGCAAGGCCGCCTGCGCTACCTGCTGGTGGACGAATACCAGGACACCAACGGTGCCCAGTACGCCCTGATGAAGTTGCTCGCCGGCCCCGCCGGGCGCTTCACGGCGGTGGGCGACGACGACCAGGCGATCTATGCCTGGCGCGGCGCCGACGTGGAAAACCTGCGCCGCCTGGGGCAGGACTACCCGACCCTGAAAATCATCCCGCTCAACCAGAACTACCGCTCCAGCCAGCGCATCCTGGCGGCCGCCAACAGCATCATCCGCAATAACCCGCGCCTGCACGAAAAGAACCTGTGGAGCGATCACGGCCTCGGCGACCCCATTGAACTGCTGCAATGCCGCGACGACCGCCATGAGGCGGAATCTGTCGCCCTGCGCATTTCCGCGCACAAGTTCGAGTACCGCACCCGCTTCGCCGACTACGCGATCCTCTATCGCGGCAACCACCAGGCGCGGCTATTTGAGGAAGCCCTGCGCGAAGCCAAGATTCCCTACGTCCTCTCCGGTGGCCAATCGTTCTTCGACAAGGCCGAGATCAAGGACCTTTCCGCCTACCTGCGCTTGATCGCCAACCCGGACGACGACCCCGCCTTCATCCGCGCCTCCACCACGCCGCGGCGCGGGGTTGGCGCGGCGACCCTGGAAAAGCTCGGCGACCATGCCGGGCAGCGCCATATCAGCCTGTTCGAAGCCGGCTTCGAAGCCGGCTTCCAGACCCAGTTACCGCCCCGGCAATTGGAACCGCTGCTGGCGTTCCGCGACTTCATCAACCGCCTCGGCGACCGCGCGGAAAAAGAACCGGCCGGGCAACTGCTGGAAGAACTGCTCGCCGCCATCCACTACGAGGAATGGCTCTACGACTCGGAAGACGACCGCGCCGCCCGCGCCAAGTGGGCGAATGTGCGCGAGTTTGTCGACTGGCTGAGCAAGAAAGGCGAGGGTGAGAAAAACGAAGGCGGCAAGACCCTGATCGAGCTCAGCCAGACCATCACGCTGATGAATTTGCTGGAAGGGCGTGAGGACGCGGCCCCCGACGCCGTCCGCTTATCCACCCTGCACGCCCCCAAGGGCCTGGAATATCCCTACGTCTACCTGGTCGGCGTGGAGGAGGACATTCTTCCGCACCGGGAATGCCTGGACGGCGCGCGCCTGGAAGAAGAACGCCGCCTCATCTACGTCGGCATCACCCGCGCTCGCCGTGGCCTGGTCATCACCTGGTGCGGCAAGCGCCGCCGCGGCGGCGAAATGGGGGAGTGCGAACCCTCGCGTTTCCTGAATGAAATCGACCAACTCGACATCAAGCGTTCCGGCACCCCGCCCGGCGGCGATGTCCGGGAAGAAGGCCGGCGGCGGCTTTCCGCGCTGAAAGCCCTGCTCGGCAAATAAAAATGCCCCACGCGGGCCGATCAGCCCGTTTGGCTTCCCATGCGAGCGTTTTTTCATGTGAAACAACCGCCCTGCCGTAGGTGGGTTTCCCGACACTGCCTCGGGCCATGCGTGTTATGCCCGCGGGGAAAGCCAGGGTTGCCTGAAGCCCAGGTCGCTGCCCAGTGGTTTTGCCGGGTAGTGGAAGGGCACCGGGCCGTCCGGTTCGGCGTGGATGAACTGGCGCACGAAAGGGTCATCCGATTCAAGGATTGCGGCGGTCGGTCCTTCGGCGATGATCACGCCCTCCGCGAGGAAGTAGACGTAGTCCACCACCTTGAGCGATTCCGAGACGTCATAAGTGACGACGATGCTGGAAACGCCGAGGGCATCGTTGAGGCGGCGCAGCAGGTTGGCGATGACATTGAGCGAGATCGGGTCGAGGCCGGCGAACGGCTCGTCGTACATGATCAGCATCGGGTCGAGCGCGATGGCGCGCGCCAGGGCGACGCGCCGCTCCATGCCACCGGAGAGTTCGCGCGGCATCATGGCGTGGGCGCCGCGCAGGCCGACGGCGTGCAGTTTCATCAAGACCAGATCGCGAATCATGCGTTCCGACAAGTCGGTGTGCTCGCGCATGGGAAACGCGATGTTCTCGTACACCGAGAGATCGCTGAACAGGCCGCTGATCTGGAACATCACGCCCATCTTGCGGCGCAACCGGTAGAGGCCATCGTTGTCGAGCGCGTGCACGTCCTCGCCATCGACCCATACCTGTCCACGCTCGGGTTTCAGTTGGCCGCTGATCAGGCGCAGCAGGGTGGTTTTGCCACAGCCGCCGGTGCCCAGCACGGCAACGGCCTTGCCGCGCGGAATGGTGAGGCTGATGCCGTTGAGGATTTTGCGGTTCTCGTAAGAGAAATGCAGGTCGCGGATTTCGACGACGTTTTCGTTGGACAACTTCGACTCCATTCAGGGTGGGGTAGCGGGGCGAAGGTAGGCGCGGCCACCTGCCCGGGTCAAGCAAACCGCATGTCCTGATGCGCTTTGGCCGCCTGGTGAACGGCCATTTTTAGCGTGAAACAAGCTCGCGCCTTCACTGTAGCGCCGGTTTCATCATCCGGGGTGGCCTCAATCCATGCCCGTTAGCGTGAAACAAGCTCGCGCCTCTGCTGTAGCGCCGGCTGGAAGCCGGCGCTACAGCAGAGGCGCGGCTTCATTCTCCGGGGCGGCTTTGCCGCCATGCCGGTTAGGCCAGATTATGGCTAAAAAAGAGCGGCCAGAGCCGCTCTTTTCCTCCCGCCGGCACCCCTTACTTCACCACTTCCTTCAACTGATCGAGGATCGCCGGATTCTCCAGGGTGGAAACGTCCGAGGTGATCTCCTCGCCACGGGCCAGAGTGCGCAGCAGGCGGCGCATGATCTTGCCGGAACGGGTCTTGGGCAGGTTGTCGCCAAAGCGGATTTCGTCCGGCTTGGCGATCGGGCCGATCTCATGGGCGACGTGGTTGCGCAGGTCATTCGCGAGCTGCTTGGCCTCTTCCCCAACCGGGCGAGCCCGTTTCAGCACCACATAGGCGACGATGGCTTCACCCTTGATGTCATGCGGCTTGCCGACCACGGCGGCCTCGGCCACCAACGGGTTGGAAACCAGGGCGGATTCGATTTCCATGGTGCCGAGGCGGTGGCCGGAGACATTCAGCACGTCGTCGATGCGGCCCATGATGGTGAAGTAGCCGGTCTTGGGGTCGCGCACCGAGCCATCTCCGGCCAGGTAGAGCTTGCCGCCCAGTTCTTCCGGGTAGTAGTTCTTCCGATACCGTTCGGGGTCGCCCCAGATGGTGCGGATCATCGACGGCCAGGGCCGCTTGATGACCAGGAAACCGCCCTTGCCCCATTCCAGCTCATGGCCGGTCTCATCGACGATGGCGGCCATGATGCCGGGGAAGGGCAGGGTGCAGGAGCCGGGCACGGTGGGTGTGGCGCCGGGTAGCGGGGTAATCATGTGGGCGCCGGTCTCGGTCTGCCACCAGGTATCGACGATGGGGCAACGGCCGCCGCCGACCTTCTCGTGGTACCACATCCAGGCTTCCGGGTTGATCGGCTCGCCCACGGTGCCCAGGAGGCGCAGGCTGGAGAGGTCGTATTTTTCCGGGTGATGCTCGGGGTGCCCCTCGCCCAGCTTGATGAGGGCGCGGATGGCGGTGGGGGCGGTGTAGAACACGCTGGCCTTGTGCGTCTGGATCATCTTCCAGAAGCGGCCGGCATCCGGGTAGGTGGGCACGCCCTCGAACACGATCTCGGTGCCGCCGCAGGCCAGCGGGCCGTAGGTTCCGTAGGTGTGGCCAGTGACCCAGCCGATGTCGGCGGTACACCAGAAGACATCGGTGGGCTTGATGTCGAAGGTCCACTTCATGGTCAGGATGGCCAGCAGCAAATAACCGCCGGTGGAGTGCTGCACCCCCTTGGGTTTGCCGGTGGAGCCGGAGGTGTAGAGCAGGAACAGCGGGTGCTCGGCGTCCACCCATTCCGGTTCGCAGGTCTCGGACTGGCCGGCCACCAGGTCGTGCCACCAGAGGTCGCGGCCCGCCACCATGTTGGCGGGACCACCGCTACGCTGGTAGACCACCACGTTCCTGACGCTGCCGCAGCCGCCCAGGGTGAGGGCTTCATCGACGGCGGGTTTCAACGGGATGTTCTTGCCGCCCCGGCACTGTTCGTCGGCGGTGATGATCAGCACCGCGCCGGCATCCTCGATGCGGTCGCGCAGGGCGGCGGCGGAAAAACCGCCAAACACCACCGAGTGGATAGCGCCGATGCGCGCGCAGGCCTGCATGGCGACCACGCCTTCGATTGACATGGGCAGATAGATGATGACCCGATCGCCCTTTTTCACACCCAGGCCTTTGAGGGCGTTGGCGAATTTTGCGACGCGGGAAAGCAGTTCCCGGTAGGTGACCTTGGTGACCTCGCCCTTATCGGCTTCGAAGATGATCGCGGTTTTGTCACCCAATCCGGCTTCGACGTTCTTGTCCAGGCAGTTCCAGGAAATGTTCAGCTTGCCGTCCGGAAACCATTGGTAGAACGGCGCCTTGGATTCATCGAGCACGGTGGTGAATGGCTGTTTCCAGACGATGTTCTCCCGGGCCAGCCTGCCCCAGTAACCTTCGTAGTCGGCTTCGGCCTCGGCGCACAGCGCCTTGTAGGCATCCATGCCGGAGACGTTGGCTTGAGCCACGAATTCAGGGGAGGGGTTGAAAATGCGGTTTTCTTGCAGGACGGATTCGATGCTGCTCATGACGAACGTCTCCTCAGACGGAAAATTGACGGGAAATCCAACGTTTTCCTCCCCCGTAAAGGGGACGCCGGATTCGTAAGTCGCTGAAGCGACAACGACTCCGCGGCCCCCAAGGAAGGGGCAAAATTAGGCCACTTCCAACCGTTGCGCATTTTGCACTGCAATATGACCACTTCGCCAGCCTCGGAAAGACTATCCCGCACTGCCGCATACAGCCGCTGGCTGGCGGCTCGCCTGAATGCCCGTGCCGAGTTGAGCGCGTGGTTGCTGGAAACCCTGGCGGAGCCGGTTTCCCGCCAGGAAATGACGGATTTCCTGGCGACCGGCATGACCTGTGAGGAAGACCTCAAGCGCCAATTGCGCCGCTTGCGCGAGCGGATATTCGCCCGCGTGATGGTGCGTGACCTGAATGGCCTGGCCGATCTTGCCGAAGTCACCCGGACTCTGACCGACCTGGCGGAAGTCGCCGTGCAAGCCGCCCTCGCCTTCCACCACCGCGACCTGGCCGCCCTCCACGGCGAGCCGCTCGACTCTGCCTCGCAGCCGCAGCGACTGATCGTGGTGGGCATGGGCAAGCTGGGCGGCGGGGAACTCAACGCCTCCTCCGACATCGACCTGATCTTCGTGTTTCCGGAGGATGGCGAGACCGCCGGCCCACGCCGCATCGGCAACTTCGAGTTCTTTACCCGCCTGGGCAAGCGCCTGATCAATGCGCTCGACGACAAGACCGGCGACGGCTATGTATTTCGCGTCGACATGCGTCTGCGCCCCTATGGCGACGGCGGCCCGCTGGCCTCCAGCTTCGCCATGCTGGAAGAGTATTTCTACACCCAGGCGCGCGAGTGGGAGCGCTACGCCTGGATCAAGGGCCGAGCGCTGACCGGCGGCATCGATGGCAAACGAATCGACGAGCTGGAAGCCTTGCGCCGGCCCTTCGTGTTCCGCAAATACCTCGACTTCGGCGCGTTCGCTTCCATGCGCGAACTTCATCTCCAGATCCGCCGTGAAGTCACCCGCCGTGACCTGGCCGACAACATCAAGCTCGGCCCTGGCGGGATCCGCGAAATCGAATTCATCGCCCAGGTGTTTCAGCTCATCCGCGGCGGCCAGCAGACTTCGCTGCAAATGCGCCCCACCCGCGCGCTGCTGCACCAGCTTGCCGCCCACGGCCTGATGCCGGAAACCCAGACCCGGGAACTGGAAGACGCTTATGTCTTTTTGCGCAATCTGGAACACCGCCTGCAATACCTGGACGACGCCCAGACCCAGAGGCTGCCGGCGGGTAATGAAGACCGCCGGCGGGTGGCCGAGGCGATGGGCTTTCCCGGCTGGGCCGCCCTGCTGGCGCGGCTGGAGCCGATGCGCCGGAAAGTTTCCGGCCAGTTCGAACAGGTGTTCGGCGCGCCGCAGGAAGACCAGTCCAGCCACGCCCTTGCCAATTTGTGCGAGCAGCCCGATGCGGACGCGCTCGACCTGCTCAATGTGGCGGGCTATGGCGTCCACAGCCAGGCCGCGCTGGAGCGCCTGCGCGCGCTCAAGCTCGGCGGCCGTTACGCCAGCCTGCCGGCGCGGAACAAGTCCGCCCTCGACAGCCTGTTGCCCCCCCTGGTGGAAGTCGCCGCGCGCTTCCCCAACGCCCTGGACACCCTTTCGCGCATCCTCGACCTGCTGGAAGCGATCTGCCGCCGCGCGCCCTACCTCGCCCTGCTCAAGGAATACCCGCAAACCCTGATGCAACTCGCGCGCATCGTAAGCAGTAGCCCGTGGGCGGCCGCCTACCTGACCCGGCAGCCGCACCTACTCGATGAATTGCTCGATCCGCGCAGCCTCATGGCCGTACCTGACTGGAATGCCGCGCGCGAGGAACTGCGCGCGGCATTGGGCAGCCTCGCGGGCGATGTGGAAGGCCAGATGGATGCCCTGCGCCACTTCAAGCAAAGCGAAACCTTCCGCCTGCTCGCGCAAGATCTGGCCGGAGTGTGGAGCGTGGAAAAGCTCTCCGACCATCTCGCCGACCTCGCCGACCTGCTGGTCGACGCCACCCTGGGATTGGTCTGGAACACCCTCTCCGGCCGCCACCGCGAACAGCCCGGCTTCGCCGTCATCGCCTATGGCAAGCTGGGCGGCAAGGAACTCGGCTACGCCTCCGACCTGGACATCGTCTTCCTCTACGACGACCCCCATCCCGACGCGCGGGAGATTTATGCCCGCCTGGGCCAACGCCTCAACACCTGGATGTCCACCCTCACCCCGGCCGGCATTCTCTATGAAACCGATCTCCGCTTGCGCCCGGATGGCGCCTCCGGCCTCTTGGTGAGCAGCGTGGCAGCGTTCGCGGACTACCAACGGAACCAGGCCTGGACCTGGGAACACCAGGCCCTGACCCGCGCCCGCTACTGCTGCGGCGACACCCGCGTGGGCGATCGCTTCGCGGAAATCCGCGAAAACGTGCTGGCCAAAACGCGCGACCTGGAAAAACTGCGCGCCGAAGTCCTGGAAATGCGCCAGAAAATGTTCGACGGCCACCCCAACGCCAGCGGCCTGTTCGATCTCAAGCACGACCGCGGCGGCCTGGTGGATGTGGAGTTCACCGTGCAATACCTGGTGTTGGCCCATGCCTGCCGGCACCCGGAACTGCTCGCCAATGTCGGCAACATCGCCCTGCTGAAACGCGCCGGCAACCTGGAACTGATCCCGGAAGATATCGCCCAGGCCGCCGCCGACGCCTACCGTGAACTGCGCCGCCGCCAACACGCCGTCAAACTGCAAGGCGCGGAGCACGCCCGTGCTGAACACGGCGGACTCGCCCAGGAAATCGCGGCGGTGAAAGCGCTCTGGAACGCGGTCTTCGGAGCGGGTGGCTGAAGCGGAAGGTTGCCGCGGAAACAGCGCTGTTTGGAAAGGTGGGCTATCAGATAAGCGGCAAGTTCCGACCCCGAAGGGGAACGCGTTACTGGCACTCGCGCACCCCATGCGGCCGCCGACGCTCGGCCGGCGGTTTTCCCGGCCAGTCCTGGGGTAGCGCCTACCAGGCTGTCATTTTCGCGGCAATTCTTCCGAGAGTCCGAAACGCACGCTTATTATGCGCAAATTCAAAAAATAGCCATTGTTAATCAATGGGTTGAACAGAAATAGCAAGAGGTGGAAGGGCCGGTTTCCTTGCCCGTAAGGGGTGGCTTCTGTCACTATTGACGGGTTTGTTGGCCGTTTTTCGGCCTCACGCGGATTTTCTTCCGAACCTACTGCCCGCCTATCCCGCTGCTGTTGCGCACGGCGCGGCCCTGTTTCAAGCCGAGATTGTGTATGGACAACGATATTTCCCGCCGCAGCCAGCCCACCCGGCCGGTTGCGCCGGAGCGGATGAAGCGCATCCGCCAGATCAATTTGCAGCTCGCCGCTTTCGGCCAGCCGGTGCCGCGAGAGGGCAGTGATGATCTGCTCGATGTCGCCGCCGATCTCTTGCGCAATTATCGCCAGCACCGCCGCTTGCTGCGCGATTACCGCTGTCCGGCGGACCAGCGAATTCAGGACTTCGTCAACGCCACCCTGGCGCGCAGTGGCGTCCTCAGTGGCATGGACTCGCGGGTGCAACTGCCCGCCGCGCCGTTCATCCTGGACCGCCCCGGCCTGGCTGCGGAATTGTCCCTGCCGCTGGATGGCGACCAGTTCGAGTCGCGCTATGTCACCTCTTATCGCGTTCGCCAAGGGGTACTGCATAACCCGAGCCGCGACCGCCGTACCACCGAGGGCGTGTTCCACATCGCCGAGGGCGGCCTGCCGATTCCCTGGGACAAGAAAGCGGTGCCCGTGGCCACTTTCGCCGCCCTGCTGCGTGCCGCGCTGGATGCGCCGGACGATCTTTTGCGCCTGCCCTACACCGCCAACCAGCCGATCGGTGCGCATCTCTGGGTATCGCTGCTGCTGCGCCCGCGGGTTTCGCCGGAAGTGGCGGGGGTGATGCCCGCCAAGTCGATGGAAACCCGTTTCTTCGCGCCGGGCGGGCTGGTGTCCAACCTGGATTTCGTGGAGCGCATCTTCGGCAATGCCGGCGACCCCTATCTGCCGGAAAACGACGCCGGCCTCGACGTGGAAGGCTGGAGCGGCCACACCGGCTGCGTCATCCTGGCGCCGCACCTCACCACCCTGCGCAAGAAAGCCCTGGGCCTGCCGCGCTGGGACGAGGCCAGTGAACGGCAACGCCGCGACGGCATGTGCTGGAAGGAGGCCGGCGAGCTATACAACGATGGCCAGCCCTTCAAGCTGGTCTGCCGCGACATGGCGGGGGTGATCGTCACCCTGCTGGCCGACAACTACTTCGGTTACAGCAAGAAGGAAATCAAGTCGCAGATCAGCTATGCCGCCAACCTGTTCGGCGGCTGCGAGGAAGAACACTCCGGCGGCGCTCTGGCCTTCCCCAGTTTCAACCTGGGCGAAATCTACGCGCCCGACAGCCGCCTGCCGGATCGCGGCCATAGCCTGGCCGAGGTGCTGGCCCTGCTCGGCGACCAGGTGGAAATCCACCCGGAAGGCCATGCCAGCGACAAGCGCTACAAAAACATCCATTTCGTGCCGGAGGACGCCCGTTTCGACGTCAACACGCTGCGGGTGAACTGGGGAGAAGATCGCGGCATCAAGCTGCTGGCCGGCCACACCTACCTCTACCCCTGCGGCTACAAGATCGAGTTGCAGAAGCACCCGCAAGCGCCCACCTGGCGCCTGCTGGGCAGCGACGCGGAAGGCACCTTCTGCTACAAACCCTGCACCGTCTCCGGCGGTGGCAAATCGGAAATCTCCAAGTCCCTGGTCGGTTCCCTGCTCTCCGGCCCGTTCTTCGTGCAGGACATCCAGGATGACCTGGATCAGGTGGCGGCCATTTTCAACCGCGACTATTCCACCCGCTTCAAGGTGGCCCCGCCGGAAGGGCGCGATAGCCGCAGCCTGCTGGGCGCGGACCGTTCCGTCGGCTCGGTGATCCGCCTGCTCACCCCCTCCTCCACCGAATACACCGCGGAATACAACGCCTGGCTGGAAACCATTCCGCAACACATCCGCGCCCTGGTGTTCGTCATCAAGCGCTTCTATCGGCCGGAGTGGGCCAACAAGGGGGAAAACGCGTGGCGCGAGCATTTCTCGGTGGACCTGGTCAACGGCCATCCCGCGCACGAACTCAAGTACCACGGCCGCAGCCTGGTGGCGAGCTACCTGCGGGTCGGCCGCATGCCTGACGGCGGCTGGCGCGTGCACAAGCTGCGGCAGGACTTCGAGGACGCGCACAAAGTGCAACTGGCCGACGACATCGCCGTCGCCACCACCCTGCCGGCCAGCCAGCTCAGCCACCTCAACCCGGCCTGGCCGCACCCTTCGGTCAAACTGGTGGAGAACTGCGAGGCGCGCCTGTTCCAGCGCCCGGACGAGGCCCGGCACCGCGGCATGGACCCGCAGAGCGAACTCGATCTGACCCTGGCCGACAGCTTCATCTCCAACTTTGAACCGCTGTCTCGCCAGGACGCCCGCGACCTGGTCGACGACGTGGTGGATTTCTCGCAATACAGCGAGCCGATGCGCCAGTTCATCCAAGGTGCGGCCGATGCCCTCGAAGAGGGCTGGTTCGTCTCCTCCGCCCACCCGCGCATCGTCAACGGCAAACCCACCCCCAACGTGCGCTACCTGCAAGCATGCCCGGATCTGGCCCGCCCACGTGAACGCACGCTGGCGGAACTCGGCACCCGCTTGCAACGGCGTATTCCGGCGGGGCAACCGGTGTATTTCCCGGTCAACGCCGTGCTGCCGGGGCGCCGCAACAACCCACGGGCGCCCGGCATCAAGCCGCTCGCCGTGTACGGGCCGATCCACTATCAGGAACTGCCCGAGTTGTTCATGGACTTCATCGCCAGCCTCTCCGGCAAGTCGCCCTCCACCACCGGCGCCGGCTCCGAAGGCGCGCTGACCAAGGGCCCGTTCAACGCGCTGTCCACCACCGCCGACCTCAATAACGCCCTGGTTTCGTTCATCCTGTGCGGCTACCCTGGCTTCACCTCCGCCGCCGGCTTCATTGGCCACGAGCGCCGGGTCGATCATGATGTCAGCTTCCTGGTCCCGGAAATCTGGAGCCGCCTCACCCCGCGCGAACAGGATCCAGCCTGGCTGATCGCGCGCGGCTACCTGGAAGCGCTGGAAGATTTCGACCACAACGGCCAGCGCGTCCTCGCCAGCCGCCTCGGCTACCGCATCACCAAGCGCTTCGCGCACGCCTTCCTCGGCAAAATCTTCGACAGCCCGATGGCGGTGTTCGACGAAGCCATGCTGAAACCGGAAACCCAGGACCGCGAAGCCTTTGTCGAAGCCATCCAGCACATCGTCGCCTCGCAGCGCCGGGTCGCCCAGGGTTATCTGGACGACGGCTCGATTGACGACGCCTGCCCGCCGCTGCAAGCGCTCCTCCACATCATGGCCCACGGCGAATACCAGGGGAAAGACCTCTCCCATTCGGAAATTCGCGCCCTGTTCACGCGCGAATCGCTGCTGGCGAGCGACTGGTATCGCGAGCGCCTGGACCTCAAACAGCAACGCGACATCGCCCTGGCGGAACGCCAGGTGGCCTACCTCAAGGCCTTCCTGGAAGCCGATGCGCGCGAACGCTGCGACCCCGACCAGCTTGCCCCCTGCCGGGCGCTGCTCACCCAGGCCGAAGCCGAACTCGCCCGAGTCGGCGCCGCCGCCTACCGGGAAAGCCTGTGGGGCAGCCTGGGCGCGGACTGGGTGCATCGCGCGGGGTGAGACGCCACGGCGGCCGCGCCGCCTTTGCCTGAAGCTCTGCCTGAAACCCCGCCACGGCGGGGGGTTTTCTTGCCTGCGACAATTTGCCACATTCCCGGATCTGGGCACGCTTCCTACCATGCCGCGCCTATTTCGATCACGGAGTCCGGAAATGAAGTCGCGCCTGAAACCCCTCGTCGCCCTGCTCGCCGCTTGCCCCCTGTATGGCCTCGCCGCCGAGATTCCGCTGCTGGACGAGATTTCTGTCACCGCGCAGCGGCCCGGTTTTATCCCGTTTGCCTCCAGCCGCGCCGCGCCCACCCCGCGGGACGCCGATCTGGCGGCTTCCCTGGCGGAACTTCCTGGCGTCGCGGTGGTGAAGAACGGCCCGCTCACCGGCATTGCCCAGGTGAGAGGCCTGTCCGGCGACCGCGTCAACATTCTGGTGGATGGCATGGACATCACTCCGGCCTGCCCCAATCACATGGACCCGCCGTTGCACTATGCGGCACCAACCGATACCGAATCCATGACCCTGATCGCGGGCGCCTCGCCGGTCTCGGCGGGGGGCGACGCCCTCGGCGCCTCGATTCTGGCGCAATCCGTCAAACCGGCTTTCCAGACTGATGCCGCCTGGCGGCCAAGCGGCAAGATTGACGCGGGCATCAGCGGCGCCAATGACGGCTGGAACCTGGGCCTCAACGCCAGCACGGCCAACCAGGACAACGCCCTTTCCTACGCCGGCAACTTTGCCCAGGGCGATGATCTGAACTACGCCGGTGGCACGGTTAAAGACAGCGGCTACGACAGCCAGCGCCACAAACTCGCTTATGCGCGAGCCACCGGCTCCGGACGCTTCGATGCCAGCGTCAGCCAGCATCGGGTTCGCGACGCCGGCGACCCATCCTTGCCGATGGACATGATCAAGGACGATGCCGACGCGGTAAACCTGGCCTGGGAAGGCAAGCTGGGCGAGACCCGCGTCACCACCCGTGTGTACTGGCATGACATCGAGCATTTGATGGACAACTACAGCCTGCGTGGCGGTGCTGGCATGTACGCCCCGGCCACCAGCACGGACGTGGGCCTGGTACTGGGCGGCAAGCGCAACATGGCGGGCGGGCGCGTGAGCTTGGGCGCGGAGTGGCTTGCCAACGATTTCGCTGCCTCGCAATGGACTTCTTTGGGCGTGTTCAACCAGGACATCCTGCGTGATGCCACCCGCGACCGCTTGGGTGTTTACGGCGAGTGGCAAGGCGCGCTGGGTGGCGCCTGGAGCGCCAACCTGGGCTTGCGTTCGGATACGGTGCGCATGAATACCGGAAACATCAACGCGACCGCGGGGGGTACGGTGGCGGCAGATCGCGCTACCTTCAACGCGCTGCCACATGAGAAAACCGACCACAACTGGGATTGGAATGCCCTATTCCAGTACGCTGCCGCACCTGATCTGGGTTACGAAATCGGCCTTACCCGCAAGACCCGTTCCCCCAGCCTGCTGGAACGCTATGAATGGACCCCGTCTTCCGCCAGTGCGGGCCAGGCGGATGGCAACACCTACATCGGCCAACTGGGCCTCAAGCCGGAAGTCGCCCACGCCCTCAGCCTTGCCGTACAGGGCAAGGCCAGCGGCCATGACTACAAGGTGGGCGCGTTCTACCAGCATGTTTCCGATTACATCGTCGGTACACCTTATCTCTATACCGACCCAACTAAAGCCGCACCCTACAACGCCGCGACGAGCTACCGTCTGCAATACCAGAACCACGACGCCCGCCTCTACGGCCTGGATGGTTCCTGGGGCTACAAGAGCGGCGCCTGGCAGTTTTCCGGCGTGTTGAGCTACGTGCGCGGCCGCAATCTGGACAGCGACAGCGACCTGTACCGCATCGCCCCGCTGCGTCTGACCTTGCAAGCAGAGCATCAGGCCGGCGCCTGGAACAACAGCGTGCGTATGCGTTCCGCCCAGGTCCAGGACAAGTTGGCAACCTACAACCTGCCCGGCCTGACCAACGAACAAACCACTCCCGGCTACGCCGTATTCGACTGGCACGCCCAGTGGCGCGCGGCCAAGGGTGTGAAAGTCAATTTCGGCATCGACAACCTGCTCGACAAGCTTTATTACGACCACCTCGGC
Organism: Hydrogenophilales bacterium CG_4_10_14_3_um_filter_63_21; assembly: GCA_002784045.1. Lineage (GTDB taxonomy): Bacteria > Pseudomonadota > Gammaproteobacteria > Burkholderiales > Thiobacillaceae > PFJX01. The sequence continues at coordinate 91,115 of PFJX01000081.1, forward strand.
GGCGTGAACCGGGTCACCGGCGGCGACGTGGCCGTCGGCGCGCGGCTACCCAGCGCCGGCCGCTTCGCCTTCGCGCAACTGGAATGGATTTTGTGAAAGGAAACACCATGCAACACGCCCTACTTCCCCTGCTTCTGGCCCTGGCCCTCCCCGCCCTGGCCGACACCGTGAAAGTGGACAACGCCTGGGTGCGCGCCACCGCCCCCGGCCAGCAGATCGCCGGCGGCTTCATGAACCTCACCGCCGATGCCGACATGGTTCTGGTGGGCGGCAGCAGCCCGGTATCGAAGACCTTCGAGCTGCATTTCATGCGCATGGAAAACGGCGTCATGGCAATGCGCCAGATGAAGGAAATCGCACTGCCCCGTGGCAAGACCGTGAGCCTGGAGCCGGGAGGCCTGCACGTCATGTTCATCGGCCTCAAGGGCCAGATCAGGCCGGGGCAGAAGGTGCCGATGACGCTGCTGGTCAGGGGCGTGGATGGCCGCGAACGGAAGCTGGCGGTGGCGGCCGAGGCGCGTCGCTGACTGTAGCGCCGGCGCTACAAAATGCCGGCTGAACGCTGGCTTTTTTCGGCCCGCCAGCGGGTCTCCTACTGCAACTCGCGTTCCATCTCTTCGATCGTGGTGTGGCGCACATCCTTGCCCTTGACCATGAACACCACATACTCCGACATGTTCTTGGCATGGTCGCCGATGCGCTCGATGGCTTTCACCACGAACAACAGGTCGATAAAGGTGGTGATGGTGCGTGGGTCTTCCATCATGTAAGTGATCAAGTTGCGCATGATCATCTGGAATTCTTCGTCCACCTCCCTGTCCTGGCGCGCCACGCCAGCGGCGCCGGAGGCGTCCAGGCGGGCAAAGGCGTCGAGCGATTCGCGCAACATCCGGGTGGCCAGGCCGGCCATGTATTTGATGTCGTTGTAACGCGGCGATGCGATGCGGTCGCTTTCGAATATCTTGATGGCGTAGCGGGCGATCTTGGACGCCTCGTCGCCGATGCGCTCCAGATCGGTGATGGTCTTGACGATGGTCAGGATCATGCGCAGGTCACCGGCGGTAGGCTGGCGTAGCGCGATGATATGGGTGCAGGCCTCGTCGCTGGCCACTTCCATGGCATTGACTTTGTGATCATTGACGATCACTTCTTCCGCCAGGGTGACGTTGCCGGAGATCAGCGCCTCCACCGCGCGGCCGACCTGCTCTTCCACTAGACCGCCCATTTCCAGCACGCGCGCACGCACGCCCTCCATGTCGGCATCAAATTGCTTGTAAATGTGTTCGCTGGACATCAATCGTCTCCGTCGGTTACCGCGCTGGCGCCGCTTAGGTGCCAACCCGGCGGCGTGCGCGGATTATAGGCAAGTCGTGGGGTCCGTTTATGACAAGTCGATGACAGTTAGCGGTACTCCCGGGCGGGAAAATCGCCCGATCCGCCTGCCATGCGGGCCAAGTCATTCTTGGGACGACCCGGCGAACGACTTGAGCGCGGCGTTTACTCGGCCTTACAGATCGCTGCTGAATGGCACCTTGGCCACGGCGCCATCGATCTCCACGGCCATGACCCAGTGGCGCCGGCCGCTGACGCAGATCGGCAGCGTCACGCGGGCGCGGAAGACGCCGTCGCCATCGGCGCGCAGGGTGTAGAGGTTGAAGCCCATGTCCATGCCTTCCATGGTGAAGCGTGCCTGTACTTTCCTGGCGCCGGCCGCCTTCACCCAAACCTGAAAGGGCTGCAGCGGTTTCACTGGGCCACTCAGGCCAATGCTGACTTCATGGCCCAGCAAACGGGTATGGCAACCCGCCACCAGATCGGCGCAGGGCAAGGTCAACGTGGCGGTCGGGACATCCTCGCCACCGCGCCAGAGCACCACGGCGGCGAGGCCGATGATGAGCAGCGGCAGCACGGTCCACAGCGCTTTCATTTTCATGACGATCTCCATGCGGCGCTTTTCAGGGCGACACCCTGTGCGCCCGCCGCGCGAGCCCGTGCCAGCTCGTTGGGCGAAAGCCCGCCTAGGGCATAGACCGGAAGCGGGTAATCGGCCAACCATGCCGCGAAGCGTTCCCAGCCGAGGCTTTCGGCGCCGGGATGGCTGGGGGTGGGCAGCACTGGCGAGAGCACCACGAAGTCGACGCCCAGTTGCGCCGCCCGTGCCAGTTCCTCGGGGCCGTGGCAGGAGGCTGCGAGCAGTGCGACTTCCGGGCGGGTCTCCAGGCGCATGAGTTGGGTGGCGCTGAGGTGCAGGCCGCAGCCCAGTTCCGCGGCCAGGGCGGCGTCGGCGTTGAGCATCAGGTCGGCGCCGTGGGCGCGGCAACGGGCGTCCGTTTCACGCGCCAAATCTTTGAATGCTTCGGGCGCGAGGAACTTCTCGCGCAGTTGCAGCAGGCGCAGCCCGCCCGCCAAGCGTTGCTCCAGACGTTCCAGAAACACCTCGACGCCGAGATTTTCCACATCCGAAATGGCGTATTCCAGGGGCAGTTGCAAGGCTTTCAGAATGGGGCCGTTGGCGGACAGGATCGGCTCGACTTCGGGCTTGCGGGCTTGGCACCAAGCCAGCGCCTGGCCTTCGCGCGGATGCGGCTCGCCCAGCCATTCGCTCACCCGGAAGAAGCGCAGCATGACGTGGGCATGGGGGTAGCGATAAGCGCGCTTGAGCCAGGGCCAGGCCGTGGCCACCCGGATGCCGAGTTCTTCCCGCAATTCCCGATCCAGGGCGTCGCGCGCGGACTCGCCGGCTTCCACCTTGCCGCCGGGAAACTCCCACCAGCCGGCATAAGCCTTGCCGGCAGGCCGGCTCGCCATGAGAAAAGAGCCGTCCGGGCGTTCGATGACGGCGGCGGCGACTTCAACGAGTGGGGCCATGTGCTGAGGTTGCGAGAAAGGAGTAAGCCAGATTGTGGAAGGCTACCTGGCGACTGGAGATGCCCGGCTCTAGCCTACAAGGGCTGCTCACCTTGCGTGCTTTCCAGGCGCGCCAGACGGGCTTCCAGTTCCTGCAATTTTTCACGGGTGCGCCCCAAAACCTGCGCCTGCACATCGAATTCCTCGCGGGTCACCAGATCGAGCCGGGACAGCCAGGCGGCGAGGCTCGCCTTGAGGTTCTTCTCCACATCGCGGGCCGGTGTCATGGCCAGCACTTCGGAGACTTTGGCCGCCATATCAGCGGCGATCTTTTGTTTGAACACGGCGCACTCCCAGGGGTTGAAATCACGCCGGAAGTTTAGCGTGAAACAAGCTCGCGCCCCCACTGTAGCGCCGGCTTTATGGCCCGAAGGGCCGGTATCCTTTAGGGCCAGCCGGCTTCGTGGGCCTAATCAGGAAGACGCCGACTTACCGGCTTTATCAGGAAGCCGGCGCGACCAGGGCGCCCGTTTCCCGCCGCGCGAAGACAGTGCAATGGATGGAGCCGGTGCACCAATAAAGCGCGCGGTCCTGCATCAAGATCGAACATTTGTTTTCAATTGTTTGATTTTTAACAACTTTTTAAGTTGGCATGGCTCGTGCTTTAAGAGGACGTGCACCATCGCACCATTCCTCTGGAGAACCGCCATGAAAAAACTGCCTTACCTGCTCGTTCTGTCCGGCCTGATCTCCGCGCCCGCGCTCGCCGAAGACAGCCCCCATAGCCTGTCCGCCAACGTGAGCATGACTTCCGACTATGTCTTTCGTGGCATTTCGCAAAGCAGTGGTGATCCTGCAATCCAGGGTGGCTTCGACTACTCGCACAGCAGCGGCCTCTATCTCGGCACCTGGGGTTCCAATGTCAGTTGGATCAAGGATTTCCAGGGCTATCAAAATGGCAGCCTGGAACTGGACCTGTACGGCGGCTTCCGCAATTCCATCGGCGATACCGGCGTCAGCTACGATGTTGGCGTCGTTAGCTACATGTATCCGGGTGAAAAGGCGGGCGCCACCGACGCCGATACCACCGAGGTCTACGCCTCCCTGGGCTGGAAGTGGTTCTCCCTCAAATACTCATACGCCACCAGCAGCGGCACCTTCGGCTTCGCCAATGCCCGTGGCTCGAACTACCTGGATCTGTCGGCCAGCGTACCCATCGGCGAGACCGGTCTGACTGCCGGCGCACATTGGGGCACCTTCAAGTTCAAGAACAATGGCCCGCAAGACTATGACGACTGGAAAGTCAGCCTTGCCTATGACCTGGGCCAAGCCTCCAAGTCCATGTCTGGCGTAACCATCGGTATCGCCTACACGGACACCGATGCAACCAGCGCCAATTGGCGAAACATCACTGCTGACGCCACCGATCTCAGCAAGAGCGCAACTTCGCTTTGGATCGCCAAATCCTTCTAACGGAACCGGCTGCTGAAGCCCGATGGCTTCAGCCGATTCATCTATCAGGAGACATCCATGAAATTCATAACCGCCATCATCAAGCCCTTCAAGCTGGACGAGGTGCGTGAAGCCCTCTCCGCGATCGGGGCTTCCGGCATCACCGTGACCGAGGTCAAGGGCTTCGGCCGCCAGAAAGGCCACACCGAGCTGTATCGCGGGGCCGAGTATGTCGTCGACTTTCTGCCCAAGGTGAAGATCGAAGTCGCCATCGCCGCCAACCTGCTCGACCAGACCATCGAGGCTATTTCCAAGGCCGCCCAGACCGGCAAGATCGGCGACGGCAAGATATTCGTCTGGGACCTGGAACAAGTCGTTCGCATCCGCACCGGCGAAGCCGGCGAAGCGGCGATCTAAGGAGAAACGATCATGAAACGCTTATTTGCGACATTGATGTTGCTAGGCTCGCTGGGGTTTTCCGGTGTGGCCCTGTCAGAGGATGCGCCGGCGCCGGCCCTCGCCGCCACGGTCGACGCGGCTACCGCCCCCGCGGCGGATGCGAGCGCGCCCAGCGCCGCCCCGGTTGCCGCCACGCCAGCGCCAGCGGCCGCCGCCCCGGCTCCCGCGCCCACCCCGAACAAGGGCGACACCGCCTGGATGCTGGTCGCCACCCTGCTGGTGATCATGATGTCCATACCCGGCCTGGCGCTGTTCTACGGCGGCCTGGTGCGCAGCAAGAACATGCTGTCGATTCTCATGCAGGTGTTCTCGATCTTCGCGCTGATCACCGTGCTGTGGGCCATCTACGGCTACTCACTGGCGTTCACCCAGGGCAATGCCTTCATCGGCGGCTTCGACCGGCTGTTCCTCAAGGGCATCTTCGACCCGGTGAGCGGCAGCGTCGCCAACGCCGCCACCTTCAGCAAGGGCGTGGTGATTCCCGAGTTCGCCTTCGTCGCCTTCCAGGCCACCTTCGCCGCCATCACCGTGGCGCTGACCGTGGGCGCCTTCGCGGAACGCATGAAGTTCTCCGCCGTGCTGCTGTTCGCGGCCCTGTGGTTCACCTTTGCCTACCTGCCGATGGCGCACATGGTCTGGTTCTGGCCCGGCCCGGATGCGTATACCGACGCCAATGCGGGCGCGGCCGCGACAGCGGTTTCAGGCTGGCTGTTCCAGAAGGGCGCGCTCGACTTCGCGGGCGGCACCGTGGTGCATATCAACGCCGGTATCGCCGGCCTGGTGGGCGCCATCGTGGTGGGCAAACGCATCGGCTACGGCCGCGAGGCCTACACCCCGCACAGCCTGACCATGACCATGATCGGCGCTTCCCTGTTGTGGGTGGGCTGGTTCGGCTTTAACGCCGGCTCCGCGTTGGAAGCGGGCGGCACGGCGGCGCTGGCCTTCATCAACACCCTCAACGCGACGGCCGCGGCGGCGCTGACCTGGACCTTCGCCGAGTGGCTGATGAAGGGCAAGCCCTCCATGCTGGGCGCGGCGTCCGGCGCGGTAGCCGGCCTGGTGGCGATCACCCCGGCCTGCGGCTGGGTGGGCGTCGGCGGTGCCCTGGCGATCGGCGCGCTGGCGGGGGTGGTCTGCCTGTGGGGCGTGACCGGCCTGAAGAAGATGCTGGGCGCGGATGACGCACTCGATGTGTTCGGCATCCACGGCATCGGCGGCATCCTCGGCGCGCTGCTGACCGGGGTGTTCAACACCTGGGCCCTGGGCGGCACCGGCATCATCGACTACGTCAACAACAAGGTGATCGACACCGAAATCGGCGCGCAGCTCTGGATCCAAGCGCAGGCCGTCGGTACCGCGATCATCTGGTCTGGCGTGGTGGCCTTCGTCGTGTTCAAGCTGATCGACATGACCATGGGTCTGCGAGTCCCGGAAGAACAGGAACGCGAAGGCCTCGACACCGCCAACCACGGCGAGCGAGCCTACAACTACTGATCTTTCAGCGGCACGCGCTAACACCACGAAGCGCCGCAAGGACCAAGCGCCAAGTTAGCCTGAAATACCGCTAACGATCCACAAAATCCCCCATAAGCCTCAATGGCTTATGGGGGATTTCTCATTGCCTGAAAATTCTTCCGCGGCAGCGGCAGCGCCCACCCCCGGCTACCCCGCCACGCCTCCAGCCTTCATTGGCATCGGCGTCAGCTACTGCAAGAACCCGGCCAGGCCAAGAATCTACGAAAAAATTGATCCACATCAAATTTGATGTGTGATTTTCAGAACATGCAGCCCCGAGGTAAGACCCGAGGTACGAGTAACTTTCGACAGCCGGTAAGTTTGTACCGGAAACACCCCCCGCTCTTGCTTTGAAACGCGACATTGGAGGAGAAACGATGCGCACCAAGCTCTTGTTCACCCTGGCCGCCCTTGGGCTGGCCGCCACATCCGCGCAAGCCCGTGGAGCCGTCACCGGAGAAAATGTCAAACTCTCAAGGCGTGGCCAGATCAGCATCCCCAAATGGGTGCGCGAAACAGCGCACCTTACCGAGAGGATGGAGTTCCTGGTGCCCTACCTGGACGGGCAAAGCTTTGGGCCACGTTATTGAGGAAGGAGGAAACGCTCACTTAGCTGCCGGCTTGGCGGCAGAAGTTGCCTTAGCTTCAGCCACCATGTAATCCACCGCCACCTTGGTGTCGGCATCAGACAACTTTACGTTGCCACCCTTGGCGGGGCCACCAAAACTGCCGTTGATCGCGGCGTTGTACAGGTATTCCTTGCCTTCCTTGAGCAGCGGCGCCCAGGCCTTGGCATCGTTCAACTTCTGCGCGCCGGTCACGGCGGTGTCGTGGCAGGAAGCGCAGTTCTCGGCATAAACGCCCTTGCCGCGCACCAGGTCGGCGGCACTGGGCTCCAACTCCTTCTTCAGAATCGGCTGGAAATTTGCCCCAGCGGCATTGGCCATATGCACGATCCCACGCGCCACTTCAATGTCGGAAAGATCAGGGTCGCCGCCACGCGACGGCATCTTGTTGAAGCCCTTGAGCGCATGGTCGAGCAGCGTGCCATAACCCTGGGCGATCCGCTTGCCCCAGGCCGCCTTCTCCTTGAATTTGGGTGAACCCAGCGCGCCGGATTCATGGCAGCCGAAACAAACCTCGGCATACACGGCCTCGCCGGAACGCTCTGCGCGGGGAGCGTTTGGATCCACGGCCACGGAAACGCCGAATGGCTTGATCCGCTCGCGCACGGCTTTGTCTGCCAGGGGGGTCGGATCCGGCGTCCCCATACCGGCCCGCACGCCGAGCACCAGCATCACGATCAGGAAAATCGCCAGGCCCGGCGCGAACAATCCGCCCAACGTAGCCAACAAGAAATCCTTCGGCGTGGTTTTGGTCATTTCGATGTGATCGGACATGGCGAGCTCTTAGCCTGAATCAAGTTGAGTAACCGCGCGATTATAAGAGCAATGCCCCGCCGACCGAAAGGCTGCTGTGCTATCCTCACCGGCCTTCGCGCCCGTAGCTCAGATGGATAGAGTACTGCCCTCCGAAGGCAGGGGTCGCGCGTTCGAATCGCGCCGGGCGCACCAATAGAATCAAAGAACGAACGGTTCTTGCCTGACGCAGGCCATTGCAGTGGATCACCGAGCCAACATCTGGCTTCTCTCGGCTTCATCGTGGAAATAAAACTGCGCGGCGGCAGGCCAATCGCACACGAAGCCGTGCATACACTGGCAAGGCGCGGTATTTCTGGCTAAGAATTCAAGCTTTCAACTTTGTTGAGTTGCGTCATGTCGCGCCTTGTTTCATCACCTTTTCCCCGCTCCCTCGAAGACGCTCTGTCACGCCGCGATTTCCTCTGGCTCATGGGGGTGGCTGGCTCCGCCTTGCTGTTGCCGCTCTCCGGCTGCGCGGTTGACCCCGTAACCGGGCAGAAGACCTTGGTGGGGATGTCCGAAGACCAGGAAAAAAGCCTCGACAAAAGCCAGTCGCCCAGCCAGTTTTCTTCCGACCTGGGCGCGGTCCAGGATGCCGGCCTGAATGGCTACATGCAGGATGTCGGCACGACGCTGTGGAGCAAATCACATCGCCCGCAGATGCCTTACTCGGCGCGCGTGCTCAATGCCAATTACGTCAATGCCTATACTTTCCCCGGCGGCAGCATGGGGGTCACCCGCGGGATCATGCTGGAGATGCAGAACGAGGACGAACTCGCCGCGCTGATGGGGCATGAGATCGGCCATGTGAATGCACGCCACGCGGCAGAACGCGCCGGCAAGGAAATGCTCACCAATGTGGCGTTGGTCGTGGCCAACGTGGCCATCGCCAGTTCAGAAAATGGCCAGCAATACCTGCCCCTGCTGCAACCCCTGAGCCAGATCGGTGCCTCCGCTTTGCTCGCCAAATACAGCCGCGACAACGAGCGCGAGGCGGACAGCCTGGGGATGGATTACATGGTGGCGGGCGACTACAACCCGGACGGCATGGTCGGTCTGATGAACATGCTGCGCGGCGAAGCCCAGCAAAAACCCAGCCTGCTGGAAACCATGTTCGCCTCGCACCCGATGCGCGAGGAGCGCTATCAAACCGCCCGCCGTACCGCCGAACAGAAATACACCAGCCAGCGCGGCCGCCCGCCGAAGCGCGAACGCTACCTGGACAACACCGCCGGCCTGCGCCGCCTTCAGCCGACGGTGGAGGCCTGCCAGAAGGGCGAGGCGCTGATGGCGAAGAAGGAGTTGCCGCAGGCGGAAGGACAGTTCGGCCTGGCCCTGCGCCATACGCCCAGCGATTACGCCGCGAACGTGTTGATGGCCAAAGCCCTGATGGCGCAGAAGAAAAGCCAGGAAGCCGACAGCTACCTGGCTACCGCCAAATCGATCTATCCCGGCGAGGCCCAGGCCGTGCATCTGTCCGGCCTCGCCAAGCTTGCGTTGCGCCAACCGGAAGCCGCGCTGGCCGAATTCCATGCCTACGACAAGCTGCTGCCGGGCAATCCCACCACGCAATTCTTCATGGGAGCAGCCAGCGAAAACATGGGCAGGAAGCGTGACGCGGCCAACTTCTACTACCGCTATCTACAGAGCGGCGCCCAGGGCGGAGAAGCCCAGTTCGCCGTGGCCCGCCTCAAAGATTGGAAGGTGATCAAGTAAGCCACCAGTCAGGAGAACAACCATGCGCCAGAACACCTTCGCCCAGCATGCCCAGAGCGTCCTCGGCTTCATCGAGTATGTCGGCTTGACGGTCATCACCGTCGCCACCGTGATCGCGGGTTCCATCGAGGTCAGCCAGATGGCGACCGCGGGCCTGGTCACATTGGCCGATCTGCTGCTGCTGTTCCTTTACCTGGAAATCCTGGCGATGGTGGCCATGTACTTCGAGTCGGGGAAATTGCCGGTACGCTTCCCCGTCTACATCGCGATCGTCGCGCTGGCGCGTTACCTGGTGCTGGACATGAAGAACCTGGACATGTGGCAAATGCTCGGCGTTACCGCTTCCATTCTTCTGCTCACCCTGGCGGTGCTGGCCCTGCGTTATGGCCATGTGCGCTTTTCCTACGGCGAGCACGAGTAAGCCCGAATTCGCGGGGCGCGCACTGGAACAGATCAGGACGACTGAATCAGTGTCCCCACCCCCTGATCGGTCATGATCTCCAGCAGCAGGGCATGTTCAACACGCCCGTCGATGATGTGCACCGATTTCACGCCGCTCCTCGCGGCATCCAGCGCCGAGGCGATCTTCGGCAACATGCCACCGGAGAGCGTGCCGTCCGCCACCAGCGCGTCAATCTTTTTCGGGGTCAGGCCGGTGAGCAGATTGCCGGCCTTGTCCAGCACGCCTGGGGTATTGGTCAATAACACCAGTTTCTCCGCCTTCAGCACTTCCGCCAGCTTGCCCGCCACCACATCGGCGTTGATGTTGTAGGTCTCGCCCGCGCTGCCGACGCCGATTGGCGCGATCACCGGGATGAAATCGCCAGAATCGAGGAAGGTGATCAGGCTCGGATCGATCTGGGTAATTTCCCCCACCTGGCCGATGTCGATCACATCACCCGGCTTGTCCTTCGATTCCATCATCAGTTTTTTTGCGCGAATGAAGCGTCCATCTTTGCCGGTCAGGCCCACCGCCTTGCCACCGGCCTGGTTGATCAGATTGACGATGTCCTTGTTCACCTGGCCGCCGAGCACCATCTCCACCAGGTCCATCGTCTCTGTATCGGTCACGCGCATGCCTTGGATGAATTCACCCTTCTTGCCCACCCGCTTCAGCAACGCTTCGATCTGGGGCCCGCCGCCATGAACCACCACCGGGTTGAGGCCAACCAGCTTGAGCAACACCACGTCATGCGCGAACGCCGCCTTCAGGACCGGATCGGTCATCGCGTTGCCGCCGTATTTGATCACCACGGTCTTGTCCCAGAAGCGCTGGATATAAGGCAATGCCTCGGCGATGACCCGGGCCTTCTGGCCAGGCGTGAAATGGGCGATGGACATGGCGCTTGTGCTTTTTCCTGGAATTGAACGCGGCGGATTCTACCCACTCAGTACCCATTCAGGCGGCTGGGGTTGAGCCTGTCACTTACCCCCCTCCGCAGAGTACAAAAAAGGGGCGACCGTAGTCGCCCCCAGGGGAGGTTTCAACGCTCACTCGATGGCCAGTTTCCTGGCGGCGGTGGCCGTTTTCTTGGGCAACACAAGTTCCAGCACGCCATTGTCGAATTTGGCGTGGGCATTGGCTTCATCCACTTCCTGGCCAAGTGCGAAGCTACGGTAGACCTTGCCGTAATAGCGTTCGCTGCGCAGCACCTTGTCACCCTCCTTCTTTTCAGAGGTTTTCTTGACCTCCGCGCTGATGGCCACGCTATTGCCTTCGATCGTGACATGGATGTCGTCCTTGCTCACGCCGGGCAGTTCGGCGTGCACGGTGTAATCCTTGTCGCCTTCCTTCACATCCATCTTGATCATCTGCATTTCGTGATGTTCGCTGGATAGCTGCATCGGGCGCACAAAATAACCTTTGAACAGATCGTCCAACATGTCGTCAATGGCGAATGGATCGCGTCGAACAATGTTGCTCATCTCTGGCTCCTTGCGAGGTTTGCCGGAAACCGCACGGCTCGGTAATTCCAATATCGCCTCTCTCGGGGAATATTCAACCTAGAAAGCTCAGTTGGACGCGCCCGAGTGTGCGGTT
>PFJX01000093.1 GCA_002784045.1 Hydrogenophilales bacterium CG_4_10_14_3_um_filter_63_21
ACCAATCGGGTGAATTGAGAAAAGCTGATTATACATTATTATTCAATGTGTTACGATGTTTTTAGTGGGGCAACCTGCGGATTCAGGGTATTGGTCTGCAATGATTCGACCGCAGTCGCTTTTTTCTCATCCTGAATGTCTATCTCAACGCCTGCCTGTGCGGCCAGTTTGCGCATGACATCCGCGTCTTTCAACGCCATCCGCAGCAAAAGAGCGGCAGTTCCGGTAGGCGCGCACTCGCCCCGTTCCCACTTGGAGAATTGTGTGGGCGATCCGCAATTAAAAATGCGGTTGGCTTCTTCCTGGGTGATCAGGTATTTCTCCCTGATTTCATGGATTTCCCAGGGCGCGATGTCCTTGACGAGGGTTCTGGCAAATGCCATGAAGCGCTCGTTGTTTCGTTTTGTCTGGCCGGCGGCGAAATAATCGAATTCGCAATCCAGGCAAACCGTGTGCTCCTGGCCATCGAGCTCATGGTCTTTTTTTAAGTATTGATAGTGTTCGGTGATGTCGTGACGAACCTCGACATGCTTACTATCGCAGAGTGGGCATTGGTCAATGGTGGCGATATTTTTCATATCAATGGCGCTCCGATCTGTGAATGGAGACGATCAGGCATTTCGGGCTTGGGTATCTGAATCCGAATTTGACGTATATAGGAATGCCAAACATCCGGCCTGGGTCTTCACGGCGGTTGTTGCGGTGCCACCAGATGAAGTATTCATCGCTGTCAACTTTTCTATTCGCCGATATGATGCTGATCTCCGAACCGTCGTAATGCTCGTTTTTCAGCGCAGTCAGAATTTCGGCAACCTCATCATCGTCTAACTTAGGTTCGAGTTCGCGCCTTCGTGCATTCAAGGAATCCGCGTTGGCACGGAGAAATCCAAACTGCGCCACGAGTTGCTGGGCAATCGTGAGGTCATAGACCGGTCCGTTCGTGATCTTGGTGCGGTCGGCGGCGCCTGCTCTAAGGTCGAACCGGCCTTCAACCAAGATGCGCGGGTCCAGTGTCTTTGGATTATTGACCATTATGGTTAGTTTATCCACCCTAATCGTATTGTGGTTTAGATCGCTTCGATATCCGTGAGCACGCGGGAACGCTTCTCCTGTTCGGTGCCTTCGTCAATGTACAGCGTCTCCACGTAGGTGATGCGGCAGGGCCTGCCAAAATACCGGGTGACCTTGTCGGCCAGTTCTCGCGGGGCCTTCCCGGTCACGATGCCTTGGTCGCCGGCTAGTTCGAACTTCTGCCGGCGCAGGCTGGCACCCGTCAGCACGCCGCTGGCATGCAGGATCTTGGGGGCCGATTCACGCAGGTTGGCCAGGCGGTTGGACAGGGTCAACAGCGCGTTTTCATTCGAGATCCAGCTTCTTTCGTCACCGCTGGGCGTGCGCCATTGCACCTTGGGCGTGGCTTCGGCGGCGATAAGTGTGGTGATGAGGTGCCGATACTGGACCATGGTCCGTTGGCCCAGTCGCTCGATGTGTTCGATGGGTTGGTCGGTGTTCACCAGTTCGAACGTGGCTTCCAGCGCGGAGTCGGCCAAGCTGTCACCTGCCAGGTCCACCCGGGTCTGGGTGGTGAAGCGGATGCCGAACGAGGACGGGAAGAATCCAGCCACTTCCAGCCGGAACTGTTGGCGGATGTTGAGCGGAATCTTCATCCCGGGATTGGGCATGGCCAGCGCCTGGCCAACCCGTTCGTACAGCTTCTGCATGGCGTCCAGGAACACGCTCAGTGGCTTGGCCTGGGCACGATAGTTGGCGTAGCGAGGGCCATTCAGGGCGAAATCCAGCACCTCGATCTCTCGTTCGCGCATGATTACCGCCAGGTCGCCCTCCAGGCATGCCTGGGATTGGCGCATGCCTTCCAGGGACAGCATGTGGGCTTCGAGCGGGCCGTCATGGGCGATGATGCGCTGCTGCGCTTCGATGGTACGGTCTGCATCCGCTATCAATTCCCGTAGCCGGCGTACTTGGCGCTCTGCAACTTCCGGATCGATCTCCGGGCGCCAATTCCTGAGATCAGGCAGTTGGATCATCGTCGTCTTCTGGTGATGGTGGTTCGAAGGTACCTTCAGGTAACCGGCCTCAGCCAGATGGAGTTCTCCCGGCGCTCACAATCAATTTTATCAGAATCGGCTCGAAGGACGCCTATCCCGCAGGCCCTCCCGGACGCGTTGTGCGTAGCGATTGGCGGCTTCTCTCCAGATGGCCGCCGCTCAATCCATCAAGGACGGAACGTCTCCTGTGGGTCGCTATGCAAAGCTCTCCATAGTGCAGAGGGTTTTAAGCCTGGCGGTCGCGGCGCGCAGCGCCTGCAGAGCACGAGGGGTCAACCTCCGCGACCGCCAAGCTTAAAACCCTGTTGGACTAAGCCGAGGCACACTTGGTGGAGCTATGGGGATTGAATCAAAGCGCCATCGTCAACAGCGTGAGGCGGACTGAGGCGAAGGACATGTTGCCGAAGCACAGGGAATGATTTCCTGGCCGGGAGTAGGCGGCCGGACGAGCGTGACGCGAGATTTGATGGACCTATGGCACCCCAAAGCGTGCATCGTATTGGGCTATGCCCGCTCCTGACGAAAGGAATCCCGACGTTTCGCGATGTGGTTCGCGAATCGTTCAGCGGAGTTTGTGCGGTCGGGTTCATCGGTAATCGTCCGGTGGTGGCCCACGTGGCAGGGCACCCGGCAGGAAGGTTTCGATGCAAACCATGTGGCCCCGGCCGCATATCGGGCAGTCACGCAGTGACTTGCCGGTCAGCAACTCGTAGCGGTCGCGGTAGTCGAGCGGCGCCTCGGGGCGTTCGACGACGGGAGCGGGCGCGGCGAGCAGCTCGCGGCAACGGGCCAGTTTGGCCGCGCGGTAGCGATTGGCCAGGAAGCCGTAATGCCGAATCCGTTGCAAGCCGCTCGGCAGCACATGCAACAGGAAGCGACGCATGAACTCCTCGGCCTCCAGGCACATCACCTTCTGGCGCGCGTCGTGGCGGTAGTCCTTCCAGTGAAAGCTGACCTTGCCATCAACGAAGTCGATCAGGCGATGGTTGGCGATGGCCACCCGATGCGTGTAGCGGCCGAGATACTCGAGGACGTGCTCGGGGCCGCCAAACGGGCGCTTTGCGTAAACCACCCACTCGGCATGCCGTACCGGAGCCAGATAGCGGGCGAAGGCAGCGGGAACTTGCAGCGGTTCCAGGGCATTGAAGAAACGCAGATGCCCGGCATCAAAGGCGCCCTGCAACTGCGTCAGGAACAGCCGGCGAAACAGCCGCGAGAGCACGCGGACCGGCAGGAAGAAGCCCGGACGGCAGGAAACCCAGCGCTCGCCATCGGCACTCAGGCCGCCGCCCGGGACCACGCAATGCAGGTGCGGGTGATGCAGCAGATTCTGGCCCCAGGTATGCAGAATGGCGATGAAACCGATCTCGGCGCCCAGGTGCTTCGGATCGGCGGCGATGGTGCGCAACGTCTCGGCGGTGGCATGAAACAGGAGGTCGTAGACCACGGCCTTGTTCTGGTACGCGATCGTGGCGATCTCCTCGGGCAGCGTGAAGACCACGTGGAAGTAGTCGACGGGAAGGAGGTCGGCCTGGCGAGCTTCCAGCCATTGCGCGCGCACCAGGGACTGGCACTTCGGGCAGTGCCGATCGCGGCAACTGTTGTAGGCGATGCGCTGGTGGCCGCAGACATCACACTGCTCGACGTGGCCGCCGAGGGCGGCGGTGCGGCAAGACTCGATTGCGCCCATGACCCTTCGTTGCCCACGGCTGAGCGAGTCAGCGTGTTGCTGGCGGTAGGCAGGCCCGGCCTGGCGAAAGATATCCGCCACCTCGAGTCCGGTGGCTCGCACACGACACCTGTTTCAGAACTGGGCAGGGGGCGTCGCTGTCGGTGTTGGCGGCTCGACCTGGGGCAACCAGTCGAACGGGCTGGCCGTGGCGCACACCGTGCGGGTCGCGACCTTCAGGTAGCGCGAGGTCGTGGCCAGGCTGCGGTGCCCGAGCAGGAGCTGAATGGTGCGCAGATCGGTGCCGGATTCCAGTAGGTGGGTTGCAAAAGCGTGGCGCAACGAGTGCGGGGTGATCGGTTTCTTGATGCCCGATGCGCGGTGTGCTTTCTGACAGGCCTGTCCCACGGCATCGCGGGTAATCGGCTGACCGGGCAGGTCACCCGGAAACAGCCACAGCACCGGGCGAACCGCTTTCCAGTAGGCGCGCAACAGCTCGAGCAGGCGCGGCGAAAGCATCACATAGCGATCCTTCCGCCCCTTGCCTTGATCGACGCGGAGCATCATCCGTTGGCTGTCGATGTCGGTGACCTTGAGGTGCGTGGCCTCGGAGATGCGCAAGCCAGCGGCATAGGCCGCCGTGAGTATCGCTCGGTGCTTGAGGCTGTAAACCGAGTCCAGGAAGTGCATCACTTCCTCCCGGCTGAGAACCACCGGCAACTTGAACGGCCGCTTGGGCATCGGGATCTCATCGAGAGGCCAGTCGCGTTTCAGCGTCACCTTGTACAGGAAGCGCAGCGCGCCGGTGGCGACGCTGACACTGCTGGGCGAGAGCCTTCGGGTCTGCGTCAAATAGAGCTGATAGGTACGAATCTCCTCCGGACCGAGTTCCTCCGGTGGGCGGTGGAAGTAGTTTGAGTAGGAGACGATCTGTTGAACGTAGGACAACCGGGTGTTATCGGCGAGGTTGCGGATGGTCATGTCTTCGAGCATCCGCCGACGTAGAGGGGTCATGGCAAGGCTCCTTGTCGGGATTGATGGAAGTGCTGCAAGCAGCAACTTCATCCTTCTCCGATCTGAGCATTGTGTGAACCTCACCTACTGGCTGACCCCAGGACAAACCTGACACTCCCGCTCGCGGGTTAGTCCAACGACCCCTATGTGCACATCCCAACTATGCGCAGACACCGCCGAGAATCCCGGCACCGGCCGCTGTTCAGGCCGGTGCTGCTGCGCATAGTTACAGCGTCTGCAGGAAGCGCATGAGCGCGTCCGGTGCCTGGAACCGATGCATCTTGGTGCAGGGTGGATCCGGTCAGGCGAGCGCTTGCTGCTTCATTCGCAGCGTAGCCGCAGTTTAGTCACGGATTTCTTGAACGAATCGACGTGAGATGGGATAGAACCCCTGTCAAGCCACTCGATGCGGGTGAACCGAGGTGATCGCGTGCTTTCATGGTGTTCTCCTGGAGTGAGACCATCACAGCACTAAGTTGCGAAAACTATGTCCAGACCTACGTAGGTCGACCAAGCCAAATGCCACGCCAGGGTTGAATCGGCCAAGTCCTACTCGTCCAACCTGCGCATAGTTGGGATGTGCGCATAGGGGTCGGACTGAGACAATCACTCGCCATCAATCAATGGCGCTTTCCAGCATGTTTCTGACACTCGGCCCGGCCAGCTCGATAGCCAACTAAGGCCGACGAACATTTACTCGATCGGGCCAGACGCCGGGGAGGAGGATGCGTTGCGCGTTTCCACGCCACCGGGTTCCAGGGCTTCGCCCGCGCGGGACAGACGTCTCCCTTCCTCAATGCGAAAATCCGGGTCCGTTGCCAGCCTATATCCTTCCATCGCAACTCATGAAAATCCTCGAATACACCGGCCTCGACACTACTCGTGTCGCCGTCGCTTATCGCAAGGTGAAGGATGCCATCGCGAGGGGCGATTTCCGCGCGGCCCAGGTGAAGAAGCTGGTCCATCCCGGCCACGGCAAGTTCTATCGGGCCAAACTGGATGAAGCCGACCGGCTGATTTTTTCTCTGGTGCGCCACGGCGACGAGGTGTGCGCGCTGATGCTGGAAGTGGTGTTGAACCACGACTACGACGGCTCTCGCTTCCTGCGCGGCGCGAACATCGACGAAAGCCGAATTGCCGATTGCGAGTTGGTAGAGGCTGTGGCGGAGGCCCGGCCGCTGCGCTATCTGCATCCGGAGCGAGGCGAAATCCATCTGCTCGACAAGCCGATCAGCTTCGATGACGCCCAGGAGGAGGTGTATCGCACCCTGGCGCCGTTGATCGTGGTAGGCAGTGCCGGCAGCGGCAAGACGGCGCTGATCCTGGAGAAACTGAAGCACGCCGAGGGCGAGGTGCTGTACGTCACCCAATCCGCCTATCTTGCCCGCAACGCGCGCGATATCTATTACGCCAACGGTTTCGAGCATCCTGGCCAGGACGCGGTGTTTCTTTCCTACCGCGAGTTTGTCGAATCCATCCAGGTGCCGGCGGGGCGCGAGGCGGTCTGGCGCGATTTCGCCGGCTGGTTCGCGCGCCAGCGCTTGGCGTTCCGGGACATTGACGGGCATCAGGCGTTCGAGGAAATCCGTGGCGTGATAGCCGCGGGCGCCGAGGGGGTGCTGACGCGGGAAGCCTACCGCGCCCTGGGGGTGCGGCAATCCATCTTCCCCGCCGAGCGGCGCGATCAACTCTACGACCTGTTCGAGAAATACCGGGAATGGCTGGGCGAGACACGGCTGTTCGACCTGAACCTGGTCGCCCATGAATGGCTGGCGAAAGCGGCGCCGCGTTATGACTTCGTGGTGATCGACGAGGTGCAGGACATCACGCAAGTACAACTTACCCTGGTGTTGAAGACCCTGAAGCGGCCCGGCCACTTTCTGCTATGCGGCGATTCTAACCAGATCGTGCACCCCAACTTCTTCTCCTGGGGCCAGGTCAAGAGCCTGTTCTGGCGCGATCCGATGCTGGCCGAGCGGCAGCGGTTGTCCCTGCTGGCCGCCAATTTCCGCAACAGCCGGGAAGCCACCCGGGTGGCGAACCAGTTGCTCAAGATCAAGCAGCGCCGCTTCGGCTCGATCGACCGCGAGAGCAACTACCTGGTCGAGGCCGTGGGCGACGAGGCGGGGCGGGTGGAACTGATCGCCGACAAGGACGAAAGCAAACGCGAACTCGACCGCGCCAGCCGCCAGTCCACCCGTTTCGCCGTGCTGGTGATGCGCGACGAGGACAAGGCGGCGGCCCGCCGGCACTTCACCACCCCGCTGCTGTTCTCCATCCACGAGGCGAAGGGGCTGGAATACGAAAACATCGTGCTGTACCGCTTCGTTTCCGACCATCGCGCCGAATTCAACGAGATCGTCGCAGGGGTGGCGCCGGCCGATCTCGCCGCCGAGACCCTGGAATACCGGCGCGCCAAAGACAAGGGCGACAAGTCCCTGGAGGTCTACAAGTTCTTCGTCAACGCGCTCTATGTGGCGCTGACCCGGGCCACCGCGAATCTCTACCTGATCGAGTCCGACACCGGCCACCCTGTTTTCACCCTGCTCGACCTCGCGACGACT
>PFJX01000055.1 GCA_002784045.1 Hydrogenophilales bacterium CG_4_10_14_3_um_filter_63_21
CGATGTCGTTGCCTTCGCGAAAGCCCCGGTCGTCATGGCGCGACGGGGGCTGCCCGGCATGGGCCTCCAGGTCCATGTCATGGAACGCCTGCCGACCCTCGCCGACGACGCCGGGCAACAGATGCAGCGTTTTCTGCCGCTTGCGGCAAGCGGCGTCCTGCTGCTTCTGGTTGTCGGCGGCAGCCTCATCTTCGCCCTGCTACGGCGGCAATCGGAACGCAACCTCGCCGTCTCGCTGTCCCTCCACCAGGCCATCATCGAGTCCACCAGCGACGGCATTCTGGTCGTGGATCTGAGCGGCCACGTCACCACCCACAACCAGCGCTTTGCCGATCTGTGGCAAATACCGCCCAGCCTGCTCGCCCAGCGCAACGACCGGGACTTGCTGGCCTTTGTGCGCGAGCAACTGCGCGGCACGCAGGGCTTCATGGACAAGGTGGAAGAGATTTACCGCGATCCCGAGGAAGCCAGCTTCGACCTGCTCGAATTCAGGGATGGCCGCGTGTTCGAGCGCCATTCCAATCCGCAACGCCTGGGTGGCAAGGTGGTCGGCCGGGTGTGGAATTTCCGCGATGTGACCCTGCGCAACCGGGCGCTGGAAAAGCTCGCGCAAAGCGAGCTGGAGCTGCAAACCATCATCGACACCGAGCCGGAATGCGTGAAATTGATCGCCGCCGACGGCACCCTGCTGAAAATGAACCGCGCCGGCCTGGAGATGATCGAGGCCGACAACCCGAAACGGGTCATCGGCAAGCAGGTGCTGGGCATTATCGCGGCGGAATACCGGGCCGCCTTTGCCACCCTTATCGAGCGCGTGTTCCAGGGCGAAACCGGCAGACTCGAATTCGAAATCATCGGCTTGAAGGGCGGCCGCCGCTGGCTGGATACCCACGCCGTGCCTTTGCGCGATCCCCACGGCAACATCATCGCCCTGCTCGGTGTGACCCGCGACATCAGCGAGCACCGCGCCGCCGAGGCCGAGCGCGCGCAATTGCAGCAACAGTTGCAGCACGCGCAGAAGCTGGAAGCCATCGGCCAGCTCACTGGCGGCATCGCCCACGATTTCAACAACATCCTCGGCGCCATCCTCGGCTATACCGGCCTCACCCTCGACCGCTTCCGCGAGCAGTTGCCGGAAAAGGCGGTCGGCTACCTGAATGAAGTGCAGAAGGCCGGCGAGCGCGCACGTGACCTGATCCAGAAGATGCTCGCCTTCGCCCGCGGCGGCGGCGGCGAAGCGCAGGTGCTCGACGCGCGCCCGCTGGTTCGGGAAGTCATCAAGATGCTGGCCGCCACCCTGCCGTCCAGCCTGGTCCTCAAGGAACAGATAGCGGAGGGCGTGCCCGCTGTGCGTATCGACCCGGTGCAGTTGCACCAGATCCTCACCAACCTGGTGATCAATGCCCGCGACGCCAGCGGCGGCCAGGGCCATATCGAAATCGGCCTGCGCTTGAGTGTGCTCACGGGCGAGCTTTGTGACTTCTGCCACCAGCCGCTGCGCGGCGAGTTCGTCGAGTTGTCTGTGCAAGACGACGGCAGTGGCATCGCCGCGGAAGTGCTGCCGAAAATCTTCGACCCCTTCTTCACCACCAAGGAGGTCGGCCGTGGCAGTGGCATGGGCCTGGCGATGGTCATGGGCATCCTGCGTGAACACAACGGCCATGCCCTGGTGGAGACCACCGTCGGCGAGGGGCATGGCACGACTTTCCGGCTGTTCTTTCCCCCCGCCCGCAGCCATGCTCCGGAAGCCGTGGCGCCGCTGCTGGCCGCCGCTACGCCGGAGACGGGTGGGCGCCATATCCTGGTGGTCGACGACGAAGTGCCGCTTGGGCGCCTGCTCGGCGAAGTGCTCGACGCCCACGGCTACCGCGCCACGGTGCATGCCAACCCGCGTGCCGCGCTGGCGGCGTTCCAGGCCGATCCCGCCGGCTTCGACGCGGTGATTACCGATCAGACCATGCCGGGCATGACCGGGATAGAACTGGTGCATGAACTGCTGGCGCTACGTCCGGCCCTGCCGGTGTTCATGGCCAGCGGCTACTCGGACAAAGTGGACGCCGAGACCGCCGAGCAACACGGCATCCGCCGCTTCTTCTACAAGCCGGTGGCCAGCGCGGCATTGCTGGCGGCGTTGCGCGAGGCGTTGCGGTAAGGCATCCGCGCGGCGCCACCCGGAAGCCGGCGCTACAGTAGACGCGCGCTTGTTTCACGTTAACCCGGCCGACGCACTAAACTGCGCGTCACTCCGGTTCACGCGCCCCCATCATGGTTCCTCATCTCACCACCGCACTCACCGGCCCCCTGCTGGCACTGGAACGCCAGGTCATCGAGGCGCAGGGTGATATCGAACACTGGCTGCGCCGGCAGTGGCTGGCGCATCCGGCGCCGTTCTACAGCTCGGTGGATCTGCGCAATGCCGGCTTCAAGCTGGCGCCGGTGGATACCAACCTGTTTCCCGGCGGCTTCAACAACCTGAACCCGGATTTCCTGCCGCTGGCGGTGCAGGCGGCGCAGGTGGCGGTGGAAAAGATGTGCGCGGACGCGCGCCGCTTTCTCATCATTCCCGAGAACCACACGCGCAATCTGTATTACCTGCAGAACGTCGCGGCGCTGGCCGACATCATCCGCAAGACCGGGCTCTCCGTGCGCATCGGCAGCCTGATCCCGGGCCTGTTGGAACCGCTCACCCTGGAGCTGCCGGATGGCGGCCAGCTCACCCTGGAACCGGTCCGGCGCGAGGGCAACCGATTGAAACTGGCGGATTTCGACCCTTGCTCGATTCTGCTCAACAATGATTTGTCGGCTGGCGCTCCCGCCATTCTGCAAGGCCTCGACTCGGCCCAGACCCTGCTGCCGCCGCTGCACGCCGGCTGGGCGACGCGCAGCAAATCCAAGCACTTCAGGGCCTATGGCCAGGTGGCGCGAGAATTCGCCGGCCTCATCGGCATCGACCCCTGGCTGATCGACCCCTATCACGCCCTCTGCGGCGAGGTGGATTTCCAGGCGCGCCTGGGCGAGGAATGCCTGGCCGACCAGGTCGCCGCGCTGCTGGAAAAAATCCGCGTGAAGTACCGGGAACACGACATCGAACGCGAGCCCTTCGTCATCGTCAAGGCCGACGCCGGCACTTACGGCATGGGCATCATGAGCGTTAAATCGCCGGACGAGGTGCGCGGCCTCAACCGCAAACAACGCAACAAGATGGCGGTGGTGAAGGAAGGCCTCTCAGTCACCCAGGTGCTGGTGCAGGAAGGCGTGCCCACCTTCGAGAGCATCAATGAAGCGGTGGCCGAGCCGGTGGTCTACCTGATCGACCACTTCGTCATCGGCGGCTTCTACCGCGTCCACACCGGCCGCCGTGTCGACGAAAACCTCAATGCCCCCGGCATGCACTTCGTTCCCCTGGCCTTCGACCTGAGCGGCAGCTTCTGCGACTGCGGCGCCCGCCCCGATGCCCCGATGAACCGTTTCTACACCTACGGCGTCCTCGCCCGTCTGGCCGCGCTGGCGGCGGCGTATGAGCTGGAGCAGACGGACCCGGAGAGGGAGGCGGGAACCCCATGAACCTCCTCTTCATCGCCGACCCCCTCGAATCCTTCAAGCCCTACAAGGACTCCACCTACGCCATCATGGTCGAGGCGGCGCGGCGCGGACATGCGCTCAGCGTGATGCTGGCGGGTGATCTGGTGTGGAAGGCGGAGTGGGTGGTGGGGCGCACCCATCCCGTCAGGCTCACCGGCCTCAGTGGCAACGGCCCCTGGTTCGAGCGCGGGGCGGCGGAGTGGCACGATCTGGCGTCGTTCGATGCGGTGGCCATGCGCACCGATCCGCCCTTCGATCAGGCTTATCTCTATGCCACCTGGCTGCTGGAGATGGCCGAGCGGCAAGGGGCGCGGGTGTTCAACCGGCCCCGCGCCCTGCGCGATTTCAACGAGAAGCTGGCGATCGCGCGCTATCCGCAATTCATCGCCCCCACCCTGGTGACCTGCCACGCCGACCTGATCCGCGAATTCCTCGCCGAACAGGGCGACATCGTGGTGAAGCCGCTGAACGCGATGGGCGGCGCCTCGGTTTTCCGTCTTCGCCCGGACGACGCCAACCTGGGCGCGATTCTGGAGACCATCACCCGATACGGGCGGGAAACCGTGATGGCGCAGCGTTATCTGCCGGAGATCAAGGAGGGCGACAAGCGCATTCTGCTGATCGCCGGGCAGCCGGTGCCTTATTGCCTGGCGCGCATTCCGGCGGAAGGCGAGACGCGCGGCAACCTGGCGGCCGGAGGCACCGGGGTGGCGCGGCCGCTTGCGGCCCGCGACTGGGAAATCGCCCGCGCCCTCGGCCCCGGCCTGCACGACGCCGGCCTCTTGCTGGTGGGCCTGGACGTGATCGGCGATTGCCTCACCGAGGTGAACGTCACCAGCCCCACCTGTTTCCAGGAAATCACCCAGCAGACCGGCTTCAATGTGGCGGGGATGTTCATGGATGCGCTGGAGCGAGAGGTCGGCGGTGCGGCTTGAGTTTGTAGGCCGCGGCCTTTGGGCGCTGCTGCTCGCCGTGTTCCTCAGCGGTTGCGGCGAGCGCCTGCACAAGCAGCAGTCCTATGTGTTCGGCACGCTGGTGGAAATCACCCTTTACGGCGAGGCGCGGGACAAGGCGCGGCGGGTGGCCGATCAGGTGCTGCGCGATTTCGACGCGATGCATCAGACCTTGCATCCCTGGCAGCCGGGGCCGCTGGAAACCCTCAACGGCCTTCTGGCCAGGGCGGCGCCGGGCCAGCCGGCGCGAGCTCGGATTACGCCGGAATTGGCGGCCATGCTGAGCGACGCGGCAAGACTGTCGGAACAGTCAGAGGGGCTGTTCAACCCGGCCATCGGCAATCTGGTGCGTTTGTGGGGCTTCCATTCCGATACCTTCACGCCGCGCCTGCCAGACCCCGCCGCCGTCAAGCGCCTGGCACAAGCGCAGCCGAGCATGAGCGATCTCAAGCTCTCCGGCGTCAAGCTGGAATGCGCCAACCCGGCGCTGCGTCTGGACCTGGGCGGCTATGCCAAGGGTTATGCGCTGGACCGGGCGGCGGCCACCCTGAAAAGCCAGGGGGTGAACAACGCGCTGATCAATATCGGCGGCAACATCCTGGCCCTCGGCAGCAAGGGCGGATCGGCCTGGAAGGTGGGCATCCAGCAGCCGCGCCGGGCCGGTGCGCTGGCGACCCTGGAACTGCGCGACGGCGAGGCCATCGGCACCTCTGGCGACTATCAGCGCTTCTTCGAGTTGGGCGGCAAGCGTTATTGCCATCTCATCGACCCGCGCACTGGCTGGCCCGCCGACCGCGCCCAGGCGGTGACGGTGGTTGCCCATGGGCGCCATGCCGGCACCCTGTCGGACGTTGCCAGCAAGCCCCTGTTTATCGCCGGGCCTGACGGTTGGCCGCGGATGGCGCGGAAAATGGGCATCGACGAAGCCTTGTTCATCGCCGCCGACGGCGGCATCAGCGTGACGCCCGCGATGCAGGGCCGCCTCACCTGGGAGAAGCCGGCGCCCGCCGTGAAGGTGGTCGCGGATTGATACGCCGCCTTGCAGGAGCGGACCGCGTCCGCGATAGCAACGCCAGCGATCGCGGAAGCGATCCGTTCCTAACCCGGATATTGCATGAATACTCGCGCGCCCTCGCTGGTTCCTTGTCCGCACTGGAAAGTCTTGCTCAGTCGGGCGTATGAATAACTACGCCGCTCCTTCGCAAAATTCCCATTGCAAACAATGGCCTGCGCGATCATCACGCGAATTCATGCAATATCCGGGCTAAGAAAGCATTTGGCTCCGCGGCTATAGTTCACCCCTAATCTGAACCAGAAAAGAGACTGCCATGTATTCCTGGAAAAGCCATTTCGCCGTACTCGCCGACTATCAGCACTGGGCCAACGAGGTGCTGTTCACTTCCCTTGACCGCCTGCAAGCGGAGGCCATCGACAGCGACCAGGGGCTGTTCTTCAAGAGCATTCACCACACGGTTGACCACCTGCTGCTGGCCAGCCAGGTCTGGCTGGCGCGTCTCCAGGGTGAGCACCTGGAAGTGAACTACCAGGTAATCAACCACCCCGATTTCCGCGAGCTGAAACAGACCTTGCGGCGCGAGACGCGCAAGTTGCAAAGCTGGCTGGAAGCCCAGCCGGGCGATTTTTTCGCGGCGGAAATCCACTTTTCCGGCAACGATGGCAAGCCACGCGGCATGTGGGTGCGGGAAGCCCTCACGCATCTGTACACCCACTATGCGCACCATCGCGGCCAGATTTCAGCGGTTATCACCCGCCTGGGCGGCCCCTGTCCGGAAATGGATTTCGTCAATTACCGGCGTGAGATGGACAAACTGCTTAGCGAGATCAGGTAGGAGCGGACCGCGTCCGCTCCTACGACGCTAAGTTATCGGCTTAACCACGGCTCGATCAGCTTTTCCAGCCGGCCCCTGTGCACCTGGCCGGCAATGCGCTGGCGGATGACACCCTCGCGGTCGACCACGAAGGACAAAGGCACCCGATCCACGCCTCCGAAAGCCTGCATCACTGGTGGCGCCGCCAGCGGCGCCGGGAAGGTAAAACCGTTGGCGCGCATGAACTCATCGACCTCGGCCTGGGTTTTATCCAGGCTGTAGGCGACAATCTCAAACCCGCGCGAGCGGTTGGCCTGGTAGAACGCCTGCATGGCCGGCATTTCGTGGCGGCAGTAGGGGCACCAGGTGCCCCAGAAATTGACCAGCACCACCTTGCCATGCAGATCGGACATGAACTTGCCGGCCTGTAGCGGCACTTCCGGTGCCGGCTGGTTCTGTTCCGTCACCCACGCCGGGGGGCGGAACCACAAGTAAGCGATCAGCCCGATCAGGACCCAGGCCAGCGGGCTGGGCTTCAGTTTTTTGAGGAATTCCTTTGTCATCGTCCCACTCCGATCGTCCAAAAATTGTGCTCAAGCGGCCCGCTGCCAGCGAGGTTGCCAGCGAGGGTGCCAATAGGCCGGCCGCGCCTTCCACCGCATCTTCCACCGCATCTTCCAAGTTTCGGCCCCCCAAGCTGGGCGATCGGCGTGCCGGCAAGCCCCGCCCCGCCGCGCCGGCGGAAGCCGCCGGGCAGCAGGATAAACCGGCCAGGAAGCCACGCCCAACCGGCAAGCGGGATGGCGTCCCTTCCCCAGAAGGGCGGGGGAGAGAAAACCGCCTGCCCACAGGGATGCGGGGAGCTCCGGCACGGCAGCGTTTTTTCGTCTCCTGCCCGCGCGGCCTGGAAGGTGAACTGGCGCGCGAGTTGGCGGAAATAGGCGCCGGTGACCAGATGCCGGCGCGCGGTGGGGTGATCTTCCTGGGGGACATGACGCTGGCCTGGAAGGTCAACCTGTGGAGCCGCCTGGCAATTCGCGTGCTCTGGCAGGTGGCCGATGGCCACTATCGCAGCGAGGACGATCTCTACGAAGTCGCCATGTCGCTCGACTGGCCCAGCCTGTTCGATGTCTCGCGCACCATCGCCGTCACCACCGTGGGCAAATCCAGCCCGCTGAAAAGCCTCAATTTCGTCACCCTGCGGATCAAGGATGCGGTGTGCGACCGCTTCCGCGCCGCCGTCGGCGAACGTCCCAGTGTGGAAACCCGCGACCCGCAGGTTCCCCTCACCTTGTTCCTGTCCGAAGAGCGCTTCACCCTCTATCTGGACCTCTCCGGCAGCCCGCTCAACCGCCGTGGCTACCGGGTCGAAGCCGCCGTAGCACCCCTCAACGAAAACCTGGCGGCCGGGCTGCTGAAACTGGCCGGCTGGACCCCGGACATGCCGCTCTACGACCCCATGATGGGCGGCGGCACCATCCTGCTGGAAGCGGCCCTGGTGGCGCTCAACATCGCCCCCGGGATCAATCGCCACTTCGCCTTCGAGAACCTGGCCAATTTCGACATGATCGAATGGCAGCGCCTGCGCAAGAACGCCCAGGCTGCTGCGCGGGAGCCGCATCCCCTGGCCATCTTCGGCTCTGACATCGACCCGCTGATGGTGCGCGCCGCCGGCCTCAACCTGAAAGCCGCCGGGGTGTTCGACTGCGTGCGCCTGATGGAAGCCGATTTTCTCAACGTCGACCCGCCGCTGCCCACCGGCCTCATCGTCAGCAACCCGCCCTACGGTGTGCGGCTGGGCAGTGAGGACGATCTGGTCGCCTTCTACCACGCGCTCGGCGACAACCTGAAACAACACTTCTCCGGTTGGACCGCCTGCATGATCTCCGGCGACCCCGAGTTTCCCAAGGCCATCGGCCTCAAGGCCAGCCGCCGCACCCCGCTGTTCAACGGCCCGCTGGAATGCCGACTGTATGAGTATCGGCTAGTGGCGGGAAGCAACCGCTAGCAGCCTGGCGAGCATCCGGCCATGATGGTTAGGCAATTTTGGTAAATTAGGACTTGCTAATCTACTTATATTCAATAAAATAGATGCGTCGGGCTTGTTCTGGCTGCAAACACAACAGCAGATGCGCCAAACGGACATCCCGATCTGAGCCGCGTTACCACCGCGCAACCGGTTAGGGGCGACGTTCCCCAGCCAGCGGCTCTGAACACAAAAAAGCAAACGGGCGGTTCAGGCAATTTTTCATCGGGGATCGGTCCGCGTGTCGTTCCCGGATGTGCCGTGCCACGCAGTCACGGCCAGTATGAATCGGATTCACGGGAAACATGCGGTCGGCAGCATGGCAACCCGCTCGGGGGTGTCTGCCGGCTTGTGAGTGAGGAAGAACGCAGTCCACCGAGAGGCTGTGGGTATCTACCGAGGAGACGGAAAAATGGAAAGGTCGCAGCCGTATTCAAGCCTCAGCCACACGGCAAGGCCGGCGCCCGTGAACAAATTGCCGATTGCCCAGGCGCGTATACCGGAAACCCTGCGCCGGCTGGCCTATTTTCAGGCCTGGCCCGATGAGAGCCTGGAACGGCTGGCTTCGGGCACCAGGATCCTCCATCTCCCAAAACACAGCGCGGTGGCGCGCAAAAACGAGCGTTTGGAAGCTTTGAATGTGGTGGTCAGTGGGCTGATCCGAGTGTTTATCCCGCTGCCCAACAATATGGAGCGTGTGGTCTCTCTGGTGGGGCCGGGCGACAGCCTGGGCGAGGCCTGCCTGATCCTCAAGCAGGCCTGCCCGTACCACGCTGTCGCGGGCCGCGATAGCCATCTCCTGGCCATCGATGCTCGAGTGTTCCGGCGTGAGCTGAGCCTAGATATCGCGCTTACCCGACAGACCCTGGAACGGGTGTCGCAACGCTTCATGGAGA
Source organism: Hydrogenophilales bacterium CG_4_10_14_3_um_filter_63_21 (assembly GCA_002784045.1). Lineage (GTDB taxonomy): Bacteria > Pseudomonadota > Gammaproteobacteria > Burkholderiales > Thiobacillaceae > PFJX01. Next base: position 9,287 of record PFJX01000055.1, read on the forward strand.
CCCTGCGCGACACCGAGATCTGCGCTCAGCGTTCTAGTGTGCTGCGGGTTGCCAGCTATCTGCTGCTACATCGTCCGACGTCGGAAGACCTGGGCTTCACCTTCCGACTGCCGGCCCGCAAGCAGGATGTCGCCGCCAAGCTGGGCCTGACCCAGGAGACGTTTTCCCGGGTGCTGGGCTTTCTCGACAAACAAGGCCTGATCCAGGTAAGCGCCGGCCTGATTCGCATCGAAGACGCGGACAAGCTGGCACGGATCACCTCGATGAAGGACTGCAAAGAAGCGGGCCAGTAGGCGGGAAATTTGATCGGCATCAACAAAAATCCAGAGCAATTCATACTAACCGGCGCGCCTGCTTATCCTTCGCCGACTCTGTGGATAAGTGGGGAAGATCGCCACACCAGAGCGGCTCGGTAGGCAGGGCACGGTTAGCGAATTCACCGCGCTCTACAGTGCATCAGCATGGAGGAGACCATGAATATGAAGAAGCAGAAAGCAGTCGTTGCAGCCGCCTTGTGGCTGGCAACGGGCATTGCCGGCGCGGCGGAAACCGCCGCGCCGGTTTGTCTTATCGCCGGTTGGGAGAATCCACCCAGCGTTTGTGCGGCGCATACCAAATCCATCGCCGCCACCTGTTTCATCTGCCACGGCCCCAACGGCAAGAGCAGCGCCGCGATTCCTGGCCTGGCCGGCCAGGACAAGGCCTATCTGATCGCCGCCATGAAGGAATACCGGGAGGGCAAGCGGGAGTCCACGGTGATGAAGAAATACGCTCTGGGCTATGACGACTCGGAGTATGAATCGCTGGCCGAATTTTTCGCCGCGATCAAATAACCTCGGGGAGACCAACCATGACGCTGCATCGCCGTGATTTTCTGAAATACGCGGGCGCCGGCCTGGCCGCCTCGCTACTCGCCAAACCCGCCTTTTCCGCTACCGGCGGCCAGCCCCACGTAGTCGTGGTGGGCGCTGGTTTCGGCGGCGCCACCTGCGCCAAGTACCTGCGCATCTGGGACCCGAACATTCAGGTCACCCTGATCGAACCGAACGACAAGTTTTATTCCTGCCCCATGTCCAACTGGGTGCTGGGCGGCCTGCGCACGATGGACGATCTGATCAAGAGCTACGACCACTTGCCTGGCTACGGCATCAAGATGGTGCGGGACAGCGCTATCGGCGTCGATACCGACCAGCGCGTGGTGGCCACTCAGAACGGCGGCAAGATCGCCTACGACCGTCTGGTGTTGGCGCCGGGCGTCGAATTCATGACCGATTTGATCGAGGGCTATGACGCGGCCGAGGCCGCCGGCAAGGTCACCCATGGCTACAAGGCGGGGCCGCAAATCGTGCTGCTGCGCAAACAACTCGAAGCGATGCCCGATGGCGGCGTCTTCGTCATCGCCAGCCCGCCGCCGCCCGGGCGCTGCGTCTCCGGCCCCTATGAGCGGGCCAGCCTGGTGGCCCACTACTTCAAGCAACACAAGCCGAAGTCCAAGATCATCATGCTCGACGGGCACTTCGCCGTGGTTTCCAAGGGCCCCATGTTCAAGGCCGCCTGGAAGAAGTTTTATCCCGGCATGATCGACCATCGCCCGTACAACCTGGTGACCAAAGTGGACCACGCCAGCATGGTGGTCACCAGCGAATTCGAGGACGTCAAGGCCGACGTCATCAACATCATCCCGAAACAGCGCGCCGGGGCCATCTGTGGCCAAGCCGGAGTGCGCGCCGATACGGCCGGCGTCTGGTGCCCGGTGAACGGCGTGACTTATGAATCGCCCAAGGTGCCATTCGTGCATGTCCTGGGCGACTCGGTGGCCTCCAACATGCCCAAGTCGGCACATGTGTCCAACAATCAGGCCAAGATTTGCGCCGCCGCCCTGGTGGAACTCTTCAACGGCCGCGAGCCGGACCCCTATCCGGTGATCGGCAGCACCAGCTACTCGGCCACTTCCGACCACACCTCGGGGCCGATTGCCGTGGTGATGCGCTACAACCCGGACAAGGAGGCCTACATCCGGCAGCCGGGCGGCGGCGCTTCCCTGGAAAGCGACGAAGTCAACTTCGAATACAACAAGGCCTGGTTCGAGCACATCTGGGCCGACACCCTGGGCTGAGCGCCTAGACCCCCGCGCGTGGGAAGTGCGCGCACGGGGCGCGGGCGGGTCCGTCCGCGACCAGCAGAACAAGTCGGGTTGGCGGCTACATCGCCAGCCCGATGCGGGGTACCAGGCACCGCCTGGTTTGTTTTACCGTTTTGTGAGGAGACGCAAAATGCTATGCAAAAACCTGGAAGAAAAGTACAGCCCCATGTATCACCTGGCCGCGCTCGGCTCGGGTGGGTTGTCGATTTCATTCTTTCTGTACCTCAATTTTTCGCTGCCGCATGAGTCCGGCATCATTTCGTTTGATCAGCTATGGCCGATATTGACGGGAGGGTTGAGCCTGAAATCGCTGTCCGTGGGGCTCTGTCTCGCCATTACGCTGATACTCCTAGCCACCCACTTCACCTTGATGGTCTGGAACACGCGTGAGTTCAGCCTGTACAAGAAGACCAAGGCCTACGCCGATCTGCGCAATTCCAGCGGCGAAATCAGCCTGATGGTGGTGCCGCTGACCATGGCCATGACGGTGAACGCTTGCTTCGTCTCCGGCTCGCTGCTGGTACCGGGGTTGTGGGAATACATCGAGTATCTGTTCCCGTTCGCGATGCTCGCCTTCCTCGCCATCGGCGTGTATGCGATGCGTATCCTGGGCAACTACTTCACACGCATGTTCTTGCAGAAAGGCTACGACTTCGAACAGAACAACAGCCTGGCGCCGATGATTTCCATCTTTGCCCTGGCCATGATCGCGGTGGGCCTGGCCGCCCCCGTTGCCATGAGCCACACGCGGGAAATCGTCGCCATCTCTTTCGCCCTGTCGTCCTTCTTTGCCACCTCGGCCACCTTGCTGATGTTCGTCATGCTGGTGATCGGCTTCAGCACGATGTTGACGCACGGCATCCGCTCCGCCGCCGCGCCCAGCCTGTGGCTGATGATCCCGATCACGACCCTGTTGGGCATCACCTTCATGCGCACGGCCCATGGCTTGCATGAGTCCTTCGACGCCCATGTCAGCCCAGCCGACAATCTGGTCGTGCTGATGGCGCTGTTCTCCATCCAGTTGATGTTCGGCATGCTCGGCTACGTGATCTTGAAGAAGATCAACTACTTCCGCGACTACATCCATGGCGACAAGTGCCATGCCACCACTTTCGCCCTTATTTGTCCGGGTGTGGCCTTTCCGGTGTTCGGTTTGTTCCTGGTCAAGTTCGGCCTGTTGGGCAACGGCCTGATTTCGATGTGGACGCCGGCCCACTATCTGTTCCTGCTGCCCTTCCTGTTGATTCAACTGAAGACTTTGCAGGTTCTGTTCATCCTGTTGCGTCGGCTGCAATTCACGTCCGCCCCGGTGCGGAACAACGTGGCCAACATGCAGGCCGCCTGATCGACTTCCCTTAGGGGCTGTCCATGAATAACCCGAACATTCTGGCTGCACTGGCGGGCGCGCTGCGGCGTTGCCGGTCGCTTGCAGGGAATGGCCATGCGGCGCGCCCGGCGCCTTGCATCGCATCCCGCCAACACACCCATAATTGTCCAAGTTATTCATGGGCAGCCCCTTAATCCTAGAAACCTCAGTTGACCGCTCCTTGCCCCTCGTGAGGCCGCATTGGTGCTGGCGTTTACGCCTCCGGAGACGATCACCCATTGGGTG
>PFJX01000172.1 GCA_002784045.1 Hydrogenophilales bacterium CG_4_10_14_3_um_filter_63_21
TCCTTCGCTTAGGAGTTTCATCAGGAGCAACGCCGCCAGGCAGCCCGAAAACCGCACACTTGGGCGCGTAGCGGCGCCACCCAATGGGTGAGCGTCCCCGGATGCGCAAACGCCAGCACCCATGCGGCCTCACGAGGGCCAAGGAGCGGTCAACTGAGCTTTCTAGGTTTAACCCAGACGTGGCATTGGGCCGGGTTGGCCAACGCGGATCTGGACATGGTTTCCGCCGCTGAGTGCAGTGGTGGTTCCACTACAGGAGACCACCATGGGACACACACGATTATCATCCGCTCCCGCCCGCATCGACGAGGTGGTGGCCGCCAAAATTTCTTGACAATCATCCCCCGCGAGGAAGTCGAGCAATTGTTCGGCTCGCTCGGCGGGCTCCACCCGACACCAAGATGCGTCGGTTCCAGGCAGCGGACGCGCTCATGCGTTTTCTGCAGACACTGTAACTATGTGTAGCCGTGCTGGCCTGAACAGTGGCCAGTGCTGTGATTCTCGGGGTACCTGCGCATCGTTGCGATGTGCGCATAGGGGTTGTGAACGCCCGCCACATCGCAAGCAGCGGCCAAACCACTTGCCTATTTCCCGTCGATATAGCGCTTGTCGTCGAAGGTGGCCACCCACTCGGGTTTGTAGATGACCATCAGGGTCAGCACCATGCCGGTGAGGAAGGCCTCGCTCCAGGCCATCAGCAGGTAGTAGGGCAGGTATTCATCCAGCAGGTAGTGCAGTGAATAACTGCCGGAGAGCGCGGCGAAACCAGTTGAAGTAATGCCGACGGCAAAGATGGCCACGGCGGCGCCGAAGAAGGCGTTGAGAAAGAGATAGATGAACAGATGGTTGGGCAGACGACGATCAACAATGCGGTAGATTGCCCAGCTCACCGCTACCGGCACGCCCCCCATCAGCAAAAAATTGGGCGCGAAAGCAGCATATTCGCCGTGCCAGAGGGTGAGGGCGGCGACCACCAGACCTAAGCCAAACAGGGCGAACAACGGGCGGAACATCAGGGTCAGCACGGTGGCGCCAAGCAGATGGAAGCTCAAACCGGGTTTGATGCCGGTCTTGATCAACCACAGCGCCAACACGGCGACGGTGGCGCCGAGAAAGATATTGAGGTTGCGCCGGTCCAGCAGCATGGTCCAGCTTGCGCGCCAGGCGATCAGCCCGCCAATCAGGGCACTGGAAAGCCATAGCAGCCAAAGCCAGTGGGCGGGGATGTTGCTGGAAACCAGGTTCATGTAAATCGCTCCGCTATACTTGCCGGCCATTTTATTAGAAAACGCTTATCCATCATGCGCCTTGCCCTCTTCGACCTCGACAACACCCTGCTGGCCGGCGATTCCGACTTTGAATGGGCACAATTTCTGATCGACCAGGGCGTGCTCGACCGCGAGGTGTATGGGGCACGCAACCAGGCGTTTTACGACCAGTACAAAGCCGGCACGCTGGACATCCACGAATTCCTCGATTTCCAGTTGAAGCCGCTGGCGCGCCACCCGCGCGCGCAACTCGACGCCTGGCACCGCGAGTTCATGGCGACCCGAATCATTCCCATGATCGCCCCGGGTACGGCGAAACTGCTGAAACGCCACGCCGAGGATGTCCGCATGATCGTCACCGCCACCAATCGTTTCGTCACCGCCCCCATCGCCCGCCATCTCGGCGTGCCGCACCTGATCGCCACCGATCCGGAAGAAAACGGCGGCGAATTTACCGGCCGCGTCGCCGGCACGCCGTCGTTCCGCGAGGGCAAGATCACGCGCCTCACACAATGGCTGGCGGACCAAGGCAAGACTTGGGCGAATGTGGCGGAAAGCTGGTTCTACAGCGACTCTCTCAATGATCTACCACTGCTGGCACGAGTGCTTCACCCGGTGGCGGTGGACCCCGACGCTACTCTGCGCCAACACGCCGAGGCGCACGGGTGGCCGGTGATCAGTTTGCGCGGGTAATTACCCGCGCACGCAGCCGAGTAGCCGGACTGAGATTTACCGGAATACAAAAGCCTTTGCGCTGCGATTCCCGGATTCCGTTGCGCTGCATCCAGCCTACCTGTGTTATGCGAAGACGCCCTGTTCACGCCGTCCGCGCCCGCAGCACCTTGATCTGGAACAGGGTGTTGCGTTCGTCTTCTTCCAGGGCGGCGCGGATGTGGTGCACGGTGGCCCGGTAGCGGGGAATGAGGTTGTATTTCAGGGCGTTGACCCGCTTCTGGGTCTTCCGACTGGCGGCGAGCAGGCGCCAGAGGGCATTTTCCGCTTCGCCCAGACGGGCCAGGGTGATGGTGAGGTCGCGCAGGCGCAGGCGCGCTTCGTCGAAGCTGACATCGGTCCACATCAGGCCCACCGGTTGCAGCAGCAGCGGCTCGGCGGAGACGCTGGGATATTCCACGCCGACGCTGGAACGGGCCACCACTTTCAGCGCCACGGCAAGCTTCAAGCCCACCGAGGATTGGCGCAGCATCTGCCCACCCATGCGCATCTGCACAATGCCCAGCCAGTGATACGCCTCGGCCAGTTCCTTGATGGCCAGGACGCGCAATTCGCGATACTGGGCCAGGCGTTCGTAGACCAGGCGAGTCAGCAGATCGCGCTTCTTCTCCAGCATCTGGCGGCCCTGTTCGAGGAACTTCACCTGGCGCCCGACTTGCAGAAGCGCGCTCTTGGTGGGGGGGACGGAGAGGCGTTTTTTCATGGCAGTGGTAGCAGTGGTAGCGCCGGCTTCCAGCCAGCTCTTGGTTGGCGACTAAACCGGCAAGGATGCCGGCGCTACATTACCCTTGTGGTATTTCGCCAACTCCTCTTCGGAAACCCGGATCAAAGATTCCACCGGCAGCATGGAGAGCAGGTCCCAGGCCAGGTTGAGGGTTTCATGGACACTGCGGTCCTCGTCTTCGCCCTGGCCGATGAAGCGGCGCTCGAACGCTTCGGCGAATTGCAGGGTGCGGCGGTCGGCATCGCTCAATTCCTCGGCGCCGATGATCGCCGCCAGGCCACGCACTTCCAGCGCCTTGGCGTAGCTGGCGAACAACTGGCTGGCGACGTGGGGGTGATCCTCGCGGGTGAAGTTCTTGCCGACGCCGTCCTTCATCAGGCGCGACAACGAAGGCAGCACGGTGACCGGCGGATACACGCCCTGGTTGGACAACTCGCGCCCGAGCACGATCTGGCCTTCGGTGATGTAGCCGGTCAGGTCGGGAATTGGGTGGGTGATGTCGTCGGACGGCATGGACAGCACCGGAATCAGGGTGATGGAGCCGCGCCGATTCTTGATCCGCCCTGCCCGCTCGTAGATTTCCGCGAGGTCGGAATAGAGATAGCCGGGATAGCCCTTGCGCGCCGGCACGTCGCCGCGCAGCACCGCCACTTCACGCAGCGCCTCGGCGTAGGCGGTCATGTCGGTCATCACCACCAGCACGTGGGTGTCCAGGTCAAAGGCCAGGTATTCGGCGGCGGTGAGCGCCGCGCGCGGGGTGAGCAGGCGCTCGATCACCGGCTCGTCGGCCAGGTTGAGGAACATCACCACCTTGTTCAGCACGCCGCTTTCCTCGAAGCTTTCCTGGAAGAAACGCGCGTCGGCGTGAGAGGCGCCGAAGGCGGCGAACACCACCACGAATTCCGAGGAGGCTTCTCCCAGCAACTTCGCCTGGCGCACGATCTGCGCCGCCACCCGGTTATGCGGCAAGCCGCCGCCGGAGAAGATCGGCAGCTTCTGGCCGCGGGTGAGCGAGTTCATGCCGTCAATGGCGGAAATGCCAGTCTGGATGAACTCGCGCGGATAGGCGCGGGCGGCGGGGTTGAGCGGTTCGCCGTTGACGTCGCGGCGGTCACCGGAAATGATCGGCGGACGCCCGTCGCGCGGCAAGCCGGCGCCATTGAACACGCGGCCAAGGAGATCGCGCGAGACCGGCAACTTGAACGGCTCATCCAGGAAACGTACCCAGGTGCGCTCCAGGTCGAGTTCGTCGGTGCCCTCGAACACTTCCACCAGCACGGCATCGTCAGCGGAGCGGATCACCAGGCCGTTGCGCAGGCGCCCGGCGTGGTCTTTCAACTGCACACGCGAGCCCGCCGACACGCCGGGCACACCGCCCATGACGACCAAGCCGCCCTGAGCGGAGGTCGCGGTACGGAATTCAATGTTTTTCATCACTGCTGTCAGAAGGTTTCCGGAGTGTCATGATTTAATTTAACTTACTAATAAAGTACGAATATAGCTACAGCAACACCAGATTATCCCGGTGTATCAGTTCCGCCGCGTCCATGTAACCGAGCAGCGCCTCGATGCGTGAACTCGGTTGGCGGGCGATGCGGCGGGCTTCGTCAGCGCCATAGTTGACCAGGCCGCGGGCAATGTCGCGGCCGTCGCTGTCGCTGCAGGCCACCACTTCACCACGATGGAACTCGCCGATGACCTCCGCCACGCCAATCGGCAACAGGCTCTTGCCCTGTTCACGCAGAGCACGCACCGCGCCGTCGTCCAGCTTGAGGCGGCCACGCACTTGCAGATGGTCAGCCAGCCACTGGCGACGCGCGGCGAGCGGCGCGTTGATGGCCAGGAGTTGTGTACCGAGCGCTTCTCCCTCGCCCAGGCGGGCCAGGACATCGTCCTCACGGCCGCTGACAATCACGGTATGCGCGCCGCTACGGGCGGCGCGCTTGGCGGCGAGAATCTTGGTCAGCATGCCGCCGGTGCCGACGCTGGAACCGGCGCCACCCGCCATCGCTTCCAGTTCCGCCGTGCCGGCCACGGCTTCATGGATGAACTCGGCGTCCGGGTGCTTGCGCGGGTCGGCGCGGTAGAGGCCACGCTGGTCGGTGAGGATAATCAGCGCGTCGGCTTCAATAAGGTTGGCCACCAGGGCAGCGAGGGTGTCGTTGTCGCCCACCTTGATCTCGTCGGTGGTGACTGTGTCGTTCTCGTTGATAATCGGAATGACCTTGAGTTCCAGTAGCGTGCGCAGGGTGGAACGGGCGTTCAGATAGCGTTCGCGGTCGGCGAGGTCGGCGTGGGTTAGTAGAATCTGCGCGGTTTGCAGGCCATGCGCGCGGAAACTGCGCTCATAGGCCTCGATCAGCCCCATTTGCCCGACGGCGGCGGCGGCCTGGAGTTCGGAAAGCAACGCCGGCCGCTGCTTCCAGCCGAGGCGCTTGACGCCCTCGGCGATGGCGCCGCTGGAGACCAGCACGATCTGTTTGTCCAGCGCGGTGAGCCGGGCGATCTGCGCCGACCACAATGCCAGGCGCTCATGGTCGAGGCCGCGCCCCTCGTTGGTTACCAGGCTGCTGCCGACTTTCACCACCAGGCGGCGAGCAGCGGCCACGACAGAACGGCTCATGCGCCCTCCCCCGCCTCCGCGGCGGCGCGGGTCTTTTGCAAATGTTCCATGATGGCGAACACCAGCGGCTGACACCCGGTCGCGGAAATCGCGGCGATCGCGAACACCGGTCCTTCCCAGCCGAACTCCTTGATGAAATCGGCAATGCGCCCGTCGCGCTCCTCCTCGGGGATCAAGTCAATCTTGTTGAGCACCAGCCAGCGCGGCTTGGCGTGGAGGTCTTCATCGTATTTGCGCAGCTCATCGACGATGGCGCGCGCCTCGCGCACCGGGTCGACTGCCGGATCGAACGGCGCCAGGTCGACCAGATGCAACAACAAGCTGGTGCGCGCCAGATGGCGCAGGAACTGATGGCCCAGTCCCGCCCCCTCGGCCGCGCCCTCGATCAGGCCGGGCACGTCGGCGACCACAAAACTGCGTTCGCTATCGACGCGCACCACGCCCAGATTGGGGTACAGGGTGGTAAACGGATAATCGGCCACCTTCGGGCGGGCGGCGGAAATGGCGCGGATCAGGGTGGACTTGCCGGCGTTCGGCATGCCCAGCAGGCCGACATCAGCCAACACCCGCAACTCCATGTGCAGACGCAGTTCCTCGCCTGGCTCACCCGCTGTGGTCTGGCGCGGCGCCCGGTTGGTGCTTGATTTGAAATGCAGATTGCCCAAGCCTCCCTTGCCACCCTTGGCGACCAGGGCGCGCTGGCCATCTCTGGCTAAGTCGGCGATCAACGCGCCGGTTTCCTCTTCGGTAATCACCGTCCCCACTGGCACCCGCAGGGTGAGATCTTCACCGCCCTTGCCGTAGCAGTCGGCGCCGCGACCGTTCTCGCCATGCTGCGAGCGGAACATGCGGGTAAAACGGTATTCGACCAAGGTATTGATGTTGCGATCGGCTTGGGCCCAGATGCTGCCGCCCTTGCCACCATCGCCACCGTCAGGCCCCCCCATGGGGATGAATTTCTCGCGCCGGAACGAGGCGGAACCATTGCCGCCACGACCTGCGATGACATCAATTCGGGCTTCGTCGATGAATTTCATATTGCGGATTCCTGAAACAAAAAAGCCCTATCCAGAGGATAGGGCTCTTCGGGGGCGGAGGGTTGAACCCCCGGTTCGGCAAAACCGCTCGAGCCGCCCCCCGAGGGGGCCAAGCCAATCTTGGGAAGGCCCGGCGATTGGCTTGAGGGCTTACGCCGCGACCGGCACCACGTTGACCGTGCGGCGCTGACGCTCGCCCTTCACGGTGAATTCGACCACACCGTCCACTTTCGCGAACAGGGTGTAGTCCTTGCCGACGCCGACGTTGAGGCCGGGATGGAACTGGGTGCCACGCTGGCGCACCAGGATGTTACCGGCCGGTACGAACTGGCCGCCGTAGCGCTTCACACCCAGCATCTTCGGGTTGGAGTCGCGACCGTTGCGGGAACTACCGCCTGCTTTTTTGTGTGCCATGCCTATCTACTCCTGATCAGACGGAGGACCCGACATCGATGCCGTCGATGCGGATTTCCGTGTAGTTCTGACGATGCCCCTGGGACTTGCGATAGTGCTTGCGGCGGCGCATCTTGAAAATCATCACTTTCTCGCCTCGGCCATGCGACAGCACGGTCGCCTTGACGGAAGCGCCGGCTACCATCGGGGCGCCAACCTTGATGTCGTCGCCGTCGGCCACCATGAGCACGTCCGTGATTTCGACTTCGCCACCCACTGCCACGGGCAGAGTCTCCACCTTCAGCTTGCCGCCGGCAGATACCTTGTATTGTTTACCACCGGTTTTGATCACCGCGTACATGCCAATCTCCAAAAATCTGGGCTAATCCGGAAAACGCGGCATTCTATTGGAAGCATCAGACGAATGCAAACCGCGGGTATAGTTCCAGCCCCATCGCCACCTTCCCGCAACATGAATACCCCCACTTTGCCGCGCCGTTTTGCCTGTCTGGCCTATGAGGCGATGTTGCTGGCGGCGGTGCTGTTCGTCGGGGCCATTCCCTTCGTGGCATTGGCGCAGTTTCTTCCCCACGAGTTGTTCCGGCTGCTGGTGCAGATCTACTGGCTACTGCTGGCGGGCGGCTATTTCACCCTGTTCTGGCGACACGGCCAAACTCTGGCCATGAAGACCTGGCACATCCGGGTGGAATCGGCATCGGGGGCGCCGCTCGACAGCGGCCAGGCTGTGAAGCGCTATCTCCTGGCCTGCCTGCTGTTCCCGGTGACCTGGTTCTGGGCCTTTTTCGACCAGGACCGCCTGTTCCTGCATGACCGGCTTGCGGGCACCCGGTTGATCAGCACGCTCCTGTAGCGCCGTCTTCCAGCCGGCGCTACAGGAGCGTGCTGATCAACGCCGTTCCATCCACCAGATAGCGGCACCGGCTGCCAGTCCAAAAACCAGGATGGGCACCGATGCGGACAGCGGGGCCGGCCAGTCCTGCAATTGCGCGAATTGGGCGGACAACCTGTTGGCGATATGAAAACCCAACCCCAACAAGATGCCCAGCAGCAAACGCCCGCCCGCCCCGCCGGCGCGCGGCGGGCGGTAGGCGAAAGCCAGGGCCAGGAGCAGCATCACCGGCGCGGCCAAGGGGTAAGCCACTTTGTTCCAGAAGGCGATAAGGTAGCGCTGCGCGTCCTGCCGATTCCGCGTCAGATGGTGGATATACGAATAAAGCGTGGTCATCGACATGCGTTGCGGTGAAACCAACAGCACCGCCAGGAGGTCCGGCGTGACCGCCGAGGCCCAGGTCTGATCCACCAGCTGCTGCGTCTGGGTGCTGTTCTCGCCCAGGCGGGTTTCCGTCACCCGCCGCAACATCCAGTGGCCATTGCGCCATTCCGCGGATTCGGCGCGACGCAGCGAACGCAACTGAAAGCGTTCGTCGAAAACATACAAACGGAGATCCACCAGACTGGCATCGGGCCGCATCTCGCGGATATTGATGAAGGTCGCGCCGTCTTTCGCCCACACCCCGGTCTGGAATTCTTTGGCAACCACTCCGCTGGTGGCGCGCAGCTTGAGTTGCTGTGCGGCGCGTTCCGCGGGGGGCGTGACGTATTCGCCAAGCAACAGGGCCAGGCCGCCGACCAGCAACCCGACCCCCAGCATCCAGGCCGCCAGACGGAGCGCGGACAAGCCGCCCGCGCGCATCACGCTGAACTCCGAACTGAGCGCCAACCGGTTCCAGGCGAATAAGCCCCCCACCAGGACGGCAACCGGAATCAGTTCATTCAAACGCCCCGGGATATTGAGCACGACGAACAGGGTGGCAAGCAGCGGAGTGTAGGTTTCCGTATGGCTTTCGGAGAGTTCATGAATGAAATCGAAGAAAGAGAACATGCTGGTCAGCGCCAACGCCGCCAGGGCGCTGGCGACGAGAATTTCCCGTGCGATATAGCGAAACAGAAGGCTCATGCGCGGCCGGGCGCGTGAAAACGCCGCCAGTAGGCCAGTGCCAGCACGGCCAGCATGGCCCCGTGCACGAGTGCGATGCTGGCGCTGGCGGAAAGCTGGGAACGGGCCACCCAGCCCTGGGACAGGCCGACGAAATTGCTGTAGGTGGCATAGATCAGAATCGCGAACACCGCGTTGAGGGAACGGCCGGCGCGCGGGTTCACATAGCTCAAAGGCACCGCCAACAGGCAGAGGATCAAAGTGCTGATCGGATAGCTGATGCGCCAGACCCATTCCGCCATATTTTCCGCGGTCGGATTGGAAAACAGGGTGGCGAGGCTACGGGTACGCGGGCCGCCAGCCTGTTCAGCAACCACCTGAGGCTCAAGGCGCACGGCGTAGCTGGCGAAATTGGCCACCCGAAAATCCGCCAGCCCGGGCGTGCCCTCATAGCGGTTGCCCCGCTCCAGTACCAGGAAGCGGTCGCCGTTTTCCTTAAGCTGCACATACCCTTGACGGGCGACGATCACCCCCATGCGCCCCTGCTGTGTCGACTGGACGAAGACATTGCCAACATATTGAGCATCGGGCGAGGCGGTTTCCACGAAAAACACCCGCTGCCCCTGGCGATCCTCGGAAAACACCCCAGGCGCCAGCGTGGACAAGCGATCCCGGCTGGCCAGGTTTTCCTCGAACAACGTCTGTTTGCCCACCAACCAGGGAATCAACACCATGCTGACAAAGGTGATCATCACCAGCGCCGGCAGGGAAAACAGGATGACTGGCCGCATCCAGTCGAACGGCCCCAGGCCCGCATTCATCCAGATCACCGCCTCACTATCGCGCCAGAGCCGGGACAAACTCATGAATACCCCGATGAACAAGGCCATGGAGAGCAGAATTGGCAGAAAACGCGCGAATCCGAACCCCAACAAAGGGAAAACGGCATCATTGGCAATGTCTCCCAAGGCGGCCCGGCCCAGTACACGGACTAGCAGCATCACGGCGAAAATTGCCGCCAGCGCGGTGAAGGCCACGGCGCTGCCAGCAGCCATCTCGCGGATCAGGGTACGATCAAACAAGCGCATGAACGGAGGCTTTCGAGGCGGTTGAATTTTGACTATTCAAACATCAACTACGGATAATCCTGGAAATGTCTTCTTTTCATAAGAATTTGTATTTTTCAGACAGGATCATCGGTATTGGAGCCAAAAATGGAATTCAGCATAAAAAGCGGCAGCCCGGAAAAACAACGCAGCGCCTGTGTGGTGGTCGGCGTATTTGACCACCGCAAACTTAGCTATGCGGGGGAAGTCATCGATCACGCCGCCGCGGGCTATCTGGCCGACATTCTCCGGCGTGGCGACATGGACGGCAAGCCGGGCACCACCCGGTTGCTGCATAACGTTCCTGGTCTCTTGTGCGATCGGGTGCTGCTGGTTGGTCTCGGCCGCGAACGTGAATTCCGCGACAAAAATTACCGCGAGGCGGTGCGCGCGGCGGTCAATGCGTTGTCCGAAACCGGCGTCAGCGAAGCAGCCGTGTACCTCAGCGAGATCCCGGTAAAAAAACGTGATCTCGGCTGGAATGTGGAACAAGCGGTTCTAGTCGCGCAGGAAACGCTGTACCGCTTCGAGCAGATGAAAAGCAAACCGGAAGAAAGTAAGCGCGTCCTGCGCAAACTCATCCTGGCGGTGTCGCGGCGCGGCGAACTCGCCACCGGCGAGGCCGCCGCGCTGCGCGGCCAGGCCATCGCCGCCGGCATGAAACTGGCGAAGGATCTCGGCAACCTGCCCGGCAACGTCTGCACCCCCGGCTATCTCGCCGCGCAAGCCGAGGAACTGGCGAAATCGCGGGGTTTTGGCGTTGAAGTCCTGGACCAGGCCGCCATTGAACGATTTGGCATGGGCGCCTTTCTTTCCGTCGCCAAAGGCAGCGACGAGCCGGCGCGCTTCATCGTGCTCAGATACACCGGCGGCGACGAAAAACAGCAACCCATCGTCCTGGTGGGCAAGGGCATCACCTTCGATTCCGGCGGCATTTCGCTCAAACCCGGTGCCGACATGGATGAGATGAAATACGACATGTGTGGCGCCGCCTCGGTGCTGGGCACGTTCCAGGCGCTAGCCGAACTCAAGCTGCCGCTCAATGTGGTCGGCCTCATTCCCACTTGCGAGAACCTGCCATCGGGGCGCGCCAACAAGCCAGGCGATGTGGTCACCAGCCTATCCGGACAGACCATCGAAATCCTCAACACCGATGCCGAGGGCCGCCTGATTCTGTGCGACGCGCTGACCTACGCGGAACGTTTCGATCCGGCCTGCGTGGTGGACATCGCCACCCTCACCGGTGCCTGCGTGATGGCGCTCGGCCACGTCACCTCCGGCCTGCTCGCCAACAACGACGGCCTGGCGCGGGAACTGCTTCATGCCGGCGACGTGGCCCATGACCGTTGCTGGCAACTCCCCCTGTTCGACGAATATGAAGAACAGTTGAAGAGCAACTTCGCCGACATGGCCAATATCGGCGGCCGCCCCGCCGGCACCATCACCGCCGCCGCTTTCCTCGGCAAGTTCACAAAAAAGTATAACTGGGCGCACCTCGACATCGCCGGCACCGCCTGGAAATCCGGCAAAGAGAAGGGCAGCACCGGCCGCCCGGTACCGCTGCTGGTGCATTTCCTGGTGAAGCGGGCGGAAGGGTGATTCACGTCGGATTCGGTGTAGGGCGGATGCCCGCAGGGCGATCCGCCGATGCCATGGCGGAACCGCTGCGCGTTTCGCCCTACGGTGCCAGCACCGTATCCCGCGCCTCCGCCAGCAACCCTGGGTAATCGCGCGAGGCGTGCAGCCCCCGGCTTTCGTGGCGCGACATCGCGCAGCGCACGATCAGGTCGGCGGTGAGTACCAGGTTGCGCAGTTCGATCAGGTCGTTGCTGACCCGGAAGTTGCTGTAGTACTCGTCGATCTCGTCGCCGAGCAGCTTGATCCGGTGGCTGGCGCGTTCCAGGCGCTTGGTGGTGCGCACGATGCCCACGTAGTCCCACATGCAGCGGCGCAACTCGTGCCAGTTGTGGGCGATGACGATTTCCTCGTCGGCATCGGTCACCCGGCTTTCATCCCAATCCGGCAGTTCGACCTGAGGGGCGGGCTCTGCTTCGGTGATATGTGCGGCCGCCGCGCGGCCGTAGACCAGGCATTCCAGGAGGGAATTGGAAGCGAGCCGATTGGCACCGTGCAAACCGGTGCAGGTGGTTTCGCCGATGGCATAGAGATGGTCGGCATCGGCGCGGCCATTCTGGTCCACTTTGACGCCGCCGCAGGTGTAGTGCGCGGCGGGCGCTATCGGGATCCATTCACGGGTGATGTCGATGCCCAGTTCCAGGCAACGCGCATGGATGTTGGGAAAGTGGCTGACGATGAACTTGGCCGGTTTGTGGGTGATGTCCAGATACACACAATCGAGGCCGCGTTTCTTCATCTCATAGTCGATGGCGCGCGCCACCACGTCACGCGGCGCCAGTTCGCCGCGTTCGTCGTGTTCCGGCATGAAGCGGCTGCCATCCGGCAAGCGCAGCAGCGCACCCTCGCCACGCATCGCCTCGGAGATCAAAAACGACTTGGCGTGCGGGTGGTAGAGGCAGGTCGGGTGGAACTGGATGAACTCCAGGTTGGCCACCCGGCAGCCCGCGCGCCAGGCCATCGCGATCCCGTCGCCGGTGGCCGTGTCCGGGTTGGTGGTATAGAGAAAGGCCTTGCCAGCGCCGCCAGTGGCCAGCGCGGTGAAGCCGGCGGCGAAGGTTTCCACGTGGCCGCTGGCGGTATCCAGTACATAGGCGCCATGCACCGCGCTGCCTTCGTGCCCGAGGCGGCGGTCGGTGATCAGGTCGATGGCGATGTGGTTGGAAAACAGCGTGACATTGGGCCGTGCCGCCATCTTTGCCAGCAGGGTCTCCTGCACCGCGCGCCCGGTGGCGTCCGCCGCGTGCAGGATGCGGCGGCGCGAGTGGCCACCTTCCCGTGCCAGGTGATAAGCCGCCTTGTCGCGATCAAACGGCGCGCCCTGCTCGATCAACCATTGCAGTGCCGCCGGAGCGGCTTCCACCACCCGGCGCACCACCGCTTCATCGCACAAGCCGGCGCCCGCCACCAGGGTATCGCGGACATGCTCGTCAAAGCTGTCTTCCGGGCTCATGACGGCGGCGATGCCGCCCTGCGCCCAATAGCTGGAACTGTCGGTCGCGGCCTTCTTGGTCACCACCGCGATGCGCATGCCCGTGGGCAAGGTCAAGGACAAAGTGGCAGCGGCGAGGCCGGAACCGATGATGAGGACGTCGTAACGCTGCATGGCGGTAAGGAAAAAAAGGGAAACCAACGCGGCAACCGCCCGGTCTTGGACAGCGGGCGGGCTTTCGGACTGGCCGGTTATACTCGCCCCGACATGGATTGCAAGCCGCTCGGCGGCTGACTCAGGGAAGCGAATGAGTGATCGGGAAATCGACCTCCAATTGGTCGAACAGGTACGCGAAGGCGACAAACGGGCATTTGGGCTGCTGGTGGAGAAATATCGCCGCAAGATCATCCGCCTGTTGTCGCGCATGGTGCGTAACGCGGACGACCTGGAGGATATCGCCCAGGAGACCTTCATCAAGGCCTATCGGGCACTGCCGCAATTTCGCGGCGACGCGGCGTTCTACACCTGGCTGTATCGCATTGCCGTCAACACCGCCAAGAACCATCTGGTGGCGCGCGGCAAGGCGATGCGCACGATCAGTGATCAGGCGATGAATGACGACGATGAGCCGGATGAGCGCCTGGTGGCACAGGACATCAGCACACCGGAAACGGAACTCTTGTCGAAACAGGTAGCCATAGCCGTGAACGAAGCGGTGGATGCCCTGCCCGAGGAATTGCGCCAGGCCATCACCCTGCGTGAAATGGAAGGCATGAGTTACGAGGAAATCGCCGAATTCATGGCCTGCCCGATTGGCACTGTGCGTTCCCGCATCTTCCGGGCGCGCGAGGCGATCGCCAGCAAGTTGCGGCCGATCCTGGGCACCCCGGATGACAAAAGGTGGTAGCAAGATGAATACGACACACGAAGCTGGCGACAGCGCCTACGACAACCTCTCCGCCTTGCTGGATGGTGAACTTTCCGATCAAGGCGCGCGTTTGGCGATTCGCCAACTGCGCGATGACCCCACGCGGCAGGCGCGCTTCGCCGAGTACTGCGCCATCGGCGACCTGTTGCGCGGGCAGCATGAAGACCTCCCCGGCCTGACGCGAAAAGTGATGGCCGCCCTTGACGACGAACCCACGGTACTGGCGCCGCTGCGCAAACCCCGCGAAAAGCGGCCGCTGCTCTGGCTTGCCGCCGCCGCCAGTGCCGCCATCACCTGGGGCCTATGGAGCGCCCTGCCGAGTCAGGAGAGCAGCGCTCCGCTTGCCGCCATACCGACCCCGGCCGATGTCATGCCTTACCTGGTCGCGCATCAGGACTATGCGCAGGCCGTACTGACCACCCCGGAAATGCATTACACCCGGGTCGCCCTGAGCGGAGAAGCACGATGAGCCCCACCCGAAAACACCGCTTCGCGGCGTTCTCCCCCCAGGGGATAAAGAGACACGTGGGACGGCCCAGCGTGTTTCTTGGGCGGGTAGTTTGGGTTTTGCCGCTGTGCGTGGCGAGTGCTCAGGCCGCCCCCTCTCCGCCACCAACCGCGCTGCCGCAAGCCGAGGCCGCCGTCTGGTTGCAGAAGATGGCGGATGCCGCGCGCCACATGGCTTATGAAGGGATCTTCGTGGTGCGCCAGGGCGATAACATTCAGGCCCTGTCGGTCAGCAACCGCCTGGTCGGCCAGGGCGATGAAAGTCGACTCGTGACCCTGGATGGCAACCTGCGTGAAGTGCGGTGCAGCAAGACTGGTGCGGTGACCCTGGTGTCTGACGGCAACCAGGTACGCATGGAAAAACGTCTCAGCCGCCGCCATTTTCCCGACCTGCTGCCCGCCAACCCGCGGGCCTTGCTCAATTGGTATGACGTCCGCCTGGGGGAACCGGCGCGCGTCGCCGGCCTGGATTGCCGCAACGTGGAAGTTTTGCCCAAAGATGCCTTCCGCTGGGGCTACATCCTGTGCGCGGAAAGGGACAGCGGCCTGCCTCTGAAAGCCGTGCTGGTCAATGGCAACAACCAGCCCCTCATGCAATACGCCTTCGCCGAGGTCAAGCTGGCAGCGTCGGTGGGGCCATCAAGTAACGCGCTGAAGCCACCGGCCTGGGCTACCGTCCACCCCACGCTCCTGCCCGACATGCCCGAGCCCGCGCGGCCCGTGGAGACCGAGCAGATCGTGGCCAGGATCCTACCGCCCGGCTATGTCCGCATTACCGCCGTCAAACGCCACCTGCCCAACATGCCAGGTGAGGTCGAGCATTGGGTATTCAGCGATGGCCTCACCCATATCTCCCTGTTTCTGGCGCCAAACAGCAAGCCGGCGCACAGCGTCAGGGGAGAAAGCGCGCGTGGCATGGTCAATCTGATGCGACGCCAGGTCGGCGGCTTCCAGGCCACCGTGCTCGGCGATGCGCCCTGGCCGGCGGTGGAAACCATCGCTTTGGGGCTGGAGCCGAGAAAATGATCGAAACCCCCGCCCGCATCACCCGACTCGAAGGCGATAGCGCCTGGGTGGTTAGCCACGCGCCCGCCTCCTGCGGCGCTTGTGCCGGCAAGGGTTGCGGCAGCTCGCTGTTCGCCCGCGTGCTGCATGCGGACGAGCCGGAATACCGGGTCGACAACCCCATCGGCGCCGAGGTGGGTGACTCCGTGGTGGTGGGCCTGCCCGATGGCGCCCTGCTCGATGCGGCGGTAGCGGGGTATCTGGTGCCGCTCCTGCTGCTGATTGCCGCCGCCGCGCTGGGCCAACAAGTCGCCGGGGAACTCGGCGCGGTGGCGGGGGGTCTTTGTGGCCTGTTGCTGGCCGCGCTGTATCTGAAGCGGCGCAAGTCACCGGCCGTCCAGCCGGTGGTCCTGCGACGCGGAGAAACCGCCTGCGCTAGCCGCTGACTCGTAGCGCCGGCATCCCCGCCGGCACCGATACCCCCGCCGGCGGGACGCCGGCGCTACTTACGAGGTGTGACATGAAGAAATGGTTTGCCTTGCTGGGTCTGTGCCTGGGCTTTGTGGCCGCGGGCGCCCGCGCCCAACTCCCCGACTTCGTCGATATGGTGGAAAAGCAATCGCCCACCGTGGTCAACATCACCACCACCCAGGAAGCGCGACGCCTGAAACGTGGCCACAGGATGCCGCAGCCGGATGAGATGTTCGACTTCTTCCGCAAATTCATGCCCCCCGAGGGCGAGAAGTTCCTGCCGCCCAGCCGTGGCCAGGGCTCCGGTTTCATGATTTCCTCCGATGGCTACATCCTGACCAATGCCCACGTGGTCGATAAAGTCGATGAAGTCACCGTGAAGCTGGCCGACAAGCGCGAGTTCCGCGCCAAGGTGGTGGGTTCCGACAGCCGTACCGATGTCGCCCTGATCAAGATCAATGCCGAAGGCTTGCCGCGCGCCACCCTGGGCAACCCGGACAAACTACGGGTGGGTGAATGGGTGCTCGCGATCGGTGCCCCATTCGGCTTCGAGAACTCGGTCACCGCCGGCATCGTCTCCGCCATCGGCCGGTCGCTACCCCAGGAAAACTACGTCCCCTTCATCCAGACCGATGTCGCGGTCAACCCTGGCAACTCCGGCGGGCCGCTGTTCAACATGAAGGGTGAAGTGGTGGGCATGAACTCGCAGATCATCTCCCGCTCCGGCGGCTACATGGGCCTGTCGTTCGCCATCCCCATCGACGTCGCCATGGACGTGGCCGAGCAGTTGAAGTCACGCGGCAGCGTCAGCCGCGGCCGCATCGGCGTGGTGATCCAGCAGGTCACCGCCGATCTGGCCGACTCCTTCGGCCTGAACAAAGCCGAAGGTGCCCTAGTAGCCGATGTCGAGGCAGGCAGTCCCGCCGACAAGGCCGGCCTCAAAGTGTCCGACATCATCCTGAAGTACAACGGCCGGCCGGTCGCCAATTCCATCGACCTGCCGCGCATGGTCGGCGCCAGCAAACCCGGCAGCCGTGCCAATCTGAGCGTCTGGCGCAAGGGCGAAATGCATGAGATCGGCATCACCGTCGGTGAGATCAAGGACGATCTGGTCGCCACCGCCACTCCGGAAAAGAAAAAGAGCAACCGCGCCGGCTTGACCGTCAGCCCGCTCTCCAGCGAGCAAAAGAAAGTTTTGAAGATCGACAGCGGCGTCCTGGTGGAAGACGTCGAAGGTCCGGCCAGCCACGCCGGTATTGAACAGGGCGACATCATCCTGGCGGTCAACAACCAGGCGGTGAACAACGCCGAGGAACTCGCCCGCCTGCTCAATGACCCGAAACGCAAGAGTGCCGCCCTGCTGATCAAGCGTGAGGACAACGCCCACTACGTCTCGCTGCGGCTGGACAAGTAGGCCGCCCTGGAAAACCCCACAACGCCGCCTACCAGGCGGCGTTTTTCATGGCTGCTGATGGACCACATACACCATGAGGGTGTGGTGTTCCGTGGCTTCGATCTTGGCCAGTTGGGCGATGACAGCGGCGTCGACCACATAACCCTTGGCCAGCAGCAGATAGCCGTCGCGGTGCATCAGGTCGCGTGAGATGACCATGCCGGGCCTCAGGGCGGTGGGGCGCAACGGAATTTCGTCGATAACGTTCTGCAACTGCTCGGAGAGGATTTCCACGTACGAGTCGATCACCGCCGGGTCATAGCGCTTGCCACGTTGCTCGATCAGATAGGACAGCGCGTCCTTCGGCTTCATCGGCTGTAGTGTCATGGTGCCGCTGGTGAGGGCGTCGTAGTCGTTGGCGGCGCAGAGGATGCGCGCGCCCAGGGGAATCGCGATGCCCGCCAGGTGATCCGGATAGCCGCTGCCGTCATACCACTCGTGGTGGTGGCGAATCAGCGCGGCGGCCTCCTTGAGTTGTTCGATCTGCATCAAGGCCTGCTGGCCGCGTTCCGGATGGCGCATGACCGCGGCGCGCTGGTCGGCATCGAGCGCGGACAGCGGTCGCTCCAGAATGGCGTCGGGCAGGCCGATCTTGCCGATGTCGTGCAGCAGGCCGGCAAACAGGACATTCTGCTGCTCCGTGTCGGAGAGGCCGAGCGCGCGCGCCAGGCTGCGTGAATGGTCGGCGACGCGGCGGGCATGGCCGGAGAGGTTCTTGCCGCGCATCTCGGTCAGGCTGGAGAAAGCCTGCACGGTGTTGACGAAGCCGGTTTTCAACCTGGCGTGGGCCGATTTCACATACTTGATCGCTTTGTTCAACTCCTCGGTACGCTCCGCCACTTTCTCTTCCAGGCTGGTATTGAGCGCGCGCAACTCGGTGTTCTGCGCTTCCACCATGGCGTTCAGGCGGCCATTTTCCTGTTCCAGACGGCGCCGCTCCAGGGCTTCGCGCACGATCAGAACAATCTCGTTGTCGTCCCAGGGTTTGTTGATATAGCGGTAAATCTGGCCCCGGTTGATGGCGGCGATGGTGGATTCCATGTCGGCATAACCGGTGAGCAAAATGCGGAGGGTTTCCGGCCAAGCCAGGCGCACCTGTTCGAGAAAGTGGGCGCCATCCATCTCCGGCATACGCATGTCGGAGATGACCAGGTCGATGGCCTCCTTCCGCAATATTTCCAGGCCGGCGGCGCCACTCTCGGCGGTGAATATCGGGTAACCGTGCGGCCGGAACAAACGTTTCAGCGAGGACAGGATGGACGGCTCGTCGTCGACGAACAGCAGGGTGGCGGGAGTGGATTCATTCATGCGCTGAGCTCGAAGGTTGTTGAATGGGCAGCGTGATCCGGAAGGTAGTGCCCTTGCCCACTTCGCTTTCCACGTTGAAGCGGCCGTGGTGCTTCTGGATGATGCCGTAGGCCAGCGACAGGCCCAGGCCGGTGCCCTGCCCAACCGGCTTGGTGGTAAAGAACGGGTCGAAGATGCGGTCGCGGATGGCTGCAGGGATCCCCTTGCCGGTATCCGCCACTTCCAGCCACACCTCGTTTTCGGATTGGCTCATGCCGCTGCGCAGAGTGATGGTGCCGCGCGGGCCTTCCATGGCGTGGGCGGCATTGACCAGCAAATTCATGAAGACCTGGTTCAACTGCGAGGGCAGGCATTCGATTTCCGGTATCTCGCCATATTCCTTGACCACGTCGGCACGGTATTTGATTTCGTTGTGGACGATATTCAGGGTGCTATCCAGGCCCTGGTGCAGATTGGCGCGCTGCCAGTCGGGTGAGCTGTCCAGGCGGGAGAAATCCTTCAAGTCCTGGACGATCTTGCGCACCCGGCTGATGCCTTCCTTCGATTCGTTCATTAATTGCGGGATGTCCTCACGCAGATAGGGCAAGTCGAGTTTCCGCCGCAATTCGTCCAGCTCACCGCGTTCCGGCGCCTCGCTCGGCAAGGCCGCTTCCGCCGCTTCATAGCGGCCGATCAGGGTGAACAGATCGCGCAGGTAATTTTCCAGCGTGCCCAGGTTGGAATGCACATAGCCGATCGGGTTATTGATCTCGTGCGCGACACCGGCCGCGAGCTGGCCGATGGACGCCAGCTTCTCCGATTGCAGCAACTGGCTCTGCGCCTCCTGTAATTTGTGGTGCAGGCTTTCCAGTTGCTGATATTGCTGTTGCAGCAAAGCCTGCGAGCGGGTGCGCTCGGAGATGTCACCCTCCAGTTGCTGCATGGCGCGCGATAGCGCCTCGGTGCGCTCGTCCACCCGCCGTTGCAGTTCCACGTTGATGTCCTGAAGCGAGGCCTCCATCCGCTTGCGGGCGCTGATGTCGGTGTGGATGGCGATGTACTGGGTGGGTTTCCCGTCCAGGTCCAGAAACGGAACGATGCTTGAATTCAGCCAATAAAAACTGCCGTCACGGCGACGATCGCGGATTTCGCCATGCCAGACCTGGCCGCTCATGAGGGTTTCCCACATCGTCTGGAAAAATTCCGGCGGATGCAGCCCGGAATTGACGATGCGGTGGTTCTGCCCGATCAGTTCACGCAGTGAATAGCCGGAGATGTCGCAAAACTTCTCATTCACATAGGTGATGTTGCCCGCGGTGTCGGTAATGCTGACGATGGCATGTTCGTCCAGCGCGGTCTTCTGCGCCTGCAACTCCTGATTGGCTTGCTCCAGCAGTTCGTTCATGTGTTCCAGCGTGGTCAGGTCCTGGGCCACGCAGAGCACGCCTTTCCAGCCGCCATCGCCATCGGGAGCACGCACGGGAATCGGGGTCCGGGCGATGATGTAGTGCCCCTGCTGGCCGTCCGGTTTAGCCAGGCGCCGGTCTTCGCGCCGGGTTTGTCCGGTTTCCAGCGCTTTCTGGTCTTCCAGGTCGTTCTTCAGCCCTTCGACGCGGCCCCAGATGTCTCCTTCGCCCTTGCCGGAGAGCAGATTCAGAGACTTCCCGGCGATTTTTTCGAAGCCGGCGTTGCACCAGACGATGCGTGAGCCCGTGTCCTTGAACCAGATCGGCAGCGGAATGTTCGCCAACATGACGCGTGCTTCGCGCTCTCCTTCGCGCAGCCGCAGCAGCAATTTGCCCTGGCGCCGGATCACTACCACCGCGATCAGGCCGGCCAGCAACATCGCCGCCAGGGCGCTGGCGAGCATCAGGTTGCGCGCCAGATGGTATTGCTCATGCGCCTGGCCGGCCGCCGCGCGGCCGCTCCTGATCTGCTCGTCGAGCAACTGGCGCAAGCGCAGGGTGGCCAGGTTCTGTACTGGAATCGCCCGGCTGAGCAGCAGGCGCTCCGCCTCATCCTTGCGCTCCGCCATGGCCAGGTCGAGCACCGCCTCCTGCGCCTGGGAAGCGCGCGCGGTATGCACCCCCTGTTGTTGCAGAAGCGACTGCTCCAGCGGCGAGAGCGGCATTTTCAGTAGTTTTTCTCGCGCCCTACGGAAGAGGCCGGCCAGTTCATGAAACCGCTGCGCCAGTTCGTCGCGCGCGAACGGATCGGGTTCTCCCAGGATGCCGTGCAACTGGATGGGCCGTTCACGCGCGGCGATATACATCTCGGTCACCAGGCGGGTGCGCTCATTGTTTTCCTCGACGATGTGGCTGATGGTCTGGTTCATCGCCCGCAGATAGACCAGGCCCACCCCGGCCAGTACCAGCAACAAGCTGATTACCAGCAGGAAACCGGCTATGAGGCTGTTGTTGGTCGCTTTCACGGGTTGTTGCATGGGGCCATTTCTCGATCACCGCGCCAGCAAGGCGCAGTAGTTCTCATGTTCCTGCTCGATGCCAGCCAACAGGGCTTTCAGGGTGGCCCGATCGAGGCCAAGGCGGCGCCAGGTTTCCATATCCAGAGGCGGCACCCGCGCCCGCGGATCGCCGGCCAGGTCGAGCGCATGCGCCAGAATATTGGCGACATGCGCCACGGCGACCATGTCGCCACCACCACCGGGCGCATGGTGCAGAGCCACCGCGCGCGCGATGCCCGCGGGAAAGCCCCAACGTGAGGCCAAGGCCTCCCCGGCCTGCGCGTGGTCGAAGCCGAGCACAGCCTGTTCCGCCTCGACTAGCAAGCAATCATTCGCCGCGCGCCAGGCCAGGACTTTGGCGTAATGCGTCGGCCGCGTGGTGGCCAGCAGCAACACGCCGATGTCATGCAGCAGGCCCACAGTGAAGGCGGTTTCCGCATCCCCTCCGGATGCGCGCGCCAGCGCCCGCGCGCACAGCGCGGTGCCGATGCCATGGCGCCAGAAGCGGGTGAGATCGAAGGCAATGCCCACGGGGAGCGGAAAATAGCCCATCACCGAGGCCGCCATGACTAGGCTACCCACGGCGCGAAAGCCGAGAATCACGATGGCCTCGTGGATGCTCGCCACCTCATGCTGGATGCCATAGAAGGGCGAGTTGGCCACCCGCAACGCACGCGCCGCCAGGGATTGATCCTTGGCGATCCCTTTGGCAATCTGGCCAATATCGGCGAATTCATTATTCAGGGTCTTGACCAGCTCGCCGACGACCGCCGGCAGAGAGGGCAACTGGCGGATGTCGGCGAGGACTTGTTCGAGGCTGAGCGTGGCGGCCCCGGATAAGGCGCAGCCCTGGCGCGCGGGCGTCGCATGGGCGTCCTTGCCGGCAAGGACGCCGGCATGACCCAGGTTTACCTGATCCGGGGCAGCCTGCTCCAGACGGAATTCCAGCACGGCGTGGTACAGATCGAGATCGGCTGTGCTGGCGTCGCTACCGCGGAACAGATAGTCGAGCCGCACTTGTTCCAGGGGGAGAGTGGCCATGTTCATGGGCGCATCTCGCACGGCAGCAGCGCCAGCAGGGTGCCGCGCGAGCCCGTGTGCAGCCCCATCGGTTGATAGACCACACGGTATTTGCGGCCATCGTGGCGCACCTGTTCAGCCATGGCGGCGGGCTGTTTCAGCCATTCCCGCAGGGATTCCGGCAACGCTTCGCCGGCCTCGCGCCCCAGCAGCGGCTCGCCACTGCCCAGGCTGGCGTCGGCGGCGGCGTTGGCAAGGGCGATCAGGCCGGCTTCGTCGATGCCGACGATCGGCCAGGGCACCAGTTGCAACACTTCCTGCAAGGTTCCCAGCACGGTTTCGATCTGCCGGGCCTGGCGCGCCTGCGCCGCGACATGTGCCTGCAATTCAAGGTTGGCGGTTTGCAGTGCCTGGCTGAGGCGCCGGTTCTCGTCGGCGATTTCCTTGACGTGGAAGGCTTCACGGATCTGTTCGCGCAGTTGCTCGTCGTCCCAGGGCTTGGTGAGGAATTTGTAAATCGCGCCTTCGTTGATGGCATCGGTGATGAATTGCAGATCGGTATAGCCGGAGAGCACGATGCGCATGGTTTCCGGACGTATCTCCTTGGCCCGGCGCAGGAATTCCACCCCGCTCATGCCGGGCATACGCTGGTCGGAAAGAATCACGTCCACCCGCTGCCCGGCCAGAATATCCAGCGCCTGATGCGGGTCGTCGCTGGCGAGGAGGGTGTAACCGTCGCGGCGCAACAGGCGTTGCAGGGCGGCTAGGATGTAGGGTTCGTCATCCACCAACAGCAGGGTACGGGCGGGCGGGAGGCTTGCGGTCATGGCTGGAGCGGATTGGCCAATGCGAGGGCGGCCTGGACGCGGAAGGCCTCGCGGATGCGCTCGCGCAATTGCGCGTCATCCCAGGGCTTGGTAAAGAACTTGTAAACGGCGCCATTGTTGATGGCATCCAGCACCGAGGCCATGTCGGCCTGGCCGGAGAGGATGATGCGCAGGCAATCCGGATGCATGTCTTTTACCCGAGCCAGAAATTCGCTGCCGCTCAACCCAGGCATGCGCTGATCGGAAATCACCACCTGCACCGCTTCGCGCGCCAGCAACTCCAGCCCTTCCAGCGCGTTGTTGGCGATGAGGATGCGATAGCCCTCCTGGCGCAACATGCGGCGCAGCGCCGAGAGAATGCCCGGCTCGTCGTCGACCAGCAACAGCGTGTGCGCAGCGGTTTGTGGCGCGCCTGGCAGCGTCGTGTCGCTGGCAAGCAGCGCCAGGTAATCGGCCTCGGGCACGGGACGGCTGAACAGATAGCCCTGGATTTCATCGCAGCCCAGACGGCGCAGATAGGCGAGCTGCGCCTCGTTCTCCACCCCCTCGGCGACCACATGCAGATTCAACCGGTGCGCCAAGCCGATGATAGCGGCGACGATGCTGGCGGTGTTGGCTTGCGTCACCATGTCACGCACGAAGGACTGGTCGATTTTCAGGGTGTCGATGGGAAATCGGCTGAGATAGGCGAAACAGGAATAACCGGTGCCAAAATCGTCCAGCGACAGCGACACGCCAAGGTCCTTCAAGCGGTGCAGCAAGGCGGTCGTGGCCTCGGGGTCGTGCATCAACAGGCTTTCGGTGAGTTCCAGTTCCAGGCAGGAAGGCTTCACCCCGTGCCGCGCCAGCGCCTCGGACACGACTGACTCCAGATCGCCCGCGAAAAACTGGCGCGCCGAAACATTCACCGCCAAGCGCGTCTCTGCAAGGCCCTGGTCGGCCCAGGCGCGCAAATGGGCGCAGGCCGTATCGATCACCCAGGCGCCGATCGGCACGATCAGCCCGGATTTCTCCGCCAACGGAATGAACTCGCTCGGCGGCACCACGGTGTCGCCGCGCCGCCAGCGCAGCAACGCTTCGGCCCCACTGACGCGGCCATTGTGGAGATCGCCCTGGGCCTGGAAATACAGTTCCAGCTCGTCGCGCTCCAGCGCGTGGCGCAGCGCGGATTCCTGCTCCAGGCGGAACAACACGCTCATGCGGCACATCCTGGCGTGCGGCGATGACGGGTGACCGGGCGAAATTGCATGGTTATCTGATTAAGGGTTCGACAGGGTTACTAGCGGATGCGAGGGAGACAAACTTGAGTGGAAAAGCTGTAATCGATGAACAAAGCGGGTGGGATAGCGAAGGTGAGTGGCTTCATCACGGCTGCGATCCACCTTCCGCCACCTTCTGCTATCTTCGCGTCCATGCGCATTCTCATCATCAAGATGACTTCGCTGGGCGATGTCGTCCACCTGCTCCCGGCGCTGACCGAGGCGGCCCGCCAGGTGCCTGGCCTGCATGCTGATTGGGTGGTAGAGGAAGGTTTCGCCGCCCTGCCCGGCTGGCACCCGCTGGTCGAGCGGGTGATTCCCTCTGCCCTGCGGCGCTGGCGGCGCGGACTTGGGCAAAGCGCGACCTGGACGGAGATGGCAGCGTTTCGCCGCGAGCTCCAGGCACACCAATATGATCTGGTCCTGGATGCCCAGGGGCTGATCAAGAGCGCGCTGGTGGCGCGCCTGGCCGACGGGCCGCGCGCCGGCCTCGCGCTTGGCAGCGCGCGCGAGAGTCTGGCCTGCCTGGCCTATGCGCGGCGCTACCCGGCGCCGCGCGAGCTGCACGCTATCACCCGCAATCGCCTGCTCACCGCCCAGGCGCTCGGCTACCCGATGGGCGCGGAAGCGGAACTGCACTACGGCCTGGCCACGCCACCGCCATTTCAGGTTGCCGGCCTGGCGGCGGACTATGTGGTCTGCCTGCATGGCACCGCGCGGACAGAAAAGGAATATCCGGAAAGCGACTGGGTGAAACTGCTGGCGCGGATCGCCGCACTCGGCCTGCGCGTGGCCCTGCCCTGGGGCAATCCACGCGAAAAAGAACGCGCCGAACGCCTGGCGGCGGGCCTGCACGGCGCCATCGTCCTGCCGAAACTGGGGCTCGCCGAGTTGGGTGGCGTGATCGCCGCCGCGCGTGGCGTGATCGGCGTTGACACCGGCCTGATGCATCTGGCGGCGGCCTTGCGCTTGCCCGGCATCGGCCTCTATCCGGCCACCCCGCCAGGGCGCTTCGGCGTCTATGCGGAAGCCGACGCCCCCGCCCTGATCAATCTATCGCGGCCGGACGAACTGGCGCCGGCCGCAGTGGCGAAGGCCTTCGCCAGTCTTTTCGCCGAACATCGCCAATAACCGATCGCGCTGAATTGGAACCCGTCGTTTCATGCCAGGGGAGGGCCTGTTTCAGTCAATTCCAATAGAGGTATGAGTCTGAGCTTCCGGTTTTGACCTTCGAATTTCGAATCAAAACGGCTGGCGCCTGTGGGGCTT
>PFJX01000111.1 GCA_002784045.1 Hydrogenophilales bacterium CG_4_10_14_3_um_filter_63_21
CAGCCCCGCCGCGCTCATTGGCCACTGAGCGCGCCTTGCCAGGCAGCCCGAAAACCGCACACTTGGGCGCGGTCAACTGAGCTTTCTAGGTTAACTGGAGGCGCGGGCGCCAAAAGCGGGGAGGGAGTTTGTTGTGTCAGTTGCCGGGGGACAAAAAAAGGGGCCCGAAGGCCCCTTTCATTACGCCAGGCGGCGGTCTCAGGTCTTGACGCTGAAGTTGTAGGTTTCCGGCAATGCCAGGGTGTCGGCCCAGACGTTCCTGGCCCAGGACTCCATGTAGGCCATTTCCAGCTCGCTTTCTTCCTTGGAGACGCCGTTGGCGCCCTTGGGTGGCACCATCGCCTTCCTCTCGTTGTCCCAGCGGAACACGGTCGCCACGTGGAAAGCCACGGTGTCGGAACCGGCCGAGTAGCAGGTGTTGGTGACCACCGGCGACTGGTCGGGCTGGCGGCCGGCGAACATTTCCGACAGGGCATAGGCGCACATCTTGCCGGTGTTGTTGGCCACGGAACCGGACTTCGGGAAGTTGGTCAGGGCCGAGTCACCCAGGATGTGCACGTTTTTCACGTCTTTCGACTCGAAGGTCAGGTAGTCGATGGCGCACCAGTTGCCGTTGTTGCCATTGCGCACCCCGGCCAGACCACACACCGCGGCGGCACGCATCGGCGGCACGACGTTGATGACGTCGCCCTTCACTTCGTCGAATTCGGTGCCAACGATCATCTTCTTGGCATCCACCATGCGCGGCATGTTGTTCGGACGGTAGTCGATCATGCTGTCGGGGGTGCCATAGCCAAAGTGCTTCTTCCAGGCGGCCAGGAACAGGCCCTTCTTGGAGGCGATGTCCGGGTTGCCGTCCAGGATGATGATCTTGGACTTGGGCTTGGCCTTCTTGAAGTAAGTGGCGATCTGGCAGGCGCGCTCGTAGGGGCCGGGGGGGCAGCGGTAAGGAGACATCGGCACCGACATCACGAAGCTGCCGCCGTCGGGCATGGCTTCCAGTTGCTGGCGCAGGACACCGGTCTGGTCGGGGCTGGCCTTCCAGGCGTGCTTGACGGTCTTCCGGGCTTCGGCGTCGTAGCCTTGCACCTTGTCGAACAGGAGTTCGATGCCGCCGGCCAGGACCAGGCGGTCATAGGCGAAAGTCTTGCCGCCTGCGGTGGTGACAACGCGTTTGGCGGTGTCGATGCCGGTCACGGTATCGGCAACCCAGTTGTCCACGACCTTCTTGATGTAGTCGTAGGGCATGGTGATGTCTTCCATCTTGTTCGTGCCGGCCAGCACCGTGTTGGAGAACGGGCAGGAAACGAACTGGCCTAGCGGCTCGATGACGGTGACTTCGGTGTCGGGGCTCCACAGCTTCAGGTAACGAGCGAAGGTGGCGCCACCGAAGCCGGCGCCAACCACGACAACCTTGGCTTTGCCACTCCCGGTAACCTTGGTAGAGGCGCATCCGGCCAGGCCGGACAGGGTGACGGCGCCAGCGGCACCGGCGGAAACTTTCAGAAATTCGCGGCGATCAATAGTCATGTTTCTCTTCCTTATCGTCCGTTATTTGTGGGCTTCGAACCACTTGCCCATGGCTTCATATTCGGCGTCGGTGTAACCCAGGGCGTGCTTGGCCATCACCGTGGCGGGGCGGGAGCCGTCGCGAAAGGCCTTCATCTGGTCGACGAAGTATTTGACTTCGAGGCCGGCCAGGCTGGGGAAGGCGCCGCGGCTTTTGCCATCAGGGCCGTGGCAGTAGGCGCAGTTCGCGGCCATGAATCGGGCGCGGGTGTCTTCAGCCTGGGCCGCGGCCACGGCGCCCAGTGTGCCCACGATCAGCAGGGTCAAAGTTAGAGATTTTTTCATGTACTCCTCCATCCAGTTAAACGGGAAAAGCGGGTCGCCACCCAGGAGATTGCAAGGAGTTCGGGGGGAGTGTTGCATCCCGGAGCCGAATTGACGCGAGTCAAAGTGGGTAAGGCGGGCGGATTGTTGCCGGTCAAAACATACCAGTCAACAAGCGAACTCTAATATTGGCGCGGGTTCCCGCTATTTTTTTGCGCCCAGGGCGCGTGCTTGCTGGAGCCGGTTTTCACCTTCCTGATTTTCCGCGGCCTCGCTCCAGGTCGGGTCGATCCAGCCGCCCAGGTGTGAGCTTGCGAGATCGGCGAGCGCGCTGATCCACAGCGCGCGGTCGTTGAGTGCCGGGATGTAGCGGTATTCCCCACCACCGGCATTGAGAAAGGTGGTTTTTCCCTCCATCGCGATTTCTTCCAGGGTTTCCAGGCAATCGGCGAGGAAGCCGGGGCAGAGCACATCGATGCGTCGGGTTTTCTTTTGGCCGAGTTCTTCCAACGTGGCGGCGGTATAGGGTTGCAGCCACTCGGCGCGGCCGAAGCGGGACTGGAAGGTGATCCGGAACTGCTCCGGTTCCAGGCCGAGTGCCACCGCCAGCAAGCGCCCGCTTTTCTGGCATTCGCAGTGATAGGGGTCGCCCAGATCGAGCGTGCGGCGCGGGGTGCCGTGGAAACTCATGACCAGCACGTCGGGGCGGCCGTGTTCCGCCCAGTAGGCTTCCACGCTCTGGCGCAGGGCGGCGATATAGCCGGGGTGATCGTGGAAATGCTTGATTGCGCGGATTTCCGGCGGGTTGCGTGTGTGCAGGAGGGCCTGCCAAACCGCATCGAGGGCGGAGCCGGTGCTGCTGGCGGCGTATTGCGGATAAAGCGGCAACACCAGCAGGCGGTCGACACCTTGCGCCTTCATGGCCCGAATCTTCTCGGCCACGGCGGGCTGGCCATAGCGCATGGCGTACTCCACCCGCACTGGCATGGGTAGACGCCGTTGCAATTCCGCCGCCAGCAGTTGCGTCTGGCGCTCGGTGAAATGCTTCAGCGGCGAGCCTTCCGGACGCCAGATCGCGGCGTATTTCTCCGCAGATTTGGCGGGACGGGTGTTGAGGATGATGCCGTTGAGGATCAGCCACCACACCGGCCGGGGAATTTCCACGACCCGCCGATCCCAGAGAAATTCCTTGAGATAAGGTCGTACCGCCGCCGCCGTTGGCGCCTCCGGCGTGCCCAGGTTGATCAGCAGAATGCCGACACGGGCAGCCTGGTCGTGTTGATACGGAGGTTCGGGGAAATAAAAAGTCATCTGTTGGTGGCCATCAGTTGGTGGTTGGCGGGATTCTGCCGACTGACGACTGCCGACCGCAAACTTATTTCAGTGAAACGACAGCGCGTTCGATAGCAGCCTGGCGGTGATATCGACGATGGGGATCACCCGTTCGTAGGCCATGCGGGTGGGGCCGATGACGCCGAGGGTGCCGACCACTTCGCCGTCGACTTCATAAGGCGCGGCGATGACGCTACATTCGTCGAGGGGGGCGACGCCCGATTCCGCGCCGATGAACAGTTGCACACCGCTGGCGGCATGGCCGACGTCAAGGAGTTGCATGAGTTCGGATTTCTGTTCGAACAGGCCGAACAGTTCGCGCAGGCGCCCCATGTTGGCGGACAGATCGGGGGTGCCGAGCAGGTTGCGTTCGCCCGAGAGCACATACTCCTTGCCGACACCGCTGAACGCTTCGCTGCCGACGTTGACCACGGCTTCCATGAGCTGGCTGATGTCGGATTTCAGTTGCACCAGTTCGTGCGCCAGGCGCGGCTTCACCTGTTCGAAAGACAGCCCGGCGAAGTGCTGGTTGAAATAATTGGCGGCGCGCACCAGTTGGCTGGGGTCGTAAGGGCGGTCGCTGACGATCACCCGGTTCTGCACTTCGCCATCGGCCATCACCATGATGAGCAGGAGGCGCTTGTCCGACAGGCTCAGAAATTCGATCTGGCGCAGGCCCTGGCTGCGCCGCTTGGGGGTGAGCACCACACCGGCATAGGCGGTCAGTTCAGCCAGCAGATGCGAGGCGGCGCTGACCAGTTGCCGCGGGTCGTTGGGGGCCAGGGTGGCTTCGATCTGGCGCACTTCACCTTGTGCCAGCGGTTTCACCGTCAACAGGGTGTCCACGAACAGGCGATAGCCGCGTGAGGTGGGGATGCGTCCGGCCGAGGTGTGTGGGCTGGCGATGAAGCCGCCTTCTTCCAGATCGGCCATCACATTGCGGATGGATGCGGGCGAGAGATGCAGCCCGGTGTGCCGCGACAGGGTGCGCGAGCCCACGGGCTGGCCGTCTTCGATATAGCATTCGACGAGGAACTTGAGCAGGAGACGAGCGCGGTCGTTGAGCATGGCGGGCGGCAGAGTAACAGAGCCGGCGGCTCGGGGAAAACAACCCGGGCCGCCTGATAAATCCCCTACCCTTGAGTACCCCGAGGGGCCAAGCCATTCTTGGGACGGCCCGGCGAATGGCTTGAGCGGGACGGCTATAATTTCACGCCATGAATTCAGATTTCAAGACCATCGCCCTGGTGGGCAAATATAACCGGTCGGGTAGCACGGGTTCTTTGCTGCGCCTGGCGGACTATCTCGGAAAGCGCGGGCATGAGGTAATGATTACCGCGCACACGGCGGAAAACTGCGACACCCACGATTACCCGGTGGCGACGCTTGATGAGATGGGGGCGGTGGCGGATCTGGCCATCGTCATGGGCGGCGACGGCACTTTGCTCAATATCGCTCGCACCCTGGTGGACCATCGCGTGCCCCTGATCGGCGTCAATCAAGGCCGTCTCGGTTTTCTCGCCGATGTGTCCATCGACACCATGTTCTCCACCCTGGATGAAATGCTTTCCGGACAATTTGTGGCGGAGGATCGGATCATGCTGATGTCCAGCGTGGAGCGCGAAGACGACGTGCTGATCGCGGCCTATGCCTTCAACGACGTGGTGGTGAGCAAGAGCACCCTGGGCCGTCTGATCGAATTCGAGGTCTACATCGACAACCAGTTTGTCTACAGCCAGCGCGCCGACGGCCTGGTGGTGGCCTCGCCCACCGGATCCACCGCCTATGCGCTCTCCGGTGGCGGCCCCATTCTGCATCCCACTCTGGAAGCCGTGGTGCTGGTGCCGATCTGCCCACACACGCTTTCCGCGCGGCCGATCGCCGTGAACAGCCACTCCGAGATCGAGATCAACCTGATCCACGCCGACGATGCCCGTGTCCACTTCGACGGCCAGCAGCACGCCGACATGAAGATCGGCGACCGGGTGGTGATCCAGCGCGCCAGGAACACCGTGCGCCTGCTGCATCCGCTCGGCCACAATTACTACGACACCCTCCGCCAGAAGCTGCATTGGGGGGAGAAGTTGTGACCCCTGTAGCGCAGGCATCCTTGCCTGCTCGTTCTTCTGATTGCCTTGAGCCGAAGGCAGGCGGGACGCCCGCGCTACAAAAGCGCCAGCCATGATCGTCTCCCTCACCCTCTCTGATTTCGTCCTGGTCGACCGCCTGGAGCTGGACTTTCACGCCGGTTTTTCCGTACTTACCGGCGAAACCGGCGCCGGCAAGTCCATCCTGCTCGATGCCCTCTCCCTGGTCCTGGGCGAACGCGCCGAGGCCGGGGTGGTGCGCGAAGGCTCCCAGCGCGCCGAGGTGGCGGCCGAGTTTTCCCTGGATGGCCCACCTGAACTGGCGACCTGGCTGGAGGAAAACGATCTGGCGGGGGAGGAAGGCTTTCTTCTCCTGCGTCGGGTGATCGAAGTGAGTGGCCGTTCGCGCGCCTTCATCAACGGCCGCGCCGCCACCGCCCAGCAACTCAAGGTCGCGGGCGAATACCTGGTCGACATCCACGGCCAGCACGCCCACTACTCCCTGCTGAAAAGTGCCGAACAGCGCCGACTGCTCGACGCTTATGCCGGTTCCACGCCGCTGGCCGCCGATACCGCCCGCGCTTTCCGTGCCTGGCAGGAGGCCCGCGCGCGACGCGAGAACGCCGAAAGCCGTGCCGGTGAGCAGGAAGCCGAGCGCGAGCGTCTGACCTGGACGGTGAACGAACTCACCACCCTGGCTTTCACCCCGGAAAACTGGGTTGCCTTGCAGGAAGAACACCGCCGCCTGGCCCATGCCGCCGACCTTCTGGCCGGTTCCCAGGCCGTAGCCAGCCAGCTCGACGATGATGGCGACTGTGTCCTTTTCCGCCTGCGCGACGCGCGCGGCAAGTTGAGTGAACTTGCCGAAATCGACCCCGGCCTGGGTGAACATCTGGCCATGCTGGAAAACGCGGCCGATACCCTGCAAGAGGCCGCCCGCGAACTCACCCGCTACGCCGAGCGCATCGACCTCGATCCGCAAGCCCTTGCCGGTGCCGAAGCGCGTATCGCCGCCGTGCAGGACGTTGCCCGCAAGTTACGCCTCAAGCCTGAAGACCTCCCGGAACATCTCGTCGCCGCCAGCGCGCAACTCCAGGAACTCGGCGCGGCCGGTGATCTGGAAGCCTTGCGGCGCGCCGAGGCGGAAGCCGAAACCGGGTATCGCCGGCTGGCCGTCCAACTCAGCCAAATTCGCAACGAAGCCGCCGGCCGTCTAGGTGGCGCCATCAGCAGCGCCATGCAGCAACTCGCCATGCCCGGCGGCGCCTTCGAAGCAGGCCTTATCCCCAATGAGCCCGCCGTGCACGGCCTGGAAGACGTCGAATTCCGCGTCTCCCCGCACGCCGGGCAGAGCCTGAAACCCCTGGCGAAAACCGCCTCCGGCGGCGAGCTCTCACGTATCGGCCTGGGGCTACAAACTGTGCTCTCCGGTGTTTCCGGCGCGCCCACCCTGATCTTCGACGAGGTCGATTCCGGCATCGGCGGCGGCGTCGCCGAAATCGTCGGCCGTCTGCTCGCTGAGTTGGGACAAACCCGTCAGGTACTTTGCGTTACTCACTTGCCGCAAGTCGCCGCCCGCGCCGCGCAGCACTACCAGGTCAGCAAAACCACCCAGTCCGGCCATGCCGTCTCCCGCGTGGCCAAGCTGGAAAGCGAGACTCGCGTCGAGGAAATCGCGCGCATGCTGGGTGGCGTGAAAATCACCGATGCCACTCGCGAACATGCCAGCGAAATGCTGCGTGGTGTTCCCTAGCCTGGATATTGCATGAATACTCGCGTGCCCTCGCTGGTCCCTTGTCCGCACTGGAAAGTCTTGCTCAGTCGGGCGTATGAATAACTACGCCGCT
>PFJX01000095.1 GCA_002784045.1 Hydrogenophilales bacterium CG_4_10_14_3_um_filter_63_21
CAAGACTTTCCAGTGCGGACAAGGGACCAGTGAGGGCGCGCGAGTATTCATGCAATATCCGGGCTAGCGTATTCCCCTCCGGCTTCCGCAAGGAACGTGCCATTTCTGGCGCAGGCCTTCGCTTCAGCCATGCCTCGTCTCCGGGTGGGTTAGACGTGACCCGTCTGGAGGGGTCGCCAGGAAGAAACCGGGTCTGATTCGACCCGATCACCGCTCAAAGCAGGCTTCCCGCACTTTCGCCTGAATGGCCGCAATCCGCTTCCTGGCGGATGCGTCGCTTGCCTCACCCAGCCAGGCTTCAGCCACCGCTTCGGCGCTGCGCTGCCCCAGGTGCCGGTAGGCTTCGAACTGGTCTTCGTCAAAGCATTGGTCGACGGTGCTTTCGTGCGGGAAGTCGGGGTGGGCGTCGCGGTATTGGCGGATGTCCACCGGGGCCTCTTGGGTGAGGGCGCTTTTCACATAGATCAGGATGCCGGGGGCGCAGTCCGGATAGATCAGGCGGCCCACGGCCCAGGCGCTATTGCTGAATTCCCCGGCCGCCGCGCGGATGGCGTCGAGGGCTTTGGCGGCGATTTCCAGACGCACGCCGAAATCCACGTAGAGCTTGCGCGCGGCCATCGCCAGGTCATCAAAGTGGTATTCGCCATCCTCGGCGACATCGGTGGCCACGATCAGGCCGACGCGGCGGCGCGCCAGCTCGTAAATGCCGAGATTCTCGAAATGGCCGCCGTCGGAGAGATTGATCCAGCGGCTATCGCAGCCCACCTCGCCGAACAGTTCGGCAAACAGGGGGCCGGCCGACCACCAGCGCGGTTCCTGGCGATTCCATTGCCCCTGCGTGGGATTGGGGCACCAGCGCGCCAGGCGCAGGTTGAAGGCGGTGAGCAGCGCGGATACCGCCGTGGAAGTGTGGAAGCCCATGTTGGGGCTGGCCGCGGCACCGCTCACCGCCATGGCGGTGGCCAGGCTCAGCCCGCCCGCGTAGTTCGCGGTCGGACGATAGCCGCCGAGCGCCTCGCCGAGGCTGGTCTGGGCGCTATAGCCGCAGTAGTACGGGGTGAACACGAAGCTGGCGCCGCGCCGGGTCTGCCAGGCCAGTTCCTGGCCACCGGTGAGGTTGAGGTTGGCGTTGACCAGATGGATTGGCCGTTGCCCGGCCAGTTCGGCCAGGTTCAGATCATCACGCGGGTCGAAGCCGGTGAAGGGGTTGGCATTGCGCCGCTCGCGCGAGGCGCCCAGGAAAGTGCGCGCCAGGCGGTAGCGGTAAAAGCTGTGGGCGGAGAACAGGTTGATGTCGATGAAAGCAGCCAGGAACAGGAACAGGCCGCCGCTGGCGAGGGCGAGCCACCCGAGCATGCGCATGTCCAGGCGGCCCAGGCTGGCCTGATAGGCGGACACTGCTTCGCCGAGGCTGGCACCGGCCAGGGAGACGCCGGGCATGAGCGAGGCAAAGGCCCAGGCTACCAGGCCAAGCAGCCCGCCGAGAAACACCCAGGGCGCCAGCTTGGCCAGCAGTTCCCTGCTCAGGCCGCTATTTTTACCGCCGCTGTCCTTGCCCTGCGCCAGACGCGCGCCAAGCCAGGACAGCGCCGTCCAAAGGCCTCCGCTGGCCACGGACCAGGCCGCGCCGTAATGGATCAGCGGCGGGACATAGAGGAGAAAGGCGAAGGCCAGGCTCCAGGCCAGGCCAAGCGCGGTGCCCTGGCCGCCGGCCCGCGCCCACCATTCCCGCTGTTGTTCGGAAATGGCGGAACCGGCCAGGGCCAGGTGCAGCGTCACGACCAAGCTGTAGATCGCCAGGGCCACCGGCGGGGCGAAGGCCACGGCATGGCCGAAGGGCGCCCAGCGCAGCAGGCTTGAGAGCACTTCGATGCACAAATATAGCGCCAGCGCGAAGCCGAGCGCGCCCCCCAACATGCCGATCAGGGCGCGCCACGCCTTGTCCGGCCGCTGCAACAAGGTGCCCGACCAGGCCAGGCAGTAGCCCAGCGCGGGGAACAGCACCCAAGCGCCCCCGGCCATGGGAATAGGGGAGAGCGCGGCGCGCCGGATGCCGATGGCAAACAGCACACCGGAAGCCAGCGCCACCAGCAACGCCAGGAATACCCAGAAATTCGGCGCCGAGTCGTTGCGCTTTCCACGGATCCGCGTTTGCGACCAGAGCGCGATGGCCAGCGCCACCAGCAACAGTCCCTGTGCCGGCGCCATAAGCCAGCGGCCAGGATCGGTGAGTTGCACGCCGACGGCGCCATAGACAGGCGCCAGAACCCCGGCCAGCCCGACGGGCAGCGTCGCCGGCACGTAGTCTGCCAGCCCGGCCAGCGGCAACAGGAGCGAGAAGCCGGCAAACAACAGGCTGATTAGCAGCAACTGCATCACCAGTACGTTGCGCAGCATCAGCGCAAGCAAGGCCAGGGTGTCGCCGGACAGCCCCAGGCGCGGCGTCAGGTAGTTGGCATAGCGGCGCAGAAAACGCACCTGCCGGCTTTCCGGGGCGGGGAAACCGGACCCGCCATCCGTGGTCTTGTCACTCGGCGGTGTCGCCAGAATTTCCTGCATCTCCCGCACCTCGGCTTCGCCCGGGGCATGCTTGCAGGCGCGCCGCAACAGCGCCGAGAACCAGCCGCCGATGTAGCCGCCACCGGATACGGTGGATAGGTAATCGAACAGATGCAGCGATTTCTTGTTGGCCAGGCCCTGAAGGAAGCCCAGGTTGAACGCCGCGCTACGGATGCCACCGCCGGAGAAAGCCAGGGCCGCCAGGTTCA
Organism: Hydrogenophilales bacterium CG_4_10_14_3_um_filter_63_21; assembly: GCA_002784045.1. Taxonomy (GTDB): domain Bacteria; phylum Pseudomonadota; class Gammaproteobacteria; order Burkholderiales; family Thiobacillaceae; genus PFJX01. Next base: position 2,769 of record PFJX01000095.1, read on the forward strand.
TGGCGCGCGCCCGCTGATAAACGGACTTGTCCGACGCCACTTCCGCCGCGCCCCCCACCCGTTGCCTGGAGATCAGATCGAGTTCGTCCGCGAGAACCTTGTCGAAGGGAATTGAATCTTCTTTGCCCATGATCTGCTCCTCGGCTTTCTGAGTTATGCATGCGTTCCGCTTTGCGGAGTATAGGAATACGTAGGAGGCCCGCCAGCGGGCCGAACCGCAAGTGGAAAAATAAAAAAGCCGCGGAGCCCCCAGGGCAACCGCGGCCACGAAGCCGGGCGAATGCGGGATCAGCGCATAGCCGGCAGGCCTCCCAGGTAGCCCACTTCCGCCTTGTCGGTGTTGATCAGGCCCTTGATCCGGTCAAAGGTCGCCTGAGCCGTGGAGTTCTTGTCGCCGGCATGCTGGTAGTTGCTCATGATGTAGGCGTGGCCATTCAGGTTGTCCACAACTTGCAGGCCGGTGGATTCAGCGCCCATCGGCAAGGACAGGATGCGAACCAGCTTGCCCGAGTCGACGTGATAGGCCCACAGGGCGTTGTTGACATGGTTGCCGCTGTCTTCGCCGATGAACAACACGCGCATGCGCTCGGAGAAGAACAGGTTGTCCGGGCTGGCGATCTTGTCCAGTCTGGACTTGTTGCCATCCGTATCGGCGGCCATGTCCTCGCCCACCACCAGGGCTTCCATCACCACCGGGACAAAGGCGCTATCGATGGCCGTGCCGGCGGAGTCGAACCAGCCGGGCTGCAAACTGAGCTGGTAAACCGCGCCGGAGCCGTTCTTCTTCAGGCGGATGTCGTTGGCCGGCTCAGTGCTGGTGACGGACTTGTTTTCCATGCCATTGGCCATCCGGGCCATCGCGGCATAGGCCTTGTTGTCGCGTGCGTTGTAAGCCACCCCTTCGAATTTCTCGAATTCCACCGTGGCGCCCTTGAGCGCGGCATAGCGGCGGGTCTCCAGAAAGGCGGCCAGGGTGTCGATAGGCACGCCCGCGAAGGTACCGGTCTTCAGCTTCAGGTCTTCCACGGTGGCCACTTCATGGCCGTGCTTGACCCGTGCATAGCCCGTGACCGGGGTGGCGCCGCCGGAGGTATCCACCGCGAACAGATCGCTGAACTTCACGCCGGCATCCACGGCAGCCTTGATCTGGCCATGGGTGGTGTGGCCGAGCTTGATCCAGGTGAGGTTGGCCTTGCCGCCATCGGCGCCGTCGCCGGAGAGCTGGTTCCACTTGGCCGCGTAGAGCGTGCCGGCGGACAAGTCGTGGGCGGTATCGGCGATGAACAGGGTCAGGTGGGTATAGGTGCCGTCATCGCCCTGAATGGCGGTGCGGGAATCGCCGAAGAACTGCACTTTCTCGCGCGACAGGCGGCCCAGGGTGTACCACTTCTGCACCGTGCTGGCGCCGCCCATGGCGATAGTGACCTCGGGAACCCGGCCATAGTTGTAAGGCGACGCGGTGGCCTCGCCATACAGCGCGCGGAAGGCATTCATGCGCTCGGTGTACTCCATGCCGGTGCAGGAACTGCTGGCCGCGTAGGTGGCGTCGCCCACACTCGCATCGCAACGCGCGTCCGGTTCGTACTCTTCCGAGCCCAGGTGGGTGTTCCAGGGCGAGCGACTGCCGGCGCAGGGAATCCACAGCCCGTTCACACCCGAGAAATCCACCGGCTTGATCGAATCGACCGCCAGTTTTCCGTCCGTCTTGCTCTGGCTGAGCTTGGACAGCGTCATGGCCATGGGCACCTTGCCGTACCCGTCGGTGCCGGCGCTGTCTTTGCTCACGTACTCGAAGTGTGTCACCAGATAGGGCGTACCGCCGACGTCCATCAGCGAGTTGGCATCCGGGGTCTGTGGCACGTAGGGCTTACCGGCGGGATCATTGATGATGTGGCCGTTCTTGTCGCGGATCGCGGCGGCGGCGGAGCCGTCGGCGGTCTTGCCGGTGTCGATGTTGTTGAACAGGTTCACATAGGACAACGGGAAAGTCTTGGTGCTGCCGTCGGTGTAGGCCACCTTGACGGTGGAGGTGGTGTAGGCGAGGGCGCGATTGGCGTCCGACAAGCCGGTGATGTCGGTGGGAGTGAACTCTACCGACTTCACGTTGCCGGGGGCGTTGAGCAGGTGCTGGCTAACTTTCTCCAGGGAAACGGGGCTCAGACCGGCGGCCGTTGCCAGGGTGCCAACTTTGTCCAGACTATCAACCGTATCAGCCGTGGTGAATTTCCCGGCATTGCCACTCACGTCGATCCGGGTATCGCTGGGCAAGGCGGCGGCGGCGGTCTGAATGAACTGCGCCACGGCCAGCGCCTTCTCGTCGGTTTCATCGACCACGCCGGCCAGATCCTTGGGGCGCACCATGAGGCGGCCGCTGTCCAGGCCCAGCGCGGTGTTCGACATGTTCACCGAACCCAGGGTCACGCCGCCGATCTTGAAGGTGACGGTGTCGCCGGCCAAGTAGTCGAATTCACCGTTCGTGCCGGTGGCGCCGGTTTTGCCACTGGGCGCGGCGCTATACGCCACGCCCTTGACGTAGGAGTCCGAGAGCACGCCGGTCTGGGTCGATGATGCCGAGGACGAGCCGTCATTGCAGGCGGTCAACAGCAGGGAAGAAATGATTGCGGTGGTAAGCACTTTGATACGCATTTTCCAGGCTCCTGGCGAGATATAAATCGGGAGCCACACCCTAGCTAAGGGTTGTTACAGGATGTCGATGGCCGCACGGTTGTTCATTTCTGCGAGCCAGGCCTTGGCCTCGCGCGCCACCCAGTCGCCGTCGTCCAGCGTCAGGTCGTGCCCGGCACTCGGGTGTAGGGCGAAATCGGCGCCCCAGGCGCGCGCCAGGCGCCGCGAACAATTCGGATGCACCATGCGGTCGCCGGCGCCGGCGAGGACGAGCAGGGGGACGAAGGGGTTCTCCACGGCGCTGAAACGCGCGGCGGCGAGCAACTGGCGCAGGGTGTTGCGGCGCGAAACCGGGCATTCACGCGCCCACGCGGTCCAAGCCGGCAGGACGCTCAGCAATTCCGCCGCGCGGGCGCTGCTGAGTTCCAGGATGGCGCGCTCCCGCGCTTCGCCGCTGGCGAGCATCAACCGCAACAGCGTGGGCCAGGCGCCTGGCCGCAGACGTTCGTAGAACGCGCTGTAGGTGCGCACGCTGGTGCTGAGCAATACCGCCGCCCGGCATTCCTCGGGATGGCGCGCGGCCCAGGCTACGGCCACCATGCCGCCCAGCGAGAAGGCCAGCAGGTGGTAGGGCGGCGCCCTCCCCTGCTCGCGCAACGCTTTGCGGCAGGCCTCCATCATCCCCTCCACCCGGGTCGGGCTGGGCTCGGCATGGCGGCGGCCGTTGCCGGGCAGATCGGGCGTGAGGATGTCGCCCGCCAACAGCTCCCCGGCGAACTCGGCACGGAAGCGCGCCGGAAAATCGCCCCAATGCCGCGCCTCGCGGGCGAGGCCACGGAGAAAGACCCAGGTCGTCATGGCCAGCCGTAGCACACGGCCAGCGCCAGTTTCTTGTGGCGCAACCGTGCGTCGCCACGCGGCAGCCAGTTCTCCCAACCGCAGGCGGCGCGCGCCAGGAAATCCAGCCACAGCAGATGGCTCCGCAGGATGCGATGCAGGCGCTGGCCGAGGCGCGGGTTCTTCTTCACCCACAGCCAGGAGCCCATTTCCAGGGTGAGCGGCAGAAACACCAGCAAGACCCGCGTGCCGATGCGCTCTAACCCATGCACACCGGCGAAATAACTGATCGCCGGCAGGCCCAGATCGAGATTGCCCAGGGTCAGAACATGGATAGGCAGCGCCGCGCCATCCACCTCGACCATGTGCGCCCACCGCGCCGAAAGCCCGTCCGGCGCCGCGTCGAGCAGGCGCTTCAGTTCGATGAGTTCGGGGAGGTGTTGCTCCATCATGCCGTGCCGTGGGGCGTATCGGGATGTCCTGTGTGGTGCTGGGATTGTGCCGTGGCGAGGTGGTTTTCCGGCAGGATAACCGCGATGGTTGGAACAGCAGACAGAAATTGCCGGAGTGCTCGGAACGCAGTGTGGGTAGCGCCGAAGAAACAGAGATCGCTCTCACGATGACGCTTGTTGAACCTAGCAGCCTGTCGGACTTTGGTCGTCGATAGCGAGAAGCGGCCCCGACGAGCTCAGTTTTTGCCTGATTCGCCGCCGCATAGTCGGACTATGGGGCAAGAAGCAGGTGAAAAATGGGCCGTC
>PFJX01000115.1 GCA_002784045.1 Hydrogenophilales bacterium CG_4_10_14_3_um_filter_63_21
CGTCAGCATCCATGCGGCCTCACAAGGGCTGGGGAGCGGTCAACTGAGGAATCTAGGTTGAACGGTGGATGGCGCGGTTGTAGTGCCTGAGGGATGCGCAATCAGTCGTAATGGGCTGATTTATAAGGGGGTGTTGGGGTGGGTGTTAAATGTGGGGTAGGACTCTCCAAGCGCTCTCCCACAGGGAGTGGATCGTGGGCGTTAACCGGATAAGCACGCTTGTATGTTTACAACAGAGTATTTATGGCGCGTTAGAACAAATTTGCTCCGCCGATGCACAGGAGGGCCCTTGTGGACTCAGGCCGAGGTAGGGTTATTTCAGATTGCGTGAATCCGGCGAAGGGTACTCGCGAATGGCGGGCAGAAAGACTTCGGTCACCAGCAGCGGGTGCCCGGCCAGCGCGAATTGCGAACGGCGCATCCACAGACGGCGCGGGGCTTCGGCGAGATTGGCAACAGCTAGATGGCTGACGGCAAGGTGGTAGAGGGGGTGGCGGGCGTCGAGCTGCCGGTATTCCAGGGGAAAACGACGCACCTTGGGGTTGGCGAACAGGGCGGCGCCGAGCGGGCGGTTGCCCAGGCGCGACAGGGCAACCCAGGGGCCGTCCAGTCCGGTCAGGGGGATGACGCTATGAGCGTAGACCAGAGGGGTGTCGCCGCAGATCAGCAGGACATCCCGAATCAGGGCGCGTTGGCTGCGTGCCAGCCCTAGCGGCCGGCATTCATCGCGCAGCGGCCGGGCGATGTGCTGTTGCAGGCGCCGCACCCGCAGGTGCGGGCAGATGCTTTGCAGGCGGCGGGTGAGGGAGCCGTGATCGTCCAGCCAACCGCGCCAGTCACCCGCACGCCAGGCCGGCGTATTCCAGGTTGTCATGCGGTTCGAGCTATTGGCTTGCGGGCAAGGAGGGGCCGGTGATCAGGTCGATACGGCGTTGCAGGTGGGCCGCGGCGCTCATGTCGGCGGCGGCCTGGGCACGTTTCAGTTGGACATTCAGCCAGGCCAGCAACGGCCGGCGCCAGCCGCGTTCCGAGGCGGTAGCGACGGCCACGGCCAGGGTGGCGGGTTCGGCGCGCTGGGTTTTGAACAATAGGGCGGCGGCGATCAGGCGCGGCAGAGGCTCCTTGATCTCGCCCACGGCACGGTTGGCGGCGGCGTCGTCTTTGGCCGTTGCCAGGCTGGCGTAGTGCGCGGGCAGGGCTTTGGTGTCGATGCCACGCCATTCGCCAGCTATGAAGCGCGCATAGGCCGCATCGTTGGCCGCGGCCTCGCCGGCCAGTCGGCCATAACCCACGCAGGGCGAAAAATCGAGCCCGGCGGCGCGGGTGGCGCAGGCCGCCAGTTCGGCGCGCGCCAGCAAGTCCAGGCGGCCAGTCTTGGCGATTTCGCCGCGCGCCTTGTCCAGGGCCATGTCGGCGGTCTTGCCGTCGCCCTCCAGCCAACTGGCCTGAAAATGTTCGATCAGGCTGACCGCGTTCATCTTCCAGTCGGGCGGCGGCGGGGCGCTGGAACAGGCGGCCAGGAGCAGAACGAGCGTGAGCGCAACGGTCGGTTTCATGGCGTCTTGATCTCCACGTCGCGGGCAAACGGCCACTTTTTGTTGATTTCGTTGATGAGGTGGTTGACCTTGCGCACGCTGTCGTCGATTTCCAGGCGCAGGCGGCCCATGTCGGTGGTGGCTTCGGCGACGTTGCCGGTGATCTTGGTGACATCGGCGCTGGCGGTCTGGGCGTTGGCGAGGAGGGCATCGGCTTTTTTCAGGCTCTCGCGCACGTCGCCGAGGAGGGCGTTGACCTTGGCCACCGCGCCCTGTGCCTGGTCCATCACGCCATCCTGGCCGAACAGGCGGCTATCTGTCTTGGCCAGCACGCCATCGACCTTGAGCGAGACGCCGTTGAGCGAGGTGAGCAGGGTATTGGCCTGGTCCAGCGCCCGCACCACCTTCTGTGCCTTGTCCGGGCTGCCCATCACGCCCTGCAGCAAGCCATAGTCGCCGGCCATGCGCCCGGTGACGGTTTCGACATGGCCGAGGCTGCGGTTAAGCGGGGCACCGGCCACCGTCATGGCTTCGACGTTGGCCAGAATGGCCTTCACCTTCTCGACCAGCAACGGAATTTCTTTGGTGGCGTCGCCAGTAAGGAGCGGCCGCACCGCCCCGTCTTCCAGTGGGGCATCTTGCAGATTGGTGGTGTGGGCCTTGATCTTGGCGCCACCGACCAGCGCTTTTTCCAGCGTGAACACACTGCTCTTGCGCAGCCAGCGGGCGTCTTCCCGGGGAATCGCGAGTTCGATGCGGACTTTGCCGTCATCGTTGAGGTGAAGGCGGGTGACCTTGCCGATGGGGAAGCCGGAGAAGGAGATAGGCATGCCCACACTCACGCCTTCCACATCTTCGGCCGTCAGCACCAGGCCGTGGGTCACCTGGAAGGCGCCGCGCGCATAGAGGGCATAGGCGACGAAGGCGGCGCCCAGGAGCACGGTCAAGGCCAGCAACAGGCCGATCTTGAACTCCAGGTTCTTGATCAGCGGGGCGCGGGGGACAGGAAGCGCGGGGGATACAGAGGCTCGTTCCATCGGTAATCCAGAATCCAGCAGTCGTTGAGGTGGTCGGACAGGCGTTCTAGCAAGTCACTGAGGAAGGGCGGGTAATGCGTGTCCGGCAGAAGCAGGGCGGGGCGGTCGATCAGGATTATAGGCGGCCGCTCGATGGCGGCTCGCAGCAGCTTGGCGACAAAGCGTTCCACAGGGTTGAGCTGCGGGTCGCGTTTCAGGGCGGCACTTTCCTGGCCGGTCAGGAGCAGGAGATCCCACGCCTGAGCGGAGGCGGTCTCGTAATCCAGGTTGTGGCGGTATTGCGGAATCAGCGCGATGTTGTCCAGCAGCGATAGGTTGGCGCGCAGCGGCATGTCCACCGAAACCAGCGGCTCGCTTTCCTGTTCGGCGAGCAGGGCACGGCGTTCGGCGTCGTCACGCAACCATTTCAGATGTATTTGAAGGCTAATTACATGCACTCCTCTGAAATCCGCATGGATATGGGCTTGGCGGGTATTTGCCAAAACTTTCCCATTATGTAGCCAAAACGATTTTGGCCCATTCTGACCCCCTAACGTCGCGGGAGGTGGCCGTTGTCGCCGAGTCCTTGTGGCCCGCGATGGACTGGGCGAAGTCCGCACCAGCCTGCGCGGTCCATACTCGGATAGACAGGGAACGAATCTCGTGGAATGAAGGCGGTTCCTTGCCGCCCTCCCAAAACTTCCCATCACGCCTGGCTACGGCGTCTCTCGCATCGGCGAATCGCTTGGTGATCCTGTCAAGAGCAACTGGGTCGCCGGGAAAAAATAGGAATTTCAACGCCATTTTTGAACAGTATCCTGAGCCATCGAGCCGTGGTCAATCACGGAAAGGGAGATAGCGTGGTCTGAAAACCCCATGCGGGAGTCCGTTGGATCGCGCCTGATGCCGTGGGAGCGGCTTTTCCTGTCGCTTGCACGACCTCAGGCGCGAGTTCCTCCAGGCGGGCGAGCGTGCTCGTCGGCCTTTGCCCCGGTCACCAGGCAATCCGCTGATCGAACTCGTAGTCCGGTGCCGGTTGAATTTTGGGATCGAACTGGCCGGGTTTGGCGCCCGGCATCTCCCACAGGGGCGGTCCGCGTGCCGGCAAGAGGCGACCGCGTCGCCTAGATGGGCGAGGATCTCGCGTATCGCCGCGCCGTCGGTGATGAAGGCGATGATCCGCATCTGGCCGCCGCACCGGGGACACACCAGCGGAAACACCTCGTAGATTCTGGCGATGAGCATGGCCCAAACCAGACGTGCGGCTTTCCGATGAAGCGGTTCGTCCATATCGTCATCCCCTGCGACCGACTGCACTTTCGGGGTGGCGAGGCGCGCCTCGGCTTCCGGTTGCGCCAGCGCCGTCACCACCGCCAGCGGCGCGAGTTGGCGCCAGCACGCCGACGTAACGATACCGGTGCTGGCACGGTGGCGGAATCAGCGCCGCCAGGCGGTCAAGCAGTTCCATCGGTGTCAGCACCAGGCTGACACAGCCGCCGGGACCGGGCTTGACGCTCTCGTAGACCAGACGCTCGGCGTCGATTTCGCGCAGCCGCACCAGTGCAAACGCCGGCCGGGCGCAGTATCGCAGCAGGCGTTCCAGACCGGCGCGGTCATGGGCCTCGGCAGCGGGTCTGTTCGTGCTGGCGCAACAAATCGTGGCCGGGCTGATGATGGGATTTTCGATTCACCTGATTTTTTCCGCGATCGAGATGGCGGGCGATATCGCCGGGATGCAGATGGGGTTGGGCTTAGCCAATTTCTTCGATCCGCAGAATGCCGGTTTCACCCCGCCCATCGCGCAATTACTCAGCATTCTGGTGGCGCTGTTATTCGTGGCGATGGACTTGCACTTGTATATGCTGGCGGCGTTGGCGGACAGCTTTCAATCGTTCCCGAACAGCAGCGCGCAGCTCACGGCGGGCGCATTCCTTACCGTTGCGGAATGGGGCGGCAGTCTGTTCGCTTACGCCCTGCAGTTGTGGCCGCCCCTGATTGCCGCCCTGCTCACCACCAATCTTGCACTCGGTATTCTCATCCGCAACGTTCCCTGTTGAGCCTTGCCTTCCAGCAAGCGCTCTAAACCGTGGGGCGCGTCATGCAACAACTGGGCGGTTATTACGATCGTCTTGAGGTCGTGCAATGGTGCGGAGAAAACTGCTGAACGCACAACCTGAATGTCCGGAAGAGTTCGCAGTCAGTCAGAGTGCCCAGGTATGAGGGACGGGTCCGCGGCCTTATGTGGAGCTCCACATAAGGCCGCGCTGCTGCCCGCCAAAAATCTTTTGCGGCTGACTCATGAGCGACAGATAGCTGACCTTCAATACTTGGTTTTTTCGATCTTCTCGCTGCCCGAACCGGCTGGCAAGAGAGTTGACCTTGCCCCGACCCCAACCAGCTCGCTGGTTAATGGTTGAGTTGCAGTGCCGCCAGCCGCGCGTAGAGCCCGCCTTGATTGCGCAGATCTTCCGGTGTACCGGTTTCCACGATCCTGCCTCGCTCTATCACGACGATCCGGTCGGCTTTTTGCACGGTGGCCAACCGGTGCGCGATTACCAGCGTCGTGCGCCCTTGCATGGCCGCACTGAGGCCTTGCTGCACCAGGATTTCCGATTCCGCATCGAGGGCGCTGGTGGCTTCATCGAGCAGCAGCAGCGGGGCGCCTTTCAGGATGGCACGGGCAATCGCAATTCGCTGGCGCTGGCCACCGGACAAGCGAGTGCCACGTTCCCCCAGGAAGGTCTGGTAGCCCTCGGGCAAACGGTCGATGAATTCGTCCACCAGCGCAGCCTTGGCTGCTTGCTGGACTTCCGCGTCGGTTGCAGTGGCGCGACCGTAACGGATGTTCTCCAGCATGTTGGCGGAAAAGATCACCGGGTCCTGTGGCACGATGGCGATGCCTTTACGCAGCTCATGCAGGCTCAGTTGGCGGATGTCCTGGCCGTTGATCCGGATGCAACCTTCCGATACGTCGTAATAACGCAGCAGGAGCTGGATCAGGCTGGTCTTGCCAGCGCCGGAAGGGCCGACCAGGGCGACGCTCTCGCCGGGGGCGATTTCCAGGCAGATGTCGTCCAGGGCATTGATTTGCGGGCGGGCCGGATAGCGGAAGGTGACGTGTTCAAAACGGATCGTCGCGCGCGCCGGCTGCACCGGTGTTTCCGGCTTGGGCGCTTCACGAATGGCCGATTCCGCGTGCAGCAGTTCAAGCAACCGCTCGGTCGCTCCGGCGGCACGCATCACGTCACCCCAGACTTCCGCCATGGTCCCGACACCGCCGGCCACCAATGCCGCGTACAGGACGAAGGAGGCCAGTTGGCCGCCGGTCAGCGTGCCTTCGGCCACCTGACGCGCGCCGATCCAGAGCACGAAGATGATCGTTCCCATCACGGCGGTGATGATCAAGGCGGTGAGCGCCGCCCGTACCCGGGTGCGCCGGATCGCGGTCACAAAGCTGGTTTCCGTGCGTTCGGCGAAGCGCCGGGCTTCCTGCGTTTCTTGCGTGTAAGCCTGCACTGTCGGCATGGCGTTGAGGATTTCGCCGGCCAGGGCCGAGGTGTCGGCGATGCGATCCTGGGATTCCCGCGAGAGCTTCTTGACCTTGTGGCCGATGGCGAGGATGGGCAGTGTCAGCAGGGCCATCAGCCCCAGGTTCAGGGAGAACAGATAGAGGCTGGTGACGGCCAGCATGATCATGCCGCCGACGAACTGGAACAGGCTGCGCAAACCCATCGAGATAGAACTGCCGACCACGGTCTGGATCAGCGTGGTGTCGCCGGTCAGCCGGGACAGCACTTCCCCGGTCTGCAAGGTTTCGAAGAATTGCGGTGACTGCGACAACACCCGTGCATAGACAGTACTGCGCAGATCCGCGGTCGCGCGTTCACCCACCCAGGACACCGTGTAATAGCGCGCCGAAACGGCCAGCGCCCAGAAACCCGCCAGGCCGAACAAGGCAATGAAATGCCCGTTCAGGCTCATTGCACCGAGCAGGCCGGCATTGGACTGTGCGCGGTTGCCGAAACCGAAATCGATGAGATCGCGAAAAGCCAGCGGCACCAGCAGGATGGTTGCGGAACCCAGGCACAACAGGATAAAGGCCAGCACGAGTCGCGCCCGGTAAGGCCGCAGGAACGGCCACAAGCCTTTCAGCGTCGACAGGGCGCGCGGGCTGGCAGGAGGGCTTTGTGTGACGGGGCGCATGCGCCATTGTCATTCATCTCGAAGCACCCAGAGCTAAAGGGTACTCGGGGTGAGCATCACGCCTGGCCATATGCGGTATCAATTCGAGGCGCGGCCTCGATAAACTTGAGCCATTGCAACCCGCCTACGGAAGTGCCATGCCCTTGAACCTAGATTCCTCAGTTGACCGCTCCCCAGCCCTTGTGAGGCCGCATGGATGCTGACGTTATCGCCTCCGGTTGCACTCACCATTTGGG
>PFJX01000101.1 GCA_002784045.1 Hydrogenophilales bacterium CG_4_10_14_3_um_filter_63_21
AGGTGGAGGCGTTTCTGACCCATCTGGCAGTGGTGGGCAAGGTGTCGGCTTCGACCCAGACGCAGGCTTTGTCGGCCCTGTTGTTCCTGTACCGAGAGGTGCTGAACATCGAATTACCCTGGCTGGATAACGTGACGCGGGCAAAACAGCCGCAGAGGTTGCCGACGGTGTTGACGGCGCTTGAGGTGAAATCGCTTCTCGCGCGCCTTGATGGCACGCGTTGGCTGATGGCGAGTTTGCTTTACGGCACTGGCATGCGGTTGATGGAGTGCTTGCGTTTGCGGGTGAAGGATGTGGATTTCTCGCTGCGTGAAATCATCATCCGCGATGGCAAGGGGATGAAAGACCGGGTGACGATGCTTCCGGAATCCGTGATCGAGCCGTTGCAATTGCATCTAGCCAAGGCGAAGTTGGTCCATGAGGCGGATTTGGCGGCAGGCTATGGCGATGTGTGGCTCCCTTTTGCTCTGGATCGTAAATACCCGAATGCCGGACGTGAATGGGGCTGGCAGTATGTGTTTCCGGCGTCGAAACGTTCGATCGATCCGAGTTCCGGCAAGGAGCGGCGCCATCACCTCGACGAGAAGGTATTGCAACGGGCGGTTTCTCTGGCGGCGAAGGCGGCTGGACTGGTGAAGCCGACGACCTGCCATACCTTGCGACATTCCTTCGCCACCAAATTGCTGCAATCCGGCTACGACATCCGCACCGTGCAGGAATTGCTCGGCCATTCGGATGTTTCTACCACGATGATTTACACCCATGTGTTGAACAAGGGCGGGCGCGGGGTGGTGAGTCCGCTGGATCGGTGAGCCGGTCTCATCTGGCAAGAACGGGATACTCCGTCGAGACAAATTTTGGGCGCCTCGAAAAACCCCACCCTTCGAGTGCTGAGCCCGTTCCGCGCTGGCTGACACTGGATGATGCGCGCGGCGCACCCTACGGAATCAAGGATCCTGTTTCTGGTTTCTGGAGAGGCCGGGAAAGTATCCGGTGATTTCCGAGGCCATCGGGATCGAGCACAGTTGGAGAAATAGCGCGTCGAAGCGATAAGGCCAGGCGCCGGCAGAATCACGCTGAGGTGGTGGAGGTGGGCGTGGCCGGCGCTTGCCCGGAATGCAATGCGCGTCCTGTGATATAAATCGCGGGTTTTTTCTGGTTCTTAGGGGTATTCAGGTGAATTTTGGCAAGTTTGCGATTTCCGCGCTCTCTCTCGCGCTGGCGTTTTCCCTTTCCGGTTGCGGCAAGACAGAGAGCACTGGTGATACCGTCATCAAGATTGGTTCCGTCGCCCCCCTGACCGGCCCGCAAACCCATATCGGCAAGGACAATGAAAACGGCGCCCGTCTGGCGGTGGATGAAATCAATGCCCGCGGCCTGGAACTGGGCGGCAGGAAGGTGACGCTGGAGCTGTTCGGCGAGGACGACCAGGCGGAGCCCAAGACCGCCACCATCGTCGCCCAGAAGCTGGTGGATGCCGGCGTGGTGGCGGTGATCGGCCACCTGAATTCGGGCACCACCATTCCGGCTTCCAAGATTTACCACGACGCCGGCATTCCCCAGATTTCCCCCTCCGCCACCGCCGTGGCCTATACCGCGCAGGGTTACCACACTGCCTGGCGGGTGATGGCCAACGACGCGCAGCAGGGCCGCGCGCTGGGCCAGTTCGCGACGGGCAAGATGGGCGCGAAAAGAATCGCCATCATCGACGACCGCACCGCCTACGGCCAGGGTCTGGCCAACGAGTTCGAGAAAGCCGCCACGGCGGCCGGCGGTGAAATCGTGGCGCACGAGTTCACCAACGACCGCGCCACCGATTTCACCGCCATTCTCACCAGCATCAAGGGCAAGACGCCGGACCTGGTGTTTTTCGGTGGCATGGACCCGCAGGGCGGGCCGATGGCAAGGCAGTTGAAGCGCCTGGGCTTGACCGCCCGGCTGCTCGGCGGCGATGGCCTGCAGAACGCCAACTTCGTGAAGCTGGCGGGTGTCGACGCGGAAGGGGTGGTTGCTTCCTCGCCTGGCCTGCCCATCGATTCCATGCCCGGCGGGCCGGATTTCCGCAAACGTTATGAAGCGAAATACGGTGCGATCCAGCTCTACGCGCCTTATGCCTACGACGCCGTCAACGTGCTGGTGGCCGCCATGACGCGCGCCGACTCCGCCGATCCGGCCAAAGTGCTGGCGGCACTGCCGAAGACCGATTTGCAAGGCGTGAGCGGCCCGATCAAATTCGACGCCAAGGGCGATACCACCGGCGGCGCCATCACCCTCTATGAAGTGAAAGACGGCGCCTGGCGGGTGCTGGAAACGGTCAAGTAACGCAGTCGTAGGCATAGACCGCGTCCGCGGCACTCCGGCCCGTGATCGCGAACACCGTCCGCTCCTACCGCCCAAGCAATGGACATTTTCCTTCAACAGCTCGTCAACGGCCTGGTGCTGGGCAGCATCTATGCCCTGGTGGCGCTGGGCTACACCATGGTTTACGGCATCCTGGAGCTGATCAACTTCGCGCATGGCGAGGTGACCATGATTGGCGCGATGGTGGCCTTGACGGTCATTGGCGCGCTGCTCGGCGCGGCGCCCGATCTGCCCGGGGTGCTGGTGGTGCTCGCCGGCATTCTGGTGGCGATTCCCGCCTGCATGGCGCTGGCCTTCACCATCGAGAAAATTGCCTATCGGCCGTTGCGTAAAGCGCCTCGGCTGGCGCCGCTGATTACCGCCATCGGCGTTTCCATCATCCTGCAGAACCTGGCGATGCTGATCTGGGGCCGCCAGTACGTGTCCTTCCCGGCGATTTTGCCCACCCGCAAATATGAGTTCCTCGGCGCGAATATCAGCCTGTTGCAGATCGCCATCGTGGTCCTCGCCTTGGCCGTCATGGCCGGGCTGTGGCTGCTGGTGGAGAAGACGCGGCTGGGCCGCGCCATGCGCGCCACCGCGCAATCGCGGGAAGTGGCGGAACTGATGGGGGTGAACGTGGACCGGGTGATTTCGGCCACCTTCATCATCGGGGCGGCGATTGCCGCCATCGCCGGCGTCATGGTGAGCGCCTATTACGGCCTGGCGCATTACTACATGGGCTTCATGCTCGGCCTGAAAGCCTTCTCGGCGGCGGTGCTGGGCGGCATCGGCAATATCGCCGGAGCGATGCTGGGCGGCCTGTTGCTCGGGGTGATCGAGGCGCTCGGCGCCGGTTACATCGGCGACCTCACCGGCGGCTTCCTGGGCAGCCACTATCAGGACGTGTTCGCCTTCTTCGTGCTGATCGGCGTGCTGGTATTCCGGCCCTCCGGCCTGTTGGGCGAGCGGGTGGCCACGCGTGCGTGAACCTCGTGCTTGAGTCATTGCACCGCCGCCCGCGCCTGGTGGCTATCCTGCTGGCCGTGCTCCTCGCCGCCCTGCCGTTCTTGATGGGCTTCGGCCTTGGCAACGCCTGGCTACGGGTGCTGGATTTCGTTTTGCTCTATGTGCTGCTGGCCATCGGGCTGAACATCGTGGTCGGCTATGCCGGTCTGCTCGATCTCGGCTACATCGCCTTCTACGCGCTCGGCGCCTATCTCTATGCCTGGCTGGCCAGCCCGCATTTCGGCCTGCATCTGCCGTTCTGGGCGGTGCTGCCCATCGGCGCCGCCTTCGCCGGCCTGTTCGGTGTGCTGTTGGGGGCGCCCACACTGCGATTGCGCGGCGATTACCTGGCCATCGTCACCCTTGGCTTCGGCGAGATCATCCGCATTTTCATGAACAACCTGAACGCGCCATTCAATCTCACCAACGGCCCGCAGGGCATGAACCTGATCGACCCGGTGAGCGTGGCCGGTTTCTCCTTCGGCAGGCCGCTGCATGTCTTCGGCCTGACCCTGCCGCCCACCTATTTCCATTACTACCTGTTCCTCGCCTTCACCCTGCTCGCCATTTTCGTGGCGTGGCGCTTGCAGGATTCGCGCATCGGCCGCGCTTGGGGCGCAATCCGCGAGGACGAGGTCGCGGCGGCGGCGATGGGCATCAACACGCGCAACCTGAAACTGCTCGCCTTCGCCATGGGCGCCACTTTTGGCGGCCTGGCCGGTGGCCTGTTCGCGGCGTTCCAGGGTTTCATCAGCCCGGAAAGTTTCACCTTATGGGAATCCATCCTGGTGCTGTGCATGATCGTCCTGGGCGGGATGGGCAATATCCCCGGCGTGGTCCTCGGCGCGGTGCTGCTCACCATGATTCCCGAGGCGCTGCGCTACCTCGGTGACCTGCAACGCGCCACCCTGGGCCAGGTGGTGGTGGACCCGGCCGATCTGCGCATGCTGCTGTTCGGCGTCGCCCTGGTGGCGATGATGTTGTTCCGCCCCGCCGGCCTGCTGCCCTCGCGCCAGCGCCGCCGCGAGTTCGCCGCCGAAGAGGGCCTGGCCGAGCAGGTACAGGCCAATCTCTACGACACCCGTAATTGAGCATGGCTTTATTGAGTGTCGACAACGTCAGCAAGCGCTTCGGCGGCATCAATGCGCTGGAGGCGGTCTCGCTTACCGTCGAGGCGGGTGAAATCTACGGCCTGATCGGCCCCAACGGCGCCGGCAAGACCACCCTGTTCAACTGCATGACCGGCCTTTATACGGTGACTTCCGGCGCCGTGCGCCTGGAGGGCGCCGAGGTCCAGGCGCTGAAGCCGCATCAGATCGTGAAACGCGGCTTCGCCCGTACTTTCCAGAACATCCGCCTGTTCGCCAACATGACCGCGCTGGAAAACGTCATGGTCGGCCGCCATGCCCGCACGCGCGCCAACGTGCTGGGCGCGGTGCTGCGCTGTCGCAAGACCCGCGCCGAAGAGACCGGCATCCGCGATCGCGCGCATGAACTCCTGCGTTATGTCGGCCTCGCCGGTAAGGGGCGAACCCTGGCCAGCCATCTCGCCTACGGCGATCAGCGCCGCCTGGAAATCGCCCGCGCGCTCGCCACCGAACCAAAGCTGCTCGCCCTCGACGAACCGGTCGCCGGCATGAACCCGAACGAGCGTCAGCAGATGGGCGAACTGTTCCGGAAACTGCGTGAGGGCGGCGTCACGCTGCTGCTGATTGAACACGATGTAAAACTGGTGATGGGCCTGTGTGACCGCGTCGCCGTGCTCGACTACGGCCGCAAGATCGCCGAAGGGCCAGCCGAGGCGGTGCGCAATGATCCGGCGGTGATCGCCGCTTATCTGGGGGGCGAGGCATGAGCCTGCTTTCGGTGCGCGGCCTCAAGGTCGCCTATGGCGGCATCCACGCGGTGCGCGGCATCGACTTCGAGGTTGCGCATGGTGAGCTGGTCTGCCTGATCGGCGCCAACGGCGCGGGCAAGAGCAGCACGCTCAAGGGGCTGATGGGCCTGGTGGCACACGGCGGCGAGATCCGTTTCGACGGTGAACGCGTCCATCATGCGGCCACCCATACCATCGTCGCCCGTGGCCTGCGGCTGGTGCCGGAAGGACGCGGCATCTTCGGGCGGCTTACGGTGGCGGAAAACCTCGACATGGGCGCCTATATCCGCCGCGACACACCTGGTATCAAGGCGGACCTGGCGCGCGCCTATGAACTCTTCCCGCGCTTGGCCGAGCGCCGCGCGCAACTGGCCGGCACGCTCTCCGGCGGCGAACAGCAGATGCTGGCCATCGCCCGCGCCCTGATGGGCCGCCCCCGCCTGTTGTTGCTGGACGAACCGAGCATGGGCCTGGCGCCGCTGATGGTGCGGAAAATCTACGAAACCATCGCGACCATCGCCAGCGAGGGGGTGACCCTCCTGCTGGTCGAACAGAACGCCAACCTCGCGCTCAAGGTCAGCCAGCGCGCCTATGTCATGGAAAGCGGCGCCATCACCCTCTCCGGCCCTTCCGCCGAACTCGCGAACGACCCGCAGGTGCGGGCCGCTTATCTGGGCGAGTGAGGCAGCGCCGGCTTCCAGCCGGCAAGATGCCGGCGCTACAACAGTGTGTTCCTTGGCCTCCCGCCACCCGTTAGAATGAGTCTTATCCGGTGCCTCGGATGGCAACCCCACCGCCGGGGAAGCAGGCTGGCCGGACAACTCCGTCAATTCAATCGCAAAGAGGTAAGCAACATGGCAGTTCTAGTTGGCAAGCAAGCCCCCGATTTCACCGCCGTCGCCGTCATGGGTGATAACAGCTTCAACGAAAGCTTCACCCTGTCCGCCCAGATCAAGGACAAGTACGCGGTGGTGTTCTTTTACCCGCTCGATTTCACCTTCGTCTGCCCGTCCGAACTGATCGCCTTCGACCATCGCCTGAACGAATTCAAGTCGCGCAACGTGGAAGTCATCGGCGTCTCCATCGACTCCCAGTTCTCGCACCTGGCCTGGAAAAACACCGCCATCAACCACGGCGGCATCGGCCCGGTCAAGTACCCTCTGGTGGCCGACACCAAGCATGAAATCTGCAAGGCCTACGACGTCGAGCACATGGCCGGTGTCGCTTTCCGTGGCTCCTTCCTGATCGACAAGTCCGGCGTGGTGCGCCACCAGGTGGTCAACGACCTGCCCCTGGGCCGCGACATCGACGAAATGCTGCGCATCATCGACGCCCTGCAATTCACTGAAGAACACGGCGAAGTCTGCCCGGCCGGCTGGAAGAAGGGAGACGCCGGCATGAAAGCCAGCACCGCGGGTGTGGCCGAATACCTGGCCGAGCACGCCGGCGAGCTGTAATCCGGGTTCTCCAGGCAGGAAACAAAGGGGGCCGCGGCCCCCTTTTTCATGGATCTACGAAATCACCGCGGCCAGCAAGGCGGCCCGCCTCTTTCGCGACACCGGTGCGAAGTTCTTGGGGCTTGCCCTGGCCGTTCCAGTTGATTGGAAGCGGCGCCACCGTGAAATCCACCCCAACGGGCATGGATTGAGGCCACCCCGGATGATGAAGCCGGCACTACAGTGGGGGTGTGGGCTTGTTTCACGTTAAACCTAGAAAGCTCAGTTGACCGCTCCTTGGCCCTCGTGAGGCCGCATGGGTGCTGGCGTTTGCGCCTCCGGGGACGCTCACCCA
>PFJX01000110.1 GCA_002784045.1 Hydrogenophilales bacterium CG_4_10_14_3_um_filter_63_21
GGCGAGATCGGCATGCGCACCTATGAAAACGAGGGCATGAATGCCAACTCGGGTTTCATCGTCACCGAGGCTGGTGTGGTGGTGGTGGACAGCGGTTCTACCTTGAAGATGGCCGAGCGGATCCACGCCGCTATCCGCAAGGTGACCCGGCCGCCGGTGAAAATTGTCGTCAACACCGGCGGCCAGGATCACCCCTGGCTGGGGAGTTGAAGGACAAGGTGGCCGGCACCGAGGTGGTTTTGCCGACGCGCACCTTCGATACACGAGAAGTGCTGCGCCTGGGAGGACGCGAGATTCATCTGCTGCATTTCCAGGGCGGCCACACCCCTGGCGACAGCGTGGTCTGGTTGCCGAAAGAAGGCGTGTTGTTCTCGGGAGACATGATCTATGTGGACCGTCTGCTCGGCATGCTGCCGTTTAGCAACGCCACCCGCTGGTTCGCCTCCTTCGCCGAAATGGAACGGCTGCAACCGCGCGTCATCGTGCCCGGACACGGCGCGGTCTGCGATTTGCCGAAGGCGCAACGGGAGAGCCGCGATTATCTGCGCCGCCTGGTCGATCACATGAGACGCGCGGTAGGCGACATGGTGGACCTGCAAAAGGCCATCGACAGCCTGGATCAATCGGCCTGGCGACACCTGGCGAACTACGACCTGCTCAAGGGCGGCAACGCCAGTCGCGTGTATCTGGAGATGGAAAGCCGGTGATGCTGACGCACTTCGCCGTCTCCGGGGTCGAAACCCAGCTCTGGCTGCCGCCGCTGGTGGCCTTCATCCTGTCGTTTTTCTCCTCCATGGTGGGCATCTTCGGCGCTTTCCTGCTGATGCCCTTCCAGATGAGCGTGCTGGGCTACGCCGGACCGTCGGCCAGCACCATCAATCTGGTGTTCAATCTCTACGCCACGCCGGGCGGCATCTGGCGCTACGCCCGCGACCGCCGCATGGCCTGGCTGCTGGCCCGGCTCATCATTCTGGGTAGACGTCCTTGGCCTTCCAGCGTTGCATGGCCTGGGAGTCGCGATCCAGCAGGATGGGGAAAGTTGGGGCCGGTTTCACTGGCCGCTGAAAGCGAACACCATCTCAGCATCCTCACCCACGTCCACCGCCAGCATAGCCAGATCTCGCATCTTGCCGTCCATGTCGGCCAGCCGTGGCGCAGGGCAGGAATAACGTAGTGCTCACCACGCTGATGGCGATCATGTCATGGCGACTGCTTGCGCCTCCTTCGCATAAATCAGTTGACACCCCCCCCTGCAGCTCCCAATATTCAAATATTCGTTTGAATATATTATTGGAGACGGGCATGGACATCTTCTCGATCCTGGCAGGTCTAGCCACCGGCATGGTGTTGGGTTTGCTCGGCAGCGGTGGTTCCATCATCGCACTGCCGGCCCTGATTTACCTTTTGCATGTCGAACACAAATCGGCCATCGCCATGAGCCTGGGCGTGGTGGCGGTGACCGCCAGCATCGCCGCCGTCGGCAATTGGCGGCGCGGCTTGGTCGATACCCGCGTCGCCCTGGTATTTGGTCTGTTCGGCATGATTGGAACCTCAGCCGGATCGAGTCTGGGGTTGCTCACACCGGCGGTCATCCAGCTCGGCCTGTTTGCCCTGGTGATGTATGCCGCTGCCTGGCGAATGTTGAAGCCGGTCAAGCTGGCGATGCCGATGGCAAACGGGGTGCTGAGCGTCGGCGGTAGAACGGCGGCCTTGAGCGGTTGGCAAGGGATTTTCTCGCCCGGCATGGGCCACATCGCCTTGCACGGCATCGGCATCGGCATCCTCACCAGCCTGGTCGGTGTGGGCGGTGGCTTCCTGATCGTACCGGCCCTGGTGCTGCTTTCCGGCATTCCCATGAAACAGGCGGTGGGCACCTCGCTGGCTATCGTCGCCGCCAATTCCTCCGCCGGGTTCGTCGGCTATATGGGTGGCGTACCGATCGACTGGTCCGTGATGGGCGCCTTCACCGCTGTCACGGTGCTGGGCAGCTTCGCCGGGACGCGCCTGGCGGGACATATTTCGCAGGCCGCCCTGAAGCGCGCCTTTGCCTGGTTTCTGGTGTGCGTAGCGACGTACATCCTGTTGAAGAGTGTCCTTTGAAGGTGATGAAATGAATAAATCCGCATGGGTATTCGTGGTTGCCAGTCTGGTCCTGTCAGCGGTTCCGGCCGTTGCCACCGAGCCGGCAAACGAGGTGGCAAACGAGGTGGCAGAAGTCGCGCAGGGCATGGCGCAATCCGTTCCAGGGGCCAGGAGCGCCGAGGGCCGGGATGCCCAGGGCCAGGCGAAATGGGCCGGCGTCTGGATGGACGAAAAACAGGTCTGCGACCAGGGCAAACTCAACCCAGCGGGGCAACGCATCGTTCAGGCGGGCCAGGGCTACTCGCACGATAACGGCGCCAGGCTGACTCTGTTTACTCCTCCGGAAAGCGCGCAGTCGATCAGCCAAGAGGTGGCCGGGATCGCGCTGGAGGCACCGCTGGATCGCATGCTGGAAGAGGAAGGTTGAATAAGGATGCGAATCATGGAAACGACGAAAAAAACCGTATCGGTCATGTGCTTCCACGACGAACTGTGCCAAGTGTTCAACGCCATGATGACGGCGCTGTCCCTGCTCAGGGAAGGCGCGAAGGTCACGGTCTACTTCGGCTCGCGCGGGGTTAACGCGCTGCACAGGGACAAGGTGGGCCAACTGTCCTGCCTGCCGGACATGCCGGAGGTGGGCGCGGCGGTGATGAAGCGCATGGACGAACTGGATGTGCCCCTGGTGGAAGACCTGTTCTTCATGTTCACCCATGAGGGCGGCGAGCTGCTGGCCTGTCCCCTCAACGTGCCCCTGTTCGGCATGAGCGAGCACGACCTGATCGACGGCGCCAGACTCGCCGAGCCCGCCCGCTACTACAAGGAAATCGTGATGCGGGCGGACATGAACCTGACGTTCTGAACGTAGCAACCGATCGGAGGCCAGTCATGGCAAGCAGAAAAACCCTGTTGATCCTCGGCGGCGGCGTCGCCGGCGTAGTGGCGGCCACCCGCCTGCGCCAGCGGTTGCCGCGCGAACACCGCGTGGTGCTGGTAGAGCGGGCGGCGGAATTCGTCTTCCAGTCGGCCTTCCTGCGGCTGATGACGGGGCAACGCACGCGGGCGGCGATCTCGCGGCCGCTGGCGCATCTGGAGCAGCGCAGCATCGAAGTGATCCGGGGCGAGGTCGAGGCCATCGACCCGGCCCGGCGCGCCGCGCGGGTGAACGGCCGCGAACTCAGCGGCGACTATCTGGTGCTCGCCCTGGGCGCCGAGCTGGCCCCGGACACCGTGCCCGGCCTCGTAGAGGCGGGCATCGACCTCTATACCGCGGACGGCGCGGCGCGGCTGAGCGGGGCGCGCCGGGATTTCCGCGCCGGGCGCATCGTCGTGCTGGTGTGCGGCACACCGTTCAAATGCCCGGCCGCGCCCTACGAGGCGGCCATGCTGCTGGACGCCGATTTTCGCCGGCGCGGGCTGCGCGATGCCGTCGCCATCGACCTGTACACGCCGGAACCCGGCCCGATGCCCTCGGCGGGTCCGGAGGTTTCCAAGCAAGTGCGGCAAATGATCGAAGCCAAGGGCATCGGCTACCACCCCGAACACGCGCTGGCCGGGGTGGACGCTTCGCTGCAGCAATTGCGCTTCGCCAACGGCGCGACGGCGGCCTTCGACCTGCTGGCCTACGTGCCGCCCCACCGCGCCCCGCGCTGCGCGCGCGAGGCGGGCCTGTGTGGCGCCGGCGGCTGGGTCGAGGTGGACCGCGCCACCCTGGCGACCCGTTTCCCCGGCGTCTACGCCATCGGCGACGCCACGGGTATTGCGCTGGCCAACGGCAAGCCCCTGCCCAAGGCCGCCGTGTTCGCCCAGGCGGAGGCCGAGACGGTGGCGCGCAATATCGCCGACCTGATCGCGGGCCGCCCGGCGGCGAACCGCTTCGACGGCCACGGCGCCTGTTTTCTGGAAATCGGCGACGGCCGTGCCGGCTTCGGCAGCGGCAATTTCTACGCCGAACCCGCGCCCGCGGTCACCATGAAACCGCCCGGACGCCTGATGCACTGGGCCAAGGCGGCGTACGAGAAATACTGGCTGTACAAGTGGTTGTAATGATTTTCGCGCCTATCCCATCCGTTACGGAGTAACCCCATGACGACCCAACCCGCCGCCTTCGCCACCCTCTGCGTCCACGCCGGCGAGATCGCCGATGCCCACGGTTCGCCGCACACGCCGATCTATACGACGACGACGTTCAAATTTCCCTCCACCGCCGCCGTCCTGGACGTGGTGGAAGGGCGCAAGGCGGGGGCGCTCTATACCCGCTACGGATTGAACCCGACCATCCAGGCCCTGGAGGAAAAACTCGCCGCCCTGGAAGGCGCGGAGGCCGCGTGGGCGTTCTGCTCCGGCATGGCGGCGGAGTCGGCCCTGTTCCTCACCTACGGCCGGACGGGCATCGTCTGTCTGGGGGATGCCTACGGCGGTACCCTGGAATTGTTGTCCTCGCAACTGCCGACCCTAGGCATTCCCGGGTATTTCCTGCTGGGCGACGAGTTGGATGCCCTGCCTTCCCTGCTCAAGCGAGGCGCCGGCCTGGTGTTTTTCGAGACGCCGACCAACCCGGCCCTGGAACAGTTCGACATCGCCGCGATCAGTGAAATCGCCCATGCCCACGGCGCCCTGGTCGCGGTGGACAACACCTTCGCTTCGCCGGTGAACCAGAACCCCCTGCTATTGGGCGCGGACTTCGTGGTGCACAGCGCCACCAAGTACCTGGGCGGCCATTCCGACCTCACCGCCGGGGCGCTGATGGGCGCGAAAAGCGCCCTGGCCCCGGTGTGGAGCTGGCGCAAGAACCTGGGCCAGGCCATCGCCCCCGAGATCGCCGCCCAGCTCGCCCGCAGCCTGCGCACCCTGCCAGTGCGGGTGGAACGGCAGAACGCCACGGCCATGAAGGTGGCCCTGGTGATGCAGGCGCATCCCCAGGTCGAGCGCGTGCTCTACCCGGGCCTGCCGGATTTCCCCGGCCACGCGCTGGCGAAGCGGCAGATGAAGGGTTTCGGCGGCATGCTCACGATAGAAATCAGGGGCGGTGGTGTGGCCGCCACCCGGGTCGCGGACAAGCTGAAGCTGTTCGCCCTGGCCCCGTCCCTGGGCGGCGTCGAGAGCCTGGCCACCCAGCCCTGCACCACGACCCACCACGGCCTGACCCCCGAGGAGCGGGCCCGGCGCGGCATCTCCGACGCCATGCTGCGTCTTTCAGTAGGCCTGGAAGACGCGGACGACCTGATCGCCGACCTGAAGCAGGCGCTCGGATGAATGCCCGACGGAATTGAGATAACCTGCCAGCCATGTGCGAGCTCTTCGGTTTTTCCGGCAACCGCCCCATCGCCGCCCGCGCGATGCCCCTCGCCGAATTCGGCCGGCGCGGCGGGCTGCTGGCGGACAACCCGGATGGCTGGGGCATCGCCTGGCGTGAGGCCGGCGACTTCCGCCTCGCCAAGGAACCTGTTCCGGCCTGCAATAGCGAGCAATTCGTGCGGCTGTGCGACTCGCTGGCGACGGACTTGCTCATCGCCCATGTGCGCAAGGCGAAATTGCCGCCGGTCAACACCATGAACAACACCCACCCGTTTCTCCGGGAATGCTGCGGCCGGCACTGGGCGTTCGCGCATAACGGCCTGGTGCCGGACATCGTCGCCATGGAGTACGCGAACCAGGAACGCATCTGCCGGCCGGAGGGCGAGACCGATTCGGAATTCGCCTTCTGCCACCTGCTCAGCTACGTCTCCCAGAATTTCGATAGCCCCGACTGGCTGGCGGCGCTGGGCCGGGTCAGCGAACTGATCGCCCTGCACGGCCAGTTCAATTTCCTGATGTCGGACGGCGAACACCTGATCGCCCATGGCCACGACCGCCTGCATTACCAGGAAACCAGCGCCGGCTCGCTCGACGCCGTCCTGATCGCCACCGAACCCATGTCCTCCCCGGGCGACTGGACGCCTTTCGTGCCGGGCGAATTGCGCATCTACCGAGCCGGCAGACTGCTGGGCCGCATCCTGACCCAGGCAGAGATCGCGGCCGGAGCGGCATGAATCCTCCCCTCTATCTCGACTGCAACGCCACCACCCCGCTCGATCCCCGTGTCCTGGAGGCCATGCTGCCCTGGCTGCGCGAGGGATACGGCAACCCTTCGTCCGAGCATGTCTACGGCCGACGCGCGAAGGCGGCCGTGGCAACGGCGCGCGAGCAGGTGGCCGAACTGATCGGCGCTCGGCCCGGCGAGATCGTCTTCACCGGCTGCGCCACCGAGTCCAACAACCTGGCCCTTCTGGGCAGCGCACGCGCCTTGCGGGAAAGCGGCCGCGCTACGCTGCTCTATTCCACCGTCGAGCATCCTTCCGTGGCGCGGCCCATGCGGCATCTGGCCGAGACCGGCTGGGAGGTGGCGGAACTGCCGGTGGACGGCAGCGGGCGGGTCGATCCGGCCCGCGCGGCAGCGCTCATCGATGGCAGCGTGGCGCTGGTCTCGCTGATGCTGGCCAACAACGAGGTGGGCACGATCCAGCCGGTCCGCGCCGTCGCCGATCTGGCGCATGCTGCCGGCGCGCAGATGCACGTGGACGCCGCCCAGGCGGTCGGCAAGATTGCCGTGGCCGTGGACGACCTGGGATGCGACCTGCTCACCCTGGCCGGGCACAAGTTCTACGCCCCCAAGGGCGTCGGCGCCCTTTATGTGAAAAACGGCACGCCGCTCCAGGCCATCCAGTTCGGCGCCGGCCATGAGGGCGGCCTGCGACCGGGAACGGAAAACGTGCCCCATATCGTCGCGCTGGGCGAGGCCGCCAGGCTGGCGCGCGCGGGCCTGGCAGCGGAGGCCGCGCGCATGCAGACCTTGCGCGACGACCTGCACGCCCGCCTTGCCGCCGCCATTCCCGGTCTGGCCCTGAACGGCCATGACAGCGAGCGCCTGCCCAACACCCTGAACGTCTCCTTCCCCGGCGTCGCCGGCTGGCAGTTGCTGGACACCGCGCCGGCGCTGGCTGCCTCCACCGGCTCCGCCTGCCATGCCGGGCAACACGCGGCCAGCGGCGTGCTGGGCGCGATGGGGCTGTCCGGAGAACGCGCCGCAGGGGCGGTGCGCCTGTCCCTGGGCCGCTTCACGACGGCAGCGGAAATCGCGCAGGCCGCCGCCGCCCTAATCGCCGCCTGGCGGCAACTCGGGGCATGACGCCGGCGGAGTACGACGCCTGGTACGACAGCCCGCGCGGGCGTTGGATTGGCGAAACCGAATTCCGCCTGCTGCAACGCCTGCTCGCGCTGCGGCCCGGCGAAACGCTGCTCGACGTGGGTTGCGGCAGCGGCTGGTTCACCCGCCGCTTCGCCGCCGCTGGCGACTGCGGCGTCACCGGTCTGGACAGCGATGCCGCCCGCCTGAACTTCGCCCAGGCCCGCAGCCGCAACGAGCGCTACCTGGAAGGCGACGCCCGTGCCCTGCCGTTCGCCGACGTGGTTTTCGACTGCGTGGTCTCGGTCGCCGCCCTGTGCTTCGTCGCTGACTGGCGGCTGGCGCTGCGGGAGATGACGCGGGTGGCGCGGCGCCACGTGGTGGTGGGCCTGCTCAACCGGAACAGCGTGTTGTGGCGGGAAAAAGGACAGGCGGGCGGGGCAGGCGGCTATCGTGGCGCCCGCTGGCACACCCCCCGGGAAATCCGCGCGGCGCTGGCAGAACTGCCGGTCACCCACATCCAGGTCAATACAGCGCTGTTCCTTCCCAACGGTTCCTTTATCGCCCGCGCCCTGGAAACCAGCCTGCCGAACCGGCTTCCATGGGGCGGATTCATCATTGCATCAGCGGATAAGTGGCAATAATTCCATGCTGCCGCGTTCAATCCCTTCCATGAAATCCAGATTCATCACCCTCGCTGCTACCTGGCTTGCGCTGCTCGCCGGCAACATGGCCGGCGCCGCCCAGACCCAGAAGACCGACCCGGAAACCGGAGCCACAACCTGGGAGACCCGCGTCCAGGGCGTCACCTTCTCCCTCACCCAGATCGCGCCCGATCCGGCTCGTGCCTTCTATCTCAACCGTGGCTTCCCACCTGAAACAACGGATCGCTATGCCACCGCCTGCGTATTCATGACCGTGCTACGCAACGATGCCGCCCCCGGCGAACTGAGATTCCGCCTGGCTGACTGGACCGTGCAAAACAAAATTGGATCGCGGCCACCCCTCAGCGTGGACACCTGGATGGCTCAGTGGCAGTCGCTGGGCTTGTCCGAAGCGGCGCAAATCGCCTTCCGCTGGGCGCAGTTCACGCCGGAACAGGAGTACGCCGTGGGCGAATGGAACCAGGGCATGCTGACCACCGGTCTGGCACCCGGCAGCCGCTTCGACATCATCGCCCGCTGGTTGGTGGCGGGAATAACCTATGAAGGAAAACTGGAAAATGTGGTCTGCCCACCTTGAATTCGGCATCAAACGCGTCCTGTCCGCACTTCTGCTGGCGGGCGGCGCAACCCTGCCGGCAGTTGCCGCCGAACTGCCACCCCTGACCCTCGGCCTCACACCCATTACCGATCCAAGGCCCGCCGCCGCCCTGCGTTTGCCGGACCTGGACGAGAAGGGGCACGACCTGGCCGATCTCAAGGGCAAGCTGGTACTGGTCAACTTCTGGGCGACCTGGTGCCCGCCCTGCCGCCGCGAGATGCCCTCCCTGGAGCGCCTCAAGCAGCGCCTGCAGGATCGCGGCCTGGCCGTGCTGGCGGTGGACGTGGGCGAGGATGCCGACACGGTGTTCGCCTTCACCGGCCAGTTGGAACCGGCACCCACTTTCCCCCTCCTGCTGGACCGGGACTCCGAGGCCATGAAGCGCTGGAAGGTGAGGGGGCTTCCCACCACCTACGTCATCGACCCGCGAGGCCGCTTGATCTACCGCGCTGTGGGTGGCCGCGAGTTCGACGACCCAGTCATGGTCGAAGCGCTGTCGCGGCTGGTGCCGGGGAACCAAGCCGCGCAGGACCGATAACTCGATGCCCGTTAATCCTAGCCCGGACTTTGCATAAAGCGGGCGAGATACAAGTTAAGCATTTGATATAATTGGAGTTATCCAGAAACCAATTCGTAAAAAA
>PFJX01000071.1:0-1380 GCA_002784045.1 Hydrogenophilales bacterium CG_4_10_14_3_um_filter_63_21
GTGTGCGTCATGGATCAGGCAAGCGTATTCCAGCGAAGCCGGTACGCCCTCGTGCTCTGCGAGGTCCGCAGTCAGCATCGAGTGCTGAAGCACGCTCAGAGGTTCGATCCTCCCGTGGTGCCCGTTGCACCGTTTGATGTGAGACAGTGCGGTCACGATGTCGGTGAGCGCAACGTCTGCCGGGCTGAAGGTCGCGAGGTTGATGTACCTGCCCGACGAAACGCGCATCCAGATCGGATCAGCCATCGGCTTCATCCTTCAGCACCTCGGCCAGCTTGCGCCAGCGGGCCGCATGGTGCTGTGCGATACCGAGGTCGCACGATACCCACGAGGGCCGCACGCCGGTGCCATACTGGTCGATGAGGCGCTGTGCCTCCTTATCGTAGTGCCCGGCCATGCGCATCGCGGTGGCCTTCGTGAGTTCCACGCTCATTTTCCCAAGTCCTTTCTGAGCCATGCCGCCAGTTCGTCCATGTCCGCAGTCACGCAAGTGGCGAACTGGTACATCACGTCCCAGCGATCCTCGTTGCTGTCGAGCAGGATGTAGCCCGGAGTGCCTCGTCCGAGGAACCACCCGAGTTCCATGTGCCCGCTCTTGCCCGCAGGCAGCGCCAGCACCATAGTCTTGCTCGCCAGCATGTTGCGCCGGTCGAACTCGAAGGTGTTGACGCTGGCCGGTTCCTTCAGGGCTTTGGTGTAGGTGTATCCCACGCCCTTGTAGAACGCCTTCCAGTGGTCGTCAGCTTCCGGCCCCGCTGCGTACCAGTCAGCGAACACCTTGGCGTTCACCTTGATGTGCAGTTCCTCCATGATCGAAGGAATGGCCGGGTTCCGCAGTGACCCTGCGAGGTACACGTCCCACAGGTAAGGCTTGCGGTTGTCGGGGTGCCCTTCGGCACCACCGTTCCGCATGAACTCCCAATAGGGCCTCTGTCGCTCGGTCATCGCCAAGCCCTCCCATCACGAATGGTGCAGATCGTCCGCTTCCCGTTCTCGTAGGTCAAGATGAACGAGTGGCTCCACGACGAGAGGCCCTTGTTGTAGCCCATGTCGAGTTGCCCGAAAACGCCTGCGGTGTACACCCCCTCAGTGATGCCTGCGGAGTGCGTGTGCCCGGTGTTGGCCTTGCCGACCGACCGGAGGTTCTTCGGGTTGCCGCGTGCACCGTTCGGCCCGAGATGCCCGTGAAGGCCGTGCTCTATCCCGGCGATGATGAGGCTGTCGTCCTCGTGCACGATGTTCCAGCGGTAGTTCTGCGGCAGGTAACGCTTCATCAGCGTCCAGAAGGGCCGAGGGTGTTCACCCTGCTCACGCTTCCGTGCACACAGACCGTTCAGGTCGAGCCACGTCCGCATGTTCGCAGGATCGTGGAACGCCCGG
>PFJX01000071.1:1629-3691 GCA_002784045.1 Hydrogenophilales bacterium CG_4_10_14_3_um_filter_63_21
ACCTCATTTGCCTAGAAGATCCGTAAGGCAGCAAGGCGTTGATCTTGGCTCTCACAAAGGCAATGGCCTGCCTGAGTTGTTCCTCAGGAACTCCGGTGCCCCCGTGCAGGACCAAGGGGATCGCCACGTCACGACCGATTTCCTTGACGCGCTTGATGTCCAGCCTGTAATGGCACTAAGTTAAGAGATAAAATATTGTAAATCAAGGAGTTGCATGGAACAACTGCTCGCTCTGTGTGTCTAAGTGTCTGTCTACCAAACAGATACAAAGTACAGAGAGGAGCAGTTGTATGTGGAACAGTACTCCATGGTTGCCGACACTTCAACCTGTGGGCAGGAAGCGGCGGGAACTCTCGGCGCGGGCGGAGGCCGGGGGCGTCGAGAGCCTGCGCGAGTTGTTCGCCGGGAAGATCGACCTGGACCTGCTCGGACGTCCCGGGAACGGGCAGCGCCAGCGGGTCTACGACCGTGGCACCACCTTCCTGCTGTTCCTCCTCCAGGTCATGGGTTCCTCGAGCTGCGAGGCAATGGTCAAGTACCTTCAGGCGTCGCATGCCGTCAAGGGCAAGGACGGGATCAGCTCCGGAAACAGCGGCTACTGCCAGGCGCGGGGCCGACTGGACTTGTCCATCCTGAGGCGGATATCCGGCCACCTGATCGCTTTTCTGGCCCGGGCCATGCCTTCGGAGCGAACCTGGCACGGACTCCGCATCCTGGCGGCGGACGGCACGGAGTCCGACCTGGCGGACACCCCGGCCAACCGCAAGGCCTATCCCAAAGGCGGGCGCAGGAAAGCCGGGAGGCCGGAGCCGGATCGCGGCGGGCTGCTCCCAAAGCTGAACCTGGTGGCGGTCTTCGACCTGTTCACCGGCGGGGCCACGGCCTGGGAGCACGGCCCGGAGCGGGTCGGGGAGCAGACCCTGTGGCGCAGGCTGATCGGACGGACGGTGGCGGCGGGCGTTCTGGTTCTGGGCGACGCCCTCTACTGCACCTTCGGCAACTTCGTGGAGGTGCTGGCGAACGGTGGCCACGCCGCCTTCGTGGCCAGGGATCAGCGCATCTACCGTGGGCGGGGACGATCCGCCCGGGACTTCCTGGTCCGCCTGCCCAAGTCCAAGGTGCGAGCCAAGGGCTGGACGAAGGCGCAGTGGGCCAGGCTGCCGGACTTCGTGGAGCTGCGCGTGGTCACCTCGGTGCGGCGGCGGCCGGGGTTCCGCCCGGAGACGGTCCGCATCGTCACCACGCTCCTGGACAAGGACGCCTATCCGGCCGTGGAGATCATCGGCCTGCATGCCCGGCGCTGGGAAGCCGAGTTGCGCTTCCGCGACCTCAAAAGCGCCATGGGCATGGAGACCCTCAAGTGCAAGACCCCGGAGATGGTCGAGAAGGAACTCATGATGCACATGATCGCGCTCAACTTGGTGCGGGCGCTGGCCATCGATGCGGCTCGGTTGCGGGACGTCGATCCGGCGCGCATCTCCTTCTCCGCGGCCTTGGTGCAGACTGGCGAGTGGATGCGCCTGGCCGTGGCCGACTGTATCCCGGCGAAACGCCGAAAGCAGCTTCGACCCATGTTCATGAAGGCGTTGGCCGACGCCGTCGTCAGGCAACGCCCGGGACGATCCGAACCCAGGGCCGTCAAGAAACGGCCCAAGAACTACCCGGCGATGAAGACCACCAGAAGAAAACATCACGCCCATTTTTGCCCGAAGGCAGCTTGACTGTGGCTTATCTTAGTGCCATTGCTTCCTAAATGGGATACGCGCTTCATGTACGACGGCTGCCAGCTGGGAATGTACAGTCCGGGCATAGAAAATTTCTACCGGGAAATGATGAAGATAGGGCATGATTCAAAAGAAATTTCCGAATTGTTCGACAATATGGAATGGT
The DNA here is from genome assembly GCA_002784045.1 of Hydrogenophilales bacterium CG_4_10_14_3_um_filter_63_21. Lineage (GTDB taxonomy): Bacteria > Pseudomonadota > Gammaproteobacteria > Burkholderiales > Thiobacillaceae > PFJX01. The sequence continues at coordinate 3,520 of PFJX01000071.1, forward strand.
TTTGGAACCAGCTAAGCATACTTGAAGCGCTCACCTGCGAATGCGAGAACCACGGCATTACCGTGGACAACCCCGGACGCAAACAGGCCTATTCCGCAAAAGCCTGGCTCAACATGTTCTACCAGGTCGCCGCAGGAATGAACATCTCCACGCGGGGATTGTCCTTTTCGCC
>PFJX01000071.1:3769-6856 GCA_002784045.1 Hydrogenophilales bacterium CG_4_10_14_3_um_filter_63_21
CACCAACGGGATGCTGGTGATCCTCACGCCCCAGGCCATGACTGACCCGACCCAGACGGCGGAGGAGCTCAAGACCCACGGCCGGATCGAGGGCAAGCCGGTGCTGGCGAGCTGGATGGGCGGCTCGGAGGTCTCGGCCGGCGAGGACATCCTCAACCGCGCCGGGATCCCGACCTTCGAGTTCCCCGATGACGCGGCCCAGGCGTTCAACTACATGTGGCGCTACGCCGAGAGCCTGCGCGTGCTGTACGAGCGGCCTGGCTTCTCCGGTGCCGGTGGTGCGGACTCGCCGGACCGCGCCACGGTGGAGGCGATCATCCAGCGCGCGCGCGACGCCCGGCGGACCGTGCTGACCGAGGCCGAGTCCAAGCAGATCCTCGCGGCCTACGGCATCCCCACCATCCCGCTCACGGTTGCGGCCACCGAGGACGATGCGGTGCGGGCGGCGGCCGATCTGGGCTACCCCACGGTGCTCAAGCTGCACTCCGAGACGATCACGCACAAGACCGACGTGGGTGGGGTGCAGCTCAACCTGGCCGACGAGGCGGCGGTGCGCCGGGCGTTCCAGACGATCAAGAACACCGTGACCGAGAAGGCCGGGGCCGAGCACTTCCTGGGTGTGGCGGTGCAGCCCATGGAGCGTCTGGACGGCTACGAGCTGATCGTGGGCAGCAGCATCGACGCGCAGTTCGGCCCGGTGCTGCTGTTCGGCACCGGCGGGACGCTGGTGGAGGTGTACAAGGATCGGGCGCTGGCGCTGCCGCCGCTGTCCGACACGCTGGCCCGTCGCATGATGCAGCGCACGAAGATCTACAAGGCGCTCGAGGGTGTGCGCGGGCGCAAGTCGGTGGACATGGCGGCGCTGGAGCGGCTGATGGTGCACTTCAGCCAGCTGGTGGTGGAGCAGGGCTGGATCAAGGAGATCGACATCAACCCGCTGCTGGCCTCGTCGGACCGGCTGCTGGCGCTGGACGCCCGGGTGGTGCTGCACGATCCCGATACCACGGTGGAGCAGCTGCCGAAGCTGGCGATCCGCCCCTACCCCTACGAGTATGCCGGGAGCTGGACGGCCAGGGACGGGGCCGAGTTCACCATCCGCCCCATCCGACCCGAGGACGAGCCGGCCATGGTGCGGTTCCACGAGAACCTGTCGGAGCGCACGGTGTACCTGCGCTACCTGCAGCAGATGCAGCTGTCCCAGCGCGTGGGGCACGACCGGATGGTTCGCATCTGCTTCGCCGACTATGATCGCGAGATACCGCTGGTGGTGGAGTGGAAGACCCCCCAGGGCTACGACATCATCGGCGTCGCCCGGCTGTCCAAGGTCCAGGGGGTCAACGAGGCCCGCTGGGCCATCGTCATCGCGGATCGCTTCCAGGGCAAGGGGCTGGGGACCGAGCTGCTCAGGCGAATGATCGACGTGGCGCGGGCCGAGAAGGTGGCTCGGCTGGTGGCCGACATGTCGCCGGACAATGTCAGCATGCGTCAGGTGTTTGAGAAGTTCGGGTTCAAGACAGTGGCTCAGGAGGGTGAAGGGGAGCTGGTCCGGGTCGAGCTCGCGCTGTCGTAGATCGCAAACACCTGTAGATACTTACAAAAAACCTATTGCGGTTTCGTAAGAAATCGGGGAAGAAAGGCTCGTGCGGTGCGAATCCTACTCGGGAGCACATCGCGGCACACGAGTCGTTTACCTCTGGAGGGACAAATAGCCATGTCACGAATTAAACTTGGTATTTTCGGAGTGTTGGCGCTTTCGCTGGTTCTGACGGCCTGCGGCGAAGGTGAGGGAGAGGAAGAACGAACCGATCTCGAGATGGTGGGTGGCAAGGCCGACATCCCGTCCTGGCTCAAGCACATCCCCGCGAACTGGGGCTGTGACTCCACGCTCAACGGCAAGTTCGTGGGGTATGACAGCGCGCACCTTTATAGTTTCCCCGGCAAGGTGGGCTACGAATACACCTTCACCTTCAAGGCGACCTATTCCTGGTACAAGGGCGCCGTGGTGGCGGTCTACGACAGCGAGACGGGCAAGCGCGTGGCCTACAAGCGTGTGCGCTGGGACAACGCGGCCAAGGTGTCCTACAAGGCCGAGAAGAGCATCAAGTACCTGGTGGCGGTGTACTCCGTGTCGGTCTACGCCACGGGCAGCTACACGCTCACGGCAGACTGCGATCGGCTCTTCGTCACCTGCCAGAGCGACGCCAGCTGCGCCACGGGCGAGTTCTGCAAGTTCGACGCCGGCTGCGGCAAGACCGGGCTGGGCACCTGCATCGTGCCCCCCACGATCTGCACCAAGGAAGCGATGCCGGTCTGCGGCTGCGACGGCAAGACCTACGGCAACGCCTGCGAGGCGGCGGCGGCCGGCGCGTCGGTGGACTACAAGGGCATGTGCACGGCGCCCACGCCGTGCGAGCAGGCCGGCGGGTACTGCACCCACTGGCTCACCGACTGCAAGGTGGGCTTCACCGGCGGCGCGCCCCTGGGCTGCCCCATGGGCAAGTCGGGCAAGTGCTGCCTGCCGGCGGTGACGGTGACCACCGACAAGGCCGGCTACCACCTGGGTGAGCCCATCACCGCGGTGGTGAAGAACGACACCGCCGACAGCATTTTCCTCGGCGGCTGCTCGGTCTACAGCTGGGAGCACGAGGTCAACGGCAGCTGGGTCAACCAGGGGCCGGACAAGGTCTGCGTGTGGGAGGGCGTGGCGGTGGAGGTCAAGGCCGGCGGGACTTACTCCGAGACGCTGTACCAGAACACCGACGGCACCTACCGCCTGGCGGCGGGCTACGGCATCGGCTGCACCGCGGGCAAGCCCATGAGCCAGGCCGGCTGCACGGCGAGCGGCGTGGCCGAGAGCGATCCGTTCAAGGCCAAGAACTGCAAGATGCTCGGCATGCCCAACCCCAACAGCTTCTGCCCCGACGGGAAGATGGAGGCCAAGCTGGACAGCGACGGGGTCTGCATCGCCAGCTACGTCTGCCTGCCGTGCGAGATCAGCGACTGCGGCCCGGCGATGAAGATGCCGCTTCTGCTGTGCCCCGACGGCCAGAACTACTCCGGCCCCACGGGCCAGTGCCTCGCCTCGGG
>PFJX01000044.1 GCA_002784045.1 Hydrogenophilales bacterium CG_4_10_14_3_um_filter_63_21
CATTCCTCGATGGAAATACGCTCTACCGTTCAGACTCATACCATGTTGGAAAAGACTCAGGGTTTCGGTTGTGCGGCTCTTGGGTTAACCTGCCAGGTGTTTTCGGGTTTTGCAGCAGCACCCAGGGTCTTCTCCAGACGGGTTGATAGGTCCAGGAAGTGCCCCGGACAACCGTTTCAGACTCTGTTGATCCCTTTGATAATCCGCGCCACCTTGCTTTCTCGTCTGCCCTACGTCGCGTTGTTCGCCGCTTTGCTGCTGCTGGCCTGGGCGCTGGCGTACTGGACCTGGGTGTTTCTTGCGCCGCGCCAGGCGGGCCAGGCCCACGCGGTTAGCGCGCCGGTATTGAGCAAGTTGCTGGCCGAGCAGGCGGTGGCCTTCCACCTGTTCGGCGGCGCGGCGCCGGGGGCGCGGGAGCAGGGGCCGGCGGCGGCGCCTTCGAATATTGGTGTGCGTGGGATTTACGCCGCGCGCGATGGCCGCTCCGGCTTTGCCGTGCTGGTTCTGGACGGACATCCGGTTGCGGCGCTGTTGGGCAAGGCGTTCGCGCCGGGCATGGTGTTACAGGGGGTTTATGCCGATCGCGTGGAGATTCAGCGCAATGGCCAGATCGAGACCGCGCGCCTGGCGCCGGTGGCCGTTTTCGTGCCGGGCATGGACCGCCCGGTGGCAGCCTCTAGTGAGCCCTCCGCATTGCGGGTTGTTGTGCACGAGTTGGGGCCTGGCCAATTTGGTTTTTCCCGCACCCAGATGCTGGAGGCATTGAAGCGCGCCGATCAACTCCCTTTGCTTGGGCGTTTCGGGCCGCATCCGCGCGGCGGCGCGGTGCTGGAGCAAAGCCCGGCCGGTGGGCTGCCAGAAAAGCTGGGGCTGAAGGTCGGCGATGTGGTCACCGGGATCAATGAAAAATCGCTGGCGGGGCCGCGTGACGTGATGCGGCTTTACCAACAATTGGTGGAGAGCGAGAAGGTGAGCGTGGATGTTTTGCGAGCGGGCGAAAAAATGAATCTCGGCATACAGGTGGCGCCATGAACGGGCGGTTATTGGGGTTGCGGGCGGTGTTGGCGGCCTCCCTGTCGGCGGCGGCGCTGGCTACTTCGCCGGCCTCGGCGGCTGCGCCGCAGGGGCCGGTGATGTTGAATTTCGTCAATGCGGAGATCGATTCCGTGGTGCGGGCGATGGGGCAGATCACCGGCAAGAACTTTCTGCTGGACCCGCGGGTAAAGGGGACGATCAATATCGCTTCCGTGCATCCGGTCAGCGCCGACCTGGCCTATCAGATTCTGATTTCTTCCTTGCGTATGCAGGGCTTCACGGCGGTGGAAGGCAAAGGCTTGGTGAAAATCGTGCCGGAGGCGGATGCCAAGCAGCATTTCAGCCAGACTTACGGCCGCGTGGTGAAAAGCGGTGGCGACCAGGTGGTGACTCAGGTCTATCCGCTGCAATACGCCACGGCGGCGCAACTGGTTACCGTGTTGCGTCCGCTGATCGCGCCGAATAACGCGGTATCGGCTTATCCCGGTTCGAACACGCTGGTCATCACCGATTACGCCGACAACCTCAAGCGCATCACGCAGATCATCGAGGCCATCGACCGGCCGAACGATGCCGAATTCAACATCATCAAGGTGCAGCATCTTTCCGCGATCGAGCTTGCGCAGCAGCTTTCCCGCCTGTTCGCCGATCCGGCCGGCGCGCACTCCGGCCCGGTGGCCGCCGGTAATACGCTGCTGATTGCGGCCGATGGCCGCAGCAACAGCCTGCTGGTGCGCACCGACAACCAGGGCAAGCTGGACACCCTGCGCGCCATGGTGGCGCAACTGGATACGCCGTCTTCCGCGATGAGCAACTTGCAGGTGGTGCATCTGCGCAATGCGGATGCGACCAAGTTGGCGGAAACCCTGCGCGCGCTGGCGGCGGGGGAGGCGCGCGGCGCTGGCGTGCCAGCCCCGGCGCAAGCCGCGCCCGCGGTGGGCGGCGCAACTGGCCCGGGGGTGACCATTCTGGCGGATGCCGCGACCAATTCACTGGTGATCAACGCGCCGGACCATCTCTACAACAGCCTGCGCGCGGTGATCGACAAGCTGGATGCGCAACGCGCGCAGATCTTTGTCGAGGCGTTGATCGTGGAAGTGACCAGCGCCAAGGCGGCGGAGTTGGGCATTCAATGGCAAGGTCCGCTGATCCAGCGCAATGGCGACTATGCGCTGGTGGGCGGGACCAACTTTTCCAGCGGCGGCAACAATCTACTCTCGCTTTCCGCGGCGGCGGCGAGTGGGGCGGTCACTTCGTTGCCCAGCACAGGCCTGAATCTGGCGCTGGGACAGGTCCTCAACATCAATGGCAAGCCGGTCACTACCCTGACCGCGCTGGCGCGCCTGTGGGAGGGGGATAGCGACGCCAACATCCTGTCCACGCCCAATCTGCTGACGCTGGACAATGAGGAAGCCAAGATCGTCATCGGCCAGAACGTCCCCTTCATCACCGGCAGCTATGCCCAGGGCGCTTCCGGCGCCGCCGGGGCGACGGTGAACCCGTTCCAGACCATCGAGCGCAAGGATGTCGGCCTGACCCTGAAGGTCAAGCCGCAGGTATCGGAAGGCGGCACCATCAAGCTGCAAATCGTGCAGGAAGTTTCTAACGTCAGCGACGCGACCAACCAGGCGGGCATCATCACCAACAAGCGGTCGATCGAGACCACGGTACTGGTGGGTGATGGCGAGGCCATCGTGCTGGGCGGGCTGATTCAGGACGATGTTCAGAATGGGGTCGACAAGGTGCCTGGCCTGGGCGACATCCCCTTGTTGGGAGCCCTGTTCCGCAGTGAAACCCGCAAGCGCACGAAGACCAATCTGATGGTTTTTCTGCGCCCGGCGGTGGTGCGCAGCCCGGAAGCGATGTCCGGCCTCACGCAAAACCGCTATGACTACATCCGCAATATTTACAGCGCCTTTCCGGCGCCGAAACGCTGGCTGATGCCGGATATTTCGGCCGGCAATCTGCCCAACCTGAAACTCGATCGCGTGCTCGCGGCGAAGCCAAAATCGGCTGCGCCCACGGCTGAGAAAGCACCGACACCTTGATCGCCATGCCGAATATCGACCCCGCCGTCGTCCGCCGTATTCCCTACCACGCCGCGCGCGGCCAGGGAGTCGTCGCCGCGCGCCAGGTCGGCGATGCGATCGAACTCTGGGTGCGCGAGGGCGCCAGTGTGGCGGCGCTGTCCGAGGCGCGCCGCATCCTCGCCGCGCCCTTGTTGCCGGTGCTGCTGGCGGCGGCGGAGTTCGATGCCCGGCTGGCCCAGGCCTACGCGCGTGAGGAAACCCATGCCGCGCAGATCATGGACGACCTGGAACAGGAGATCGACCTCTCGGCGCTGGCCCAGGACATCCCGGCGGTGGGCGATCTGCTCGAATCGGACGACGACGCGCCGATCATTCGCCTGATCAATGCGCTGCTCGCCCAGGCCTTGCGCGAGGGCGCTTCCGATATCCACCTGGAAGCCTATGAAAATCGCTCGCTGCTGCGTTATCGCGTGGACGGCATCCTGCGCGATGTGATGAAGCCGCCGCGCGCTTTGCACGCGGCGCTGGTTTCCCGGATCAAGGTCATGGCCAGCCTGGACATCGCCGAGAAGCGTCTGCCGCAGGATGGCCGCATCTCGCTGCGGGTGGCCGGGCGGCCCGTCGATGTGCGCGTTTCCACCTTGCCCACCGGCCACGGCGAACGCGCGGTGCTGCGCTTGCTCGATAAGCAGCACGGCCGCCTGGAGCTGGAAGCGCTGGGCATGGATGCGCTCGCGTTGCGCGGCCTCGACCAGCTCATTCGCGCGCCGCACGGCATCATCCTGGTCACCGGCCCCACCGGCTCGGGCAAGACCACCACGCTGTATGCCGCGCTCTCAAGGCTGGATACCAGCCGGCTCAACATCATGACGGTGGAAGATCCGATCGAGTATGACCTCGACCAGATCAGCCAGACCCAGGTCAATCCGCGCATCGACCTCACCTTCGCCCGCGCCCTGCGCGCCATCCTGCGGCAGGATCCGGATGTGGTGATGATCGGCGAAATCCGCGACCTGGAAACCGCGCAGATCGCGGTGCAGGCCTCGCTCACCGGCCACCTGGTGCTCGCCACCTTGCATACCAACGACGCCCTGGGCGCGGTCACTCGACTGGCCGACATGGGGGTGGAGCCCTATCTGCTGGCCACCAGCCTGATCGGCGTGCTCGGCCAGCGCCTGGTGCGCCGCCTGTGCCCCGTCTGTAAGCGCGGCGCCCCGCCCGATGCCACGGAGCGAGCCGCCCTCGCCGGCTTGGCCGTGCAACAGGTGATGCACGCGGTCGGCTGTCCGGAATGCAACCACACCGGCTATCGCGGCCGTACCGGGGTGTACGAGTTGTTCTCCTTGAATGACGCCGCCCGCCGCCTCATTCACGACGGCGCCAGCGAGGCCGTGCTGCGCGCGGCGGCCGCGGGCGGCGGCTGGATCAGCCTGTACGAAGACGGCCTGCGCTGGGTGGCCGCCGGGGAGACCACGCTGGAAGAAGTGATGCGGGTGGCCAGGGCATGACGGTTGGTGTCCGTTAACTGGCATGGCCGGTTTCCGCTTCGAAGCCATAGATGCCGCCGGTCGCCGCGAGACTGGCGTGTTGGAGGCCGATACGCCGCGCCAGGCGCGCGCGCAGTTGCGCGAGCGTGGACTGATTCCCACCCAGGTCGAGCTATTGCTGGAAACCGTCGAGAAACAGGAGAAGCGCGGTTATCGGCGCGAGCGCGGCCTGTCCACCACCGATCTCGCGCTGGCCACCCGCCAGTTGGCCACTTTGCTGGCCGCCGGCCTGACCATGGAAGAAAGCCTTTCCGCGACCATCGAACAGTCGGAATCCGTCGCCACCCAGCGGGTGTTGGCGGGGGTGCGCGGGGAAGTGCTGGGCGGCGCTTCGCTGTCCCGCGCGATGGTGCGTTATCCCGCCGTGTTCTCCGAGCTGTATTGCACCCTCGTGGCAAGCGGTGAGGACTCCGGCAAGCTCGGCGCCGTGCTGGAGCGCCTGGCGGATTACATCGAGGCGCGCAATACCCTGCGCCGCCGCGTCAGCCTGGCCTTCATCTATCCCGCTCTGGTCACCGGCGTTTCCGTCCTGGTGGTTACCGGCCTGCTCACCTACGTGGTGCCGCAAGTGGTGGCGGTGTTCGAGAACTCCCACCAGACCCTGCCCCTGCTCACCCGCGCGTTGATCGGCCTGTCCGCGTTGCTGCGCGGCTACGGCCTGTACTTCCTCGCCGTGCTGGCCGCCGCCCTGTTCCTGTTCCGCCAGGCATTGAAAGGCGAAGACTTTCGCCGCCGCTGGCATCACACCCTGCTGCGCTTACCGTTGATCGGCCGCCTCACCCGCACCGTGAATACCGCGCGCCTGGCCAGCACGCTGGCTATCCTTTCCGGTAGCGGCGTGCCGCTACTTTCCGCCTTGCAGGCCGCCGCCGGTGTGGTCGGCAACCTGCCCATGCGCGGCGCCGTGGACGAGATATACAAGCGGGTGCGCGAGGGGGGCAGCATGAGCCGCGCCATCGCCGCCACTGGCCTGTTTCCGCCGGTGATGGCCCACCTGGTCGCCAGTGGCGAAAAAAGCGGCCGCCTGCCGGAAATGCTGGAGCGCATCGCCAGCCAGCAGACCCAGGAACTCGACACCCGCGTGCTTTCCCTCACGGCGCTGCTGGAACCCTTGCTGATCCTGGCCATGGGCGGCGTTGTTCTCCTCATCGTGCTGGCGATTCTGATGCCCATCTTCGAGATGAACCAGATGGTTCATTGAACCTGGAAACGGCAGTTGACCGCTCGTTCGCCCTCGTGAGGCCGCGCGGATGCCAAGGCTTACGCCTTCGATCACGGCCACCGAGTGGGTGAGCCCGCTACGCACACTCGGGTGCATTCAACGGCCGTTTCCAGGTTGAATCGCTCTGTTCGGCCCGCCAGCGGGCCTCCCACGCCGCCATCGCCTCACCCCGTCCCGACGTGAAATAATCCCCCCCTTTCTTTTGCAGCCCCCGTCATGACCCCGCGCACCCTTTACGACAAACTCTGGGACGCCCACGTCGTCCTCAGGCAAGCCAATGGCACCACGTTGATTTATATCGACCGCCATCTGGTGCATGAAGTGACCAGCCCACAGGCCTTCGAGAGCCTCAAGCTGTCCGGCCGCAAGCTGTGGCGGGCAAAGACGATCCTGGCTACTCCCGACCACAACGTGCCGACCACCGATCGCGCCGCCGGCATCGTCGATTCCGTGGCGCGCACCCAGGTGGCAACCCTGGACGCCAACTGCGCCGAGTACGGACTCAACGAATTCCGCATGGACGACCGCCGCCAGGGCATCGTCCATGTCATCGGTCCGGAACAGGGCTTTACCCTGCCTGGCGCCACCCTGGTGTGCGGCGATTCGCATACCAGCACGCACGGCGCCTTTGCCGCGCTGGCGTTCGGCATCGGTACTTCCGAAGTCGAGCACGTGCTGGCGACGCAATGCCTGTGGCAGGCCAAGTCGAAGGCGATGCTGGTGAAAGTGGACGGCGACCTGCCGGCCGGCGTCACCGCCAAGGACATCGCCCTGGCCATCATTGGAAAAATAGGGACGGCGGGTGGGACCGGCTACGCGCTGGAATTCGCCGGTTCCGCCATTCGCGCCTTGTCGATGGAAGGCCGCATGACCTTGTGCAACATGGCGATCGAGGCCGGCGCCCGCGCCGGCATGGTGGCGGCGGACGAGAAGACGATTCGCTATGTCGAAGGCCGCCCGCAGGCCCCGAAAGGGGCTGCCTGGGAGCAGGCCGTGGCGTACTGGCGCACGCTGCATTCCGACACGGGCGCGGCGTTTGATGCGGTGGTGGAGCTGGACGCCGCCGACATCCGCCCGCAGGTGACCTGGGGGACGTCGCCGGAGATGGTGCTTTCGGTGGAAGATCGGGTGCCGAACCCGGCGGATGCACCCAATGCCGTGAAGAAAGCGGATTGGGAACGCGCGCTGGCTTATATGGGCTTGAACGCCGGCACGCCGATGACCGAGATCACCATTGACAAGGCTTTCATCGGCTCCTGCACCAATTCGCGCATCGAAGACCTGCGTGAAGCCGCCGCCGTGGCGCGCTGGGCGGTGGCGAATGGCCACCGTGTCGCCGCGAATGTGAAACTGGCGATGGTGGTGCCGGGTTCCGGCCTGGTGAAGCGCCAAGCCGAAGCCGAGGGCCTGGATCGGGATTTCATTGCCGCCGGCTTCGAGTGGCGCGAGCCGGGCTGTTCCATGTGCCTGGCGATGAACGCTGACCGCCTGGAACCGGGCGAGCGTTGCGCCGCCACTTCCAACCGCAACTTCGAGGGCCGCCAGGGCCAGGGTGGCCGCACCCATCTGGTGAGCCCGGCGATGGCGGCGGCGGCGGCGGTATTCGGACATTTTGTTGATATTCGAGATTTGAGACTGGCTAACCGAGGCGAGGTGATGAGATGACAACTCCGCAAAAATGGATTTTGTTCGGCGTGGTGAAGTTGCTGCTGTTGGCGGTGGCCGTGGGCGTGGTGTTCAGCATCTATGGCTGCAACACGGTCCGTGGCGTCGGCCAGGATGTGCAAAAGGCGGGTGAGGCCATCCAGCGAGCAGGCAACAAATGAACCCGTTCAACCTCCTGCACGGCCTGGTCGCGCCGCTCGACCGCGCCAACGTCGACACCGACGCGATCATTCCCAAGCAATTCCTCAAGTCGATCAAGCGTTCCGGCTTCGGCCCCAACGCCTTTGACGAATGGCGCTATCTGGATCGCGGCGAGCCGGGCATGGATTGCTCGAAGCGCCCGATCAACCCGGATTTCGTGCTCAACCAGCCGCGTTACCAGGGGGCTTCCGTGCTGCTCGCACGGGAAAACTTCGGCTGCGGCTCCAGCCGCGAACATGCCCCGTGGGCGTTGGAGGACTACGGCTTCCGCGCCATCATCGCTCCCAGCTACGCCGACATCTTCTTCAACAACTGCTTCAAGAACGGCATTCTGCCCATCGTCCTGGCCGCCGAGGTGGTCGATCGGCTGTTTCGGGAAACCGAGGCGCAAGCGGGTTACCGCCTGACCATCGACCTCGCCGCGCAGACCGTGGTTACGCCCGCGGGTGAGGTGATTCCCTTCGAAGTCGATGGCGAGCGCAAACACCGTCTGCTAAACGGCCTCGATGACATCGCGCTGACCCTGCAACACACCGACCAGATCAAAGCCTACGAGGCGCGCCGCAAGGCGGAAGCGCCGTGGTTGTTCACCTGAAGGGAAAAACAATGAAAACGAGCGAAGCAAAGTTTCGCGAGCCGCAAGGCGAGAGGCCGAAGGCCGTCAAACTCGCAGTTCTACCGGGTGACGGCATCGGCCCCGAGATCGTCGCGCAGGCGGTGAAGGTTCTCGATGTGCTCAAGCGCGACGGCGCCAAGATCGAGATGGAGTACGGCAACATCGGTGGCATCGGCTATGACCGGGAAGGCGATCCGCTGCCGGAATCGACGCTGAAGCTGTCGAAACAAGCGGATGCCGTGCTGCTGGGCGCGGTCGGCGGCCCGCAATATGACACCCTGGATCGCCCGTTGCGCCCGGAACGCGGCCTGTTGCGCATTCGCAAGGAGCTCAACCTGTTCGCCAACCTGCGCCCGGCCTTGCTTTACCCGGAACTGGCCGGGGCCTCCTCGCTCAAGCCTGAAGTGGTGGCGGGGCTGGACATCATGATCGTGCGCGAACTGACCAGTGGCCTGTACTTCGGCCAGCCGCGCGGCATCGAAATCCGCAAGGGTGAACGGGTGGGCTTCAACACCATGTTCTATTCCGAGAGCGAAATTCGCCGGGTCGCCCATATCGCCTTCGCCATCGCCATGAAGCGCGGCAAGCGCCTGTGCTCGGTGGAGAAGGCCAATGTGCTGGAGTGCTCGGAACTGTGGCGGGAGGTGGTGGCCGAGGTGGCGAAGCGTTACCCCGAGGTCGAACTGTCCACGATGTACGTGGACAACGCCGCCATGCAACTGGTGCGCAACCCGAAGCAGTTCGATGTGATTGTCACCAGCAACCTGTTCGGCGACATCCTCTCCGATGAAGCCTCGATGCTCTCCGGCTCCATCGGCATGTTGCCCTCGGCCTCGCTGGACGAGCACAACAAGGGCATGTACGAGCCGATCCACGGCTCCGCCCCGGACATCGCCGGCCGAGACATCGCCAATCCGCTGGCGACGATTCTTTCGGTGGCGATGATGTATCGCTATACCTTCGCCGAGGCCGCCACGGCCGACCGGATCGAAAACGCGGTGAAGCAGGTTATCGCCCAAGGCTACCGCACCAGTGACATCTGGACTGCGGGCGGCACCAAGGTATCGTGCTCGGCGATGGGCGATGCCGTCGTCGCCGCGATGTGAGGAGAAATCCATGGGCCAGGCACAACACAAACTTCTCTCGGCGGACGACTATTTCGCCTCCCCCGTCGAAACCCGTTGGGAGCTGATCGAGGGGGTGGCCTGGGATATGGACGCTGCCCCCGTGCTGATTCATCAACGGGTGTCGAGCCGGGTCGAGGTGAGCCTGAGCAATTGCATGGAAGCGCTCAGCAAACGCGGTGGTGACGATGGCGATGGCGGCAGCAACACGCCGCCCTGCGTGTTGCTGCACGCCCCGGTGGACGTGCGCCTGGGCGACATCACCGTGGTGCAGCCGGATGTCATGATCGTCTGCGACCCGGCCAAGCTGGCCAATGGCAAGTATGTGAACGGCGCGCCGGACATGGTGATGGAAGTGCTCTCCGCCAGCACGGCGAAGAAAGACCGTCGCCTGAAACTGCGCCTGTATCAGTCGGCGGGGGTGGCGGAGTATCTGATCCTCGACCCTTACGGCAAGACCGTGGAGCGGTATCTGCTCGAAGCCGGGCAATATTTGCTGCCGCCGGAGACTCTCGGGCCGGAGGATGAGATCGAGTTGAAAGTGCTGCCGGGCGTGTGCATTGCCCTGACAGACTGGTTTCTGGAAGATTGAAAACGGTGCGCGTGGCGCACCCTACCTCATTGAAATAGAAGGATCGCAAAGATGAAAAGCGTGGGACTGATCGGTTGGCGCGGCATGGTGGGCTCGGTGCTCATGGGCCGCATGAGGGAAGAGCGGGATTTTAATCTCATCGATCCGGTGTTCTTCACCACCTCCAATGTGGGTGGCAAGGGCCCGGATGTGGGCCGCGACGTCCCGCCCCTGAAAGACGCCCACTCCATCGACGAACTGAAGGCGATGGACATCATCATCACCGCCCAAGGCGGCGATTACACCCAGTCGGTGTACCCGAAGCTGCGCGCGGCCGGCTGGACCGGCTACTGGATCGACGCCGCCTCCACGCTGCGCATGGTGGACGAGGCCATCATCATCCTCGACCCGGTCAACAAAAACGTGATCGAGAATGGCCTCGCCCATGGCGTGAAGACTTATGTCGGCGGCAACTGCACGGTGTCGCTGATGCTGATGGCCATCGGCGGCCTGTTCGACGCTGGCCTGATCGAATGGATTTCACCGATGACTTATCAGGCCGCCTCAGGGGCGGGCGCGCGCAATATGCGCGAGCTGATTCAGCAGATGGGCGCGGTCCACGGCGAAGTGAAGCCATTACTCGACGACCCGGCTTCCGCCATCCTGGAGATCGACAAGAAAGTGGCGGATTTCATCCGTTCCGATCGCTATCCGCTGGACGCCTGGCCGGCCCCCCTGGCTGGCAACCTGATTCCCTGGATCGACGTCGCCCTGGCCTCCGGCCAGTCCAAGGAAGAATGGAAGGCGCAGGTGGAAGCCAACAAGATTCTTGGCCGTGGCGACAATCCAATCCCCATTGACGGCCTCTGCGTGCGCGTCGGCGCGATGCGCTGCCACTCCCAGGCGCTCACCATCAAGATGACTCGCGATGTGCCGCTGGGCGAAATCCACAGCCTCATCGCCGCGCATAACCCATGGGTGAAAGTGATTCCCAACGACCGCGAGATCACGCTGCGCGAACTGACCCCCGCCGCCGTCACCGGCACCCTCGGCGTGCCGGTCGGCCGCATCCGCAAGCTCAACATGGGGCCGCAATACCTGACTGCTTTCACCGTCGGTGACCAGCTCCTCTGGGGCGCGGCCGAGCCGCTGCGCCGCATGCTGCGCATCCTGCTGGAGTCCTGAGTTGACGTCCCACTTCGATTTGGCGGTGCTGGGCGCGGACGATCCCTTGGGTGAAGCCGTTCTGCGCTTGCTGGAAGAGCGCGAAGTTGCCGTCGGCAAGTTGTATCCGCTAACCCTGAACGACGCCGATGCCACGGTCGGCTTTGCCGGCCGTGACTGGCCTTGTCTGACGGAACGGGAATTCGACTTTAGTCTGGCGCAGGCATTGGTGGTGGCGACCCGCGCGAGCGCGGCCAAAGCGCTCGCCGCCCAGGCGCTCGCCGCTCGGCCAGCCATGCCGGCCATCGCGGTGGAAGGCGTCGAGCCCGCCCCCGCCGTGGGGGTGGCGCGCGTCCTCAGGGTGGTCGATGCTCTGGCGGGCGTGCATAGCGCGGAAGCCTTTGTTGCTCTGTCGGTGGCGATGGCCGGCAAGGTCGGCGTCGATGAACTGTCCAGCCAGACGCGCGGCCTGTTCAACCTGGACGCAGCGGACCCCGAAATTTTTCCGCTACAGATCGCTTTCAATCTGATGCCGCTGCCCGACCAGGACTACGACGCGATGTTGGCCGAAGCCACCTGGCGCCTGCTGGGAAAATCAGTCGATGTCAGCTACAGCAGCATTCAGGCGCCGATGTTTTTCGGCGCCGCCGTCATGCTGCATGTTCGCACCGCGCGGCCAGTGGAACTAGACAAGCTGCGGCTGGCAATGACGCGCGCCGAGGGCATTACCCTGATGGAAAACGAGTTGCCCGCGGGTATACCCACCCCCGCGACCGATGCGGCGGAAAGCGATGACGTGTTTATCGGCCGTATCCAGGCCAGGGCCACGGGAAACCATCTCAAACTCTGGCTGGTATTCGACCCCCTGCGCCTGGAGGCCGCGCAGATCGTGGCGACCGTGGAAAATTGGATTGATAAGCCAACAAATTCGATGCTAACGTGAGCATTCCTTCAAATAGCGCGCCTAACCCCTTGAGAGATTTCAAACAATTGTGCGGACTCAGGTTGTTGGCGCGTGCCATCGCGGCATAAGGGTTAGAGGACATAAGGGCGGAGAGATGCGTAAATCACTGAAAATCAGCGGGTTGTTCGGGGCATTGCTGTTCGTGGTGGGTGCCGCGGAAGCGGCCGGACTAGGCAAGCTCAGCGTCCAGTCGGCGTTGGGCCAGCCGCTCAAGGCCGAGATCGAACTCCTCTCCGTCAACAAGGACGAACTCCCCGCGGTAACCGCGCGTTTGGCGGGAGCCGATGCCTTCAGGCAGGCGCGCATCGAGCGTAGCGAGGCGCTCGCCACGTTGCGTTTCAGCGTCGAACAGCGCGCCAATGGGCAGCCGGTGATTCGGGTGAGTTCCAGCGCCCCGATTGCCGATCCGTTCCTGGACCTGCTGATCGAGGTCAACTGGAATTCCGGCCGCCTTCTGCGCGAATACACCGTTCTGCTGGACCCGCCCGCCGAGGCCAAAGCCGCGCCGATCCGAGTGGTGGCGCCACCCGAGGCCGCGCGGTCCGCCCAGCCGCAGTCCGCCGAAGTCCTCGCCCCTGTGCCAGAACGCAAAGCGGTTACAGAAACCGCCCGGCCCAAGATGCCGGAACCGGTTTCAGCCAAGCAGCCCAAGCGTTATGGCCCGGTGAAATCCGGAGAGACCCTGCGCGGAATCGCGGGCAAGGTGAAGCCAGACAGCCTCACCCTCGAACAGATGTTGGTCGGCCTTTACCAGGCCAACCGGAATGCGTTCTATGCCGGCAACATGAATCGTCTCAAGCGCGGCCAGGTACTCAATGTTCCGACCGCCGAATCGGTGCATCTCCAGGCTTCGCCGGCGCAGGCGGCACGCACCGTGCAAGGCCATGCCGCCGACTGGCACGCCTATCGCCAGAAAGTGGCCGAAATGGCGGGGGAAGCCCCGGCCGCCAAGGCGCCGGAGCCCGCTACCGGCAAGCTCGCGCCGAAGGCCGAAGAAAAGGCTCCCCCGGCCGCCGCCGCACCCAAGGACGTGCTCAAACTCTCCAAGGGCGAGCCTGGTGCCGCCGGCCGGCCCGATGCCAATACTCAGGCAAGGTTGCAAGCGCTGGATGAGGAGTTGGCCGCCAAGGGCCGCGCCTTGCAGGAGGCACAGGACCGAGTCGGGCAACTTGAGCGCACCGTGCGCGACATGCAGAAGTTGCTTGAGCTCAAGACTCAGGAAGCCGCCAAAGCGCCACCCGCCGCGGCCGCAGGCCAGCCGCCGAAGGCGCGGGCGCCCGCGCCTGTCGCGCCAGCTCCGCCGTTGGTGAAACCGAAACCCGCTCCTGTAGTCATGCCGGCGCCGGTGCAGCAGCCGAGTTCGAGCTGGATTTCCACGTTTATCAGCAATCCAATTTATGTCGGTGGCATCGTCGCCGCGGTGCTGCTGTCCGTGCTGCTGTGGATGATGATGGTGGGCAGTCGCCGCCGCCAGGGGCTCAACAAGTTCGAAGACAGCATCATGACCGGCGGGGAATTCAAGAACAACGCCGTGTTCTCGGCGACTTCCTCCACCACCAACGCGGCGGGCACCACGACCGAAGGCAGCATGTTGTTGACCGACTTCAGCCGTCTTGGGCTGGGTGCGATCGACACCCATGAGGTCGACCCCATCGCCGAGGCCGAGGTCTACATGGCCTATGGCCGCGATGCCCAGGCTGAGGAGATCCTCAAGGAAGCGCTGAACAAGGACCCCAGCCGCCACGAAATCGCCCTCAAGTTGCTGGAAATCTACGCCGCCCGCAAGGACACGCTGGCTTTCGAAACGGTGGCCAGTGAACTGTATGCCGGCATGGCTGGGCAAGCGACACCGGTGTGGCAGCGTGCCGCCGAGATGGGGCGCAGCATTGATCCTTCGAACCCACTCTATCGGGCAACGGCTTCCGAGATGCCCTCCGTATCCGCCTTTGCCGCCAAACCGAATGGCCGGTCTGTCGCCCCAGCCGCGGCCGCCGCACCCGCTGACGATTTTCCGCAAGGAGCGGGGCAGAAGGACGACTGGGCCGCCCCGGCGCCTGGTCGGGATGCGGATTTCGACATCCCGGCAGTGGCCGCCGCCGCGACCAGCACGTTGTTCGCGCCGCGCGACGAAGCGCGTGTCCAAGAGCCGCTCGTGGCGCAATCGCCGAAACAGGAGGTCTTCACCGCTTCCCTGCCGGGGGATGACTTTGCGTTGGAGTTCGAGCCTGCCACGTCCGCGCTGCCCGCGGCAGCCGAGGCCACGCCGTTTGCCGAGGATAGGGGCTGGGATGTTCCCTCTGCTGCCACGCTTGAGCCGGTGATGGAAGCGGAAGTGGAAGTGGAAGCGGAAGCCCCGCTGGAAACCTATACGGCGGCCGAGGCGCCGGCCTGGCAGGAACTGCCCGCGGATAGGAAATTCGAGGCGACCCCGGTGTTTGAAGAAGCCCTTGAGCCCGTCGAGGCGCTTGAATCCGTGCCGGTGCTCGATTTTTCTGGTATCGACCTCGAACTGGAAGCGGAACCCGCCGCATCCACTGAAACGGAGTCCGTGGTCGAGATGCCCGCCCCGGTCGAGGCTGAGCCGGTGATCGAAGTATTCGCACCCACGGAGGACTTTGCTCCGGACATGATCGAGGAATTCACGCCCGCCCCCGTGGCCGAGCCGGTCGAGCCGATAGCCGGAGTGCAGCCCGCGGCCGCCACGCCGCCGGCTGAAGTGGCCGATTCCGAACTGTGGGAAGAAGCCAACACCAAGCTCGATTTGGCGCGTGCTTATCTGGAAATGGGCGACAAGGAAGGTGCCCGCGAAATCCTCCAGGAAGTGTTGGGCGAGGGCGATTCACAGCAGAAGGCCAATGCCGACAAGTTGTTGGCTGAGGCGGGCTAAGCGAGCCTCTCATTGGCAAACCCGTGCACCCGGCAAGCCGTATTCTGATCTACCTCCTGGCAGTCCTGGCAATCCCGGGGCTGCCTTTTTTCTGGCTGCCGCTGTTGCTGATTTTTGCCCTGGCCGTCGATTCCCCGCGTCAACCCTGGCGTCTGATCTGGCGCACCCGCTGGCTGTTGCTGGTGTTGTTCCTGGGCTATGCCTACAGCCTGCCGGGCGAACCCGCCTTGCTCTGGCTGGGCGCGTTTTCACCGACCCACGAAGGCCTCGCGCGCGGTGCTCAGCAGGCCTTGCGCTTGTTGGCGCTCCTGCTCTGGCTGGATCTGCTGGTGCTGCGTCTACCCACTGCGTCGTTGATGGCGGGGGTCTATTCCTTGTTGCGGCCGTTCGCCTGGCTTGGACTCAACGTGGAACGCGCCGCCCTGCGCCTCGGCCTGACCCTGCGCGCCATCGAAGGGCTGGAACGTGGGCGCGGCAACCTGCATCGCCTGTTCGGTGAAGAACTGGGCGCTGATTTGCCGACGACTGTTCACCTGGAAATACAAGCCATGCAACTGCGAGATATGGCCCTCCCCGCACTCATAGGAACCCTGTTGCTATGGTTGAGCGCGTAGCCCTGGGCCTGGAATACGACGGCCGCGCTTTCCATGGCTGGCAGACCCAGCCCGATGGCAACACCGTGCAGGATTATCTGGAACGCGCGCTCGCCGTGATTCATGGCGCCCCGGCGCGCACCGTGACGGCGGGGCGTACCGATGCCGGCGTCCATGCCAGTGCCCAGGTCGTACATTTCGATGCCCATCATTCGCGCCCGCTGCAGGCCTGGGTACGCGGCGTCAACGCACATCTGCCGGACAGCGTCTCGGTGTTGTGGGCGCGTGGGGTGGCGGAGGATTTCAACGCCCGCTTTTCCGCGCAAGAGCGGCTCTATCGTTATTTCTTGCTCAATCGTCCCGTGCGTCCCGCCTTGTTGGCCGGGCGAGTGGGCTGGATGCACGGCCCTATCGACGAAGCCGCGATGAATATCGCTGCGGCCTACCTGCTAGGCAGCCACGATTTCTCCGCTTTCCGCGCCGCCGAATGCCAGGCGAACAGCCCCATCCGCGAACTGCGCGAGGCCAGCGTCACGCGGGATGGCGAAATGTTGACTTTTCAGTTCCGCGCCAATGCCTTCCTGCACCACCAGGTGCGCAACATGGTCGGTGGCCTGCTCCGGGTTGGCCTGGGGCGGCGCCCGCCGGAATGGCTGGCAGAGGTTCTCGAAGGCCGCGACCGCACCCGCGCCGCCGCCACCTTCGCGCCGGATGGCTTGTACCTGGCGGGCGTGCGCTACGATTCACGCTTCGGTCTACCCAGTCCCCCGCCAATGAAATCAGCCGGGTAGTCCATCCGAAATCCGAAATCCCCATGACCCGAGTAAAAATCTGCGGCATCACCCGCGTCGAAGATGGCCTCGCCGCGGCCCACGCCGGCGCGGATGCCATCGGCCTGGTGTTCGTTGGCAAAAGCCCGCGCCACGCCACACCGGAACAGGCGCGTGAGATCGCCCGCGCGCTGCCGCCCTTCGTCTCCACAGTTGCTCTATTCGTCAACCCAACGGCCGCAGAAGTTGAAGCCGTATTGAAAACCGTGCGCCCGGATGTTCTGCAATTCCACGGCGAAGAGCCTCCGGCGTTCTGTCGTTCCTTCGGTGTGCCCTATCTCAAGGCCTTTCGGGTGAGGCCGGGAGTCGATTTGCTACAATCCGCCGCTTTGTATGCCGACGCTCAGGGCTGGTTGCTGGATGCCTGGAGCGAAGCTGCGCACGGCGGCACCGGCGAACATTTTGACTGGGATTTGATTCCCCTCGATTTGCCCAGGCCGACCGTGCTGGCGGGGGGGCTAGCTCCTGCCAACGTGGCCGAAGCCGTGCGCAAGGTTCGCCCCTGGGCCGTGGATGTCAGTAGCGGCGTGGAATCGAGTAAAGGCATCAAGGACGCGGCGAAAATCGCCGCCTTCATGAAGGAAGTAAACCATGCACATGTCACAGTTGGAATATAACCAGCCTGATAGCAAAGGGCACTTCGGCCCCTACGGCGGCGTGTTCGTCGCCGAGACGCTGGTGGCCGCGCTCGACGAACTCAAGCGCGAATACGAGGCGGCGAAGCGCGATCCCGATTTCCTGGCCGAATATCACTACGAACTGCGCCATTACGTCGGTCGCCCCAGTCCCATCTACCACGCCAAACGCTGGTCGGAAATGCTCGGTGGCGCGCAGATCTACCTCAAGCGCGAAGACCTCAACCACACCGGCGCGCACAAGATCAACAACACCATCGGCCAGGCGCTGCTAGCCCGGCGGATGGGCAAGAAACGGGTGATCGCCGAGACCGGCGCTGGCCAGCATGGTGTCGCCTCCGCCACGGTCGCCGCCCGCTACGGCATGGAATGCGTGGTCTATATGGGCGCCGAGGACATCAAACGGCAGTCGCCCAACGTGTTCCGCATGAAGTTGCTGGGCGCCAAGGTGGTCGCCGTCGAATCCGGCTCCAAGACCCTCAAGGACGCCCTCAACGAAGCCATGCGCGACTGGGTTACCAACATTGAATCGACTTTCTACATCCTGGGCACCGCCGCCGGCCCGCACCCCTACCCCATGCTGGTGCGCGACTTCCAGTGCGTGATCGGCGACGAATGCCTGGTGCAGATGCCGGAAATGATCGGCCGCCAGCCGGATGCGGTGATCGCCTGTGTCGGCGGCGGCTCCAACGCCATCGGCATCTTCTACCCCTACATCCCGATCGCGGGCGTGCGTTTGATCGGGGTCGAAGCCGGTGGCCGCGGCATCGCCAGCGGCCAGCACGCGGCGACGCTCTCCGCCGGCACGCCTGGCGTGCTGCATGGCTTCCGCAGTTATCTGATGCAGGACGGCAACGGCCAGATCATCGAAACCCACTCCATCTCCGCCGGCCTCGACTACCCCGGCGTCGGCCCGGAACACGCCTGGCTGAAGGATACCGGACGCGCCGAATACGTCAGCATCGACGATGACGAAGCCCTCGCCGCCTTCCATAACCTGTGCCGTTTCGAAGGCATCATCCCCGCCCTGGAATCCAGCCACGCCCTCGCCCACGCCGCCAAGATCGCACCGACCATGGACAAGGACCAGGTGCTGCTGGTGAACCTGTCCGGGCGGGGGGACAAGGACATCAATACGGTGGCGAAGCTGAGCGGGATCGAGTTGTAAGTAATATCAATATTGATACTGAATGGCTAAAATAGACGACGTCCTGGCAGGGATGCGGAAGAACCCGCAGGGTGTGCGTTTCTCGGATTTGTCCAAGGTTTGCGAGCATTTTTTCGGCGAAGCGCGCCAACTTGGAACCAGTCATCGGGTTTTTCGCACGCCCTGGCCGGGTGATCCGAGAGTGAATATTCAGATGGGCGAGGGCGGGAAGGCCAAGCCCTATCAGGTCAGACAGGTATTGCAGGCGATTACCAAGTTGAAAGGGGTGCACGATGATCAATCCTGACCATTACACCTACCGTGTTACCTGGTCCGAGGAAGACGGCGAATATGTCGGTCTGTGTGCCGAATATCCGAGCCTTTCCCACTTGGCAACGATCCGAGGCGAGGCATTGGAGGGCATTTCCGCACTG
Source organism: Hydrogenophilales bacterium CG_4_10_14_3_um_filter_63_21 (assembly GCA_002784045.1). Lineage (GTDB taxonomy): Bacteria > Pseudomonadota > Gammaproteobacteria > Burkholderiales > Thiobacillaceae > PFJX01. The sequence continues at coordinate 18,666 of PFJX01000044.1, forward strand.
GTGCGCGATGTGGTGGCCGACCTCGCTGCGAATGGCGAATCCGTCCCGGAACCCCTGGCCGAGCGCCACTTCAGCGGCAAGTTCATGGTGCGGGTGCCGCCGGAATTGCACCGCTCACTTGTTACGCGGGCGGCGGAGGAAGGGGTTAGCCTCAATCGGTATGTCAGTGCCAGGTTGGTTGGGTAAGCCACTCGGGCGTTGCCATGAAAATCAGTTATCACGAAACGGATGACATCCTGCGCATCGAATTGAAGATGGGAAAGATCGTCAGGGATGTATCCATGAACTGGAATGTAACTATTGGATACACCGACTCCTGGGTGGGTGAAATCACGATACTCGACGCAAGGCAGGCCGGTTTGTTTCCCATGGTACTGGAAGGGTGTTGCATCCCGTGTGATTATGTTCCCAGCCGCAAGGCAACAAGGGACTATCTGAATCAAGGTGAAGCCGATGCCGATAATTAACGATTACGAACTCGAAATCCTCGACGCTTACGAGAAAGGCCAACTCAAGTCCGTTGCCGGCATAGCCGAGATTGCGAAGTTCAAGGCGGCCGCGCGTGCTACCGCCATCAAGGATCGCCGAGTCAACATACGCCTGTCCTCCGGCGATCTGAGTGACATTCAAGTCAAGGCGCTCGAAGAGGGGGTGCCCTACCAGACGCTCATCGCAAGCGTTCTCCACAAATACGTTACCGGCCGTTTGGCCGAGACATCCGCTACCAGGCAACCTCGTCGCGCAACGGCGAAACGCCGCGCGACATCGGGTAGCTGACGGTTACACACCCTCTTTGTCTGGACAAAACCCATGAGCCGAATCGGACTAACCTTCACTCAACTCAAAGCCCAGGGCCGCAAGGCGCTGATTCCCTTCATTACCGCCGGCGATCCGGCGCCGGCCAATACGGTGCCGCTGATGCACGCTCTGGTCGAAGGTGGCGCCGACATCCTGGAACTGGGGGTGCCGTTCTCCGACCCGATGGCGGATGGGCCGACCATTCAGCGGGCTTCTGAGCGGGCGCTGAAATATCACGTCGGACTCAAAGACGTGATCGCGATGGTGGCCGAGTTCCGCAAGTCAAACACCGCCACACCGGTGGTGTTGATGGGCTACGCCAACCCGATCGAGGCGATGGGCTGGGATGGCTTCTGTAGCACCGCCGCCGCCGCCGGGGTGGATGGCGTGCTGACTGTGGATTACCCGCCTGAGGAATCCGCCGAGTTCGCCGCGAAATGTGCCGCTGTCGGGTTGGACAACATCTATCTGCTGGCGCCGACCACGCCCCCCGCGCGGATCGAAGCGGTGGCGAAACTGGCGCGGGGGTTCATCTATTACGTCTCGCTGAAAGGGGTGACCGGCGCTGCGACCATCGACATGAGCGAAGTTGCCGCCCGCCTGCCTGCCATCCATGCGGCCACCGGCCTGCCGATAGGCGTCGGCTTTGGCATCCGCGACGCGGCTACGGCGCGGCAGGTGGCCGAGGTGGCGGACGCGGTGGTGATCGGTTCGCGCATCGTGCAGGAGATCGAGCAATCCGCACCCACGGCGATGCTCGGCAATGTGAAGGCTTTCGTGGCTGGCGTGCGCGCCGCCCTGGACAAGTGAAGGAAATGCCATGAGCTGGTTCCAGAAACTTATTCCCCCCAAGATCAAGCGGCGTGTCGAAGCCAGCAAGAAAGTGGTGCCCGAGGGCATCTGGAACAAGTGCCCCTCCTGTGAGGCCGTGCTCTATGCGGCGGATCTGGGGCAAAGCCAGCATGTCTGCCCGCAATGTGGCCACCATCTGCGTATCGGCGCGCGCAAGCGGCTGGACCTGTTGCTGGATGAGGAGGGCCGCAACGAGATCGGTGCCAACGTGCTGCCCCTGGATGTGCTCAAGTTCAAGGACAGCAGGCGTTACGTGGATCGTTTGACCGATGCCGCTCGGGAAACCGAGGAGAAGGATGCGCTGGTAGTCATGGAAGGCCAGATGCAGGGAGTGCCGGTGACCGTGGCGGCGTTCGAGTTTCGGTTCATGGGCGGCTCGATGGGGTCAGTGGTGGGTGAGCGCTTCGTGCGCGGCGTCGAGGCCTCGATCCGTGACAAGAAGCCATTCATTTGCATTTCTGCCAGCGGTGGCGCGCGCATGCAGGAAGGTCTGATTTCGCTGATGCAGATGGCCAAGACCTCGGCCGCGTTGACCCAGCTTTCCGCCAACCGCCTGCCTTTCATCTCGGTGTTGACCGATCCCACGATGGGCGGCGTGTCCGCCAGTTTCGCCATGTTGGGCGATGTGATCGTGGCGGAACCGAAAGCCCTGATTGGCTTTGCCGGCCCGCGCGTGATCGAACAGACTGTGCGTGAAACCTTGCCGGAAGGCTTTCAGCGCGCTGAATTTCTGGTGGAACACGGCGCCGTCGATCGCATCATCGACCGCCGCGAGATGAAGCGGGCGCTGGCGAGCCTGTGTGCGCAACTCGCGCGCAAGCCGGCACCGAATTGAGCCGTCGGTCAATCTGGCGCCATTTCAGCGCATGACTGATTCCCGCTCCCCCAGCCCCTCCCTCGGGGGGGAAGGGGGGTTGGCTGGCTGGCTGGCCCATCTCGAAGCTCGCAACGCCAGCGCCATCGTTCTCGGCCTGGAGCGGGTCCGCGAAGTCGCCGCCAGGCTCAATCTGTCTCCGGGTTTTCCTCTCATCACGGTCGGCGGCACCAACGGCAAGGGGTCCGTGTGCGCGTATCTGGAAACCATGCTGGACGCGGGGGGCTATCGCGTTGGCTGTTACACCTCGCCGCATCTGCTGCGCTACAACGAGCGGGTTCGCATCGCGGGCAGCGAGGTCCGCGACTCCAATCTGTGCCGCGCCTTCGCGGCGGTCGAAGCCACGCGCGGGGACATTCCCCTGACCTATTTCGAGCAGGGTACGCTGGCGGCGTTGTGGCTGTTCCAGGAAGCCGGCGTGGACGTCGCTGTCCTGGAAGTGGGGCTGGGCGGGCGCCTCGACGCGGTCAATCTGTGGGATGCCGATTGCGCCGTGGTGGCTAGCGTGGACCTCGACCACCAGGCTTTTCTCGGCGACAGCCGCGAGCTGATCGGCTTCGAGAAGGCCGGGATCTACCGGGGCGGCCATCCGGCCATCTACGGCGATGCGAATCCGCCGGCCAGCTTGCTCGACCACGCCGCCGCCATCGGCGCCGATCTCCTGCGTTTGGGGCCGGACATTCATGTTGAACTGGCAGAAGACGGCTGGACCTGCCGGGTGCGAGAGGCGGTGTTTACCGCCTTGCCGCGTCTGGCCATGCCCGGCGCGCATCAGTTCGGCAACGCGGCTTGCGCCATCGCCGCCCTGCATACCCTGCGCCAGCGTCTGCCGGTGCCGATGCGGGCCATTCGCGCCGGCATCGCGGCGGCGCGCCAGCCGGGGCGTTTCCAGGTGGTCGGGCAAGCGCCTCTGCGCATCCTCGACGTGGCGCACAACCCCCATGCGGCGCGGGCTCTGGCCGCGAATCTGGGCAACCTGCCTGCCACCGGAAAGGTCCACGCCGTGTTCGCCATGCTGGCCGACAAAGATGTGGATGGGGTGATCGCCTCGCTTGCGCCCCATATCGACTGCTGGCAGGTGGCCGGGCTTTCCGGGCCGCGCGGGCTATCTGGCGCGGCCCTGGGTGAGCATCTGGCAGCGTGTTCGCTGGAATACCTGGTGCATGTCGATGTCGCCACGGCGTGGGCTACGGCATGCCGGCTGGCGGGGCCGGCTGATACAATCGCGGCCTTCGGTTCCTTTCATACCGTGGCCGAAGTGATGGCGTTCTCTACTCCCAACCCGCATGGCTGAAACTCCCCTATCGCAAGATGCTTTGACGCAGGATCAGATGGCACATCGCCGCCGCGCTCGGCGCCGCCTGGTGGGCGCGGTGGCGATTGCGCTTGCCGCTGTGCTGATTCTGCCTATGCTGTTCGACCCCGAACCGAGGCCACTGGGGCCGGATGTGGATATCCGCATTCCCGCGCCCAGCACCCCGTTCGTGCCGGCCCCGGCCGTGGTTCCCGCGCTCCCCGCGGCCCCCGCCGCGGACGAACCGCCGGCGCAAGCCGCCGAACCGACGCTGCCGGCTGCCGCTCACGTGCCCCCCGTGGCCGAAACCGTTAGCGAAACCGCTACCGCCAAGGTAGAGAAAGGGGCCGCGAAGACCGCCGCCAAACCTGCCGAGAAGGCTGCCGACAGGCCTGACATGAAATCGCCACCGCTCCCCTTGTTCAAGCCCAGCGGCGCTTTCGCCAGCCACGGTTTCTATCTGCAACTGGGCGCTTTCGGCAGCGCCAGCAACGCCAGGTTGTTGCAGGCGAAGGCCGCGGCCGCCGGCTTCAAGGTGAACATGGCCGATTCCAACGGCCAATATCGGGTACGAGTGGGGCCGATCCCGGAAAAAGACCGTGCCCTGGAAATGCAGGCGAAGCTCAAGGCCAAGGGTTTCACTTCGGTCATGCTGGGACCGTGAGTTCATCGCCATGAGTTTGCCACCATGACTTCGCTGGACTTGATCGCGCTCGGAATCTTCACGTTTTCCGCCGTTCTCGGCCTGATGCGCGGCCTCACGCGCGAGGTGCTCTCCCTGCTTTCCTGGTGCGTGGCCTTCTATGCCGCGAAGTCGTTCGCACCCTTGCTGGCGCCCTGGATACCCGGTCTGGATGCGCCCGCGCTCAGCCACGCGGCGGCGCTGGTGGTGATTTTCGTGGCGGTGCTGATCGTGGCCAGCCTGTTTGCGGCAGCGCTCGGCGGCCTGGTCAAGGTGGCCGGGATGGGGGCCTACGACAGCATCCTGGGTGGCCTGTTCGGGGCCGCGCGCGGCGGCCTTATTCTGCTCATGCTGACCCTGCTGGCCGGGTTGACCGCGTTGCCCAAGACCCCCGCCTGGCGCGCTTCCCTGATCCACAACCCCCTGGAACAGGCTACGGCCAAGCTCAAACCCTGGTTGCCCGCGGATCTGGCGGCCCTGATTCAATACCCTTGAGGCTTTCTCCATGTGCGGCATCGTCGGCATCGTTTCCAGCCAGCCCGTCAACCAACCGCTCTATGACTCGCTGCAACTACTGCAACACCGCGGCCAGGATGCCGCCGGCATCGTCACCATGGACGGCAGCATGTTCCACATGCACAAGAACCTGGGCATGGTGCGCGACGTGTTCCGCACCCGCGACATGCGTAATCTGCTCGGCAACAGCGGCATCGCCCATGTCCGTTATCCCACCGCCGGAAGCGCTTCCAGCCCGGCCGAGGCACAGCCGTTTTATGTGAATTCGCCGTTCGGCATCGTCCTCGCGCACAACGGCAATCTCACCAACACCGAGACCCTGCAACGGGAAGTGTTCATGGATGATTTGCGCCATGTGAACACCGGCTCCGACTCGGAAGTGCTGCTCAACGTTCTCGCGCATGAGTTGCAGGAAGCGGTGCATGGGCATCGCCTCACCATCGACGATGTCTTCAGTGCGGTGGCCGGCGTGCATCGCCGCTGCAAGGGCGCCTACGCCGTGGTGGCGATGATCGCCGGCTTCGGCCTGCTGGCCTTCCGCGACCCCAACGGTATCCGTCCCTTGATGATCGGCCGCCAGGAAACCGATGTCGGTACTGACTGGATCGTGTCCTCCGAGAGCGTGGCGGTGGAGCCCACCGGGTTTTATGCGGTGCGTGACGTTCAGCCGGGCGAGGCGGTGCTGATGACTTGCAGCGGCGAATTTCACAGCCGGCAGTGCGTTACGCCGAGCGAATTCACCCCCTGCATTTTTGAATACGTCTATTTCGCCCGCCCCGACTCCATCATGGATGGCGCCTCCATCTACGAGACGCGATTGCGCATGGGCGAATTCCTGGCCGAGAAGATCAAGCGCGAGTTCGGCCATCTGGCCATCGACGTGGTCATCCCCATTCCCGACACCAGCCGGCCCTCCGCGCTGCAACTGGCATACCGCCTGGGCCTCCCGTACCGCGAAGGCTTCGTCAAGAACCGCTACATCGGCCGCACCTTCATCATGCCCGGCCAGGCTTCGCGCAAGCGGTCGGTGCGGCAGAAGCTCAATGCCATGTGTGTGGAGTTCAAGGGCAAGAATGTGCTGTTGGTGGACGACTCCATCGTGCGCGGCACCACCAGCCGGGAAATCATCCAGATGGCGCGCGAGGCGGGCGCGAAGTCCGTGTACTTCGCCTCCGCCTCGCCGCCGGTGCGTTTCCCCAACGTTTACGGCATCGACATGCCGACCCGCGCGGAACTGCTGGCCAACGGCCGCACGGATGAAGAAATCACCCGTGAGCTGGGTGCCGATGCCGTGATCTACCAGGATTTGGCTGACCTCATCAGCGCCGTGCGTAAGGTCAATCCCAAGTTGACGCGTTTCGACGCCTCCTGTTTCGACGGTTACTACATCACCGGCGACGTCAGCGAGGAATACCTCGCCCGCCTGGAAGGCCAGAGAAACGGCGACATTCCCACCCCCCCCGCGCCCACTACCCGGCAGATGGACCTGAATCTGGCGGAAAGTGAGTAACATGTAGCGCCGGCTTCCAGCCGGCGTCTCTTTTCATTGGCGATCCCATCATGAACCCAGAACACCCCCTTCAGCCCGAAACCCTGGCCGTTCGCGCCGGAACCGTGCGCAGCCAGTTCAACGAGCATTCCGAGGCGATGTACCTTACCTCCAGCTTCGTCTTCGCCAGCGCCGCCGAGGCCGCCGCGCGTTTTTCCGGCACCGAGCCAGGGCCGATCTATGCGCGCTTCACCAACCCCAGCGTCACCATGTTCGAGGACCGCCTGGCCGCCCTCGAAGGCGCCGAGCGTTGCGTCGCCTTCGCATCCGGCATGGCGGCCATCCTGGCCACGGTGATGGGCCTGATGAAAGCGGGCGAACATATTGTCGCCTCGCGCTCCATCTTCGGCTCCACCGTGCAACTGTTCAGCAACATCCTCGGCCGCTTCGGCGTCGAAACCACCTTCGTCTCGCCCACCGACCCGGAAGAATGGCGCGCGGCGGTGAAGCCCAACACCCGATTGTTCTTCGTCGAATCGCCCTCCAACCCGCTCACCGAAGTCAGCGACATCCGGGCGCTGGCGGACGTCGCCCACGCAGCCGGCGCCTGGCTGGCGGTGGACAACTGCTTCTGCACTCCGATCCTGCAACGCCCGCTGGACCTCGGCGCCGACATCGTCATCCACTCCGCCACCAAGTATCTGGACGGGCAGGGCAGGGTACTGGGCGGCGCCGTGCTGGGCAGGAAAGACCTGATGGAAGGCGTCTACACCTTCCTGCGCACCGCCGGCCCGACCCTGTCGGCGTTCAACGCCTGGGTGCTGCACAAGGGCCTGGAGACCCTGGGCATCAGAATGCAGGCGCATTCCGCGGGTGCACTGGAACTGGCGACCTGGCTGGAGGCGCATCCCAAGGTCAGCCGTGTGCTCTACCCCGGCCTGCCTTCGCACCCGCAACACGCACTCGCCCTACGCCAGCAGAAGACCGGCGGCGGCATCGTCGCCTTCGAGGTCGTGGGCGGCAAGGACGCGGCCTGGAAAGTCATCGACGCCACCCGCGTCATGTCCATCACCGCCAACCTGGGCGATACCCGCACCACCATCACCCACCCCACAAGCACCACCCATAGCCGCATGACCCCGGAACAACGCGCCACCGCCGGCATCGGCGACGGCCTCATCCGCATCGCGGTGGGCCTGGAAGCCGTCGTGGATTTACAAAACGATCTGGCGCGCGGTCTCGACGCGCTCTGAACAGGGTGATTTTCGGCCCGCGAGCGGGTCTCCTACCAATCGTGGGTATGCCAGTGCCGATGTTCCACGCCGCCGTGCCGGTGGCGGTGCACATGCGCCAGGTTGGCGGCCACCAGCTTGTCGGTGTCACTCAAAAACGGTTCGATCGGGCCGTCGTAGAGCAGGCGGTGATCCTCGCCCAGCACCAGGGTGCGTGAACCCAGTTCCGGCGCCAGGCCGAGGTTGTGGGTGGTGGTGAGCAGGGTGATCGGCAGGTCGGCGAGGAAATCCACCAGCCAGCCCGTGCTGCGCGGGTCCAGGGATGCGGCGGGTTCATCCAGCAACAGCAGTTTCGGTTCCACCACCAGCAGCGCGGCCAGCGCGACTTTCTGTTTCTCGCCGCCGGACAGGGTGAACGGGGGGCGCTTCAGGAACGGCGTCACCCCGAGCAGATCGGCCCAGTGCGCGACCCGCTCGGGTATGCCGGAAAGCCCCATCTGGCGCGGCCCGAATGCGATCTCGTCGTACACCGTCGGGTTGAACAGCATCACATCCGGGTTCTGGAATAGCAGCGCCACTTCCTGACGGAAGCGGTGGCGCAAGGGGCCGTGCCTGAGTTCATCCGGCGTGATGTGCTGCTCCTCATAGAACACCGCGCCGGCCTGCGGCGCGATCAGGCCGTCGAGGATTTTCAGGAGGGTGGACTTGCCGCTGCCGTTGCTGCCCAGCAATACCGCCTTCTCACCCGCCGCCAGCATGAAGCGCACCTCCACCAGGCTGGGTTTGTCGCCGTAGCGGTGGCTCAAGGCCTCGACCCGGATCATCTGAACACGCCGCGCGATTGCATGGCCTGCGCCGACTCGTGCGCGTTGGCCAGCGCCCGATCGAGCAGCCAGGCGGCGGCATGGGCGGCGGCGCGGTAGCGGGCGCGCAGGCCGGCCGGGCGCGGGCAGCGGCTTTGCAGGCCGAGGCGGAATTCCTCCAGGGTGCGTTTCAGCCCCAGCGACTGGCTCACCGCCAGCACCAGGAGGAAGGAGAGGCGGCGGGAGAATGCCAGCGCCTGGAACAGATCGACGCGGGCGATGAAGAGAAAGGTGAGCAGGGCCATCAACAGCACGCGGAGGTTGACCGTGAGGAGCCAGTCCAGCGGCAGGCTGCGGGTCTGCCACCAGTAGTAGGCCATATAGGCGAGCGAAACCGTGCCGCTGAACGCCGCCGTGGCCAGCAGCGCGCGGCGCAATAGCCGGCCGGCATCCAGGCCGGACAACATGAGTACCGCGCCGAGCCCCGCCGCCAGCCAGGCGGGTGAAGTCAGCCAGGAGGCGGCGAGGAGGATGATCAGGTAGGCGGCGAGTTTGCCGGGTTCAGTCATTCCGGTAGCGTAACCGCAATCGCTCGATCAGGCGCCCGCCCAGCACCGTCAGGGCGCCTTCGCCCAGGCCCAGGAGGGCGTGAGGGATCAGCAGCGCGGGCAGGGTGACCGACCAGCCGAACGGGAAGTACAGCGGCGCGCCGGCCGCGTCATGGGCGATCAGGGGCTGCGCGCCGAGGGCCAGGGCGATCAGCAGTGAAGGCAGGCACAGGCCGATCCAGCCGGCGGCGAACAGGGCGACGATGGGCCAGCGGCGCAGCGCGAGATACAGTCCGCGCGCCGCCAGCGCTCCGGCGAAGCCCATCGCCAGCGCATTCAGGGGCAGGGTGGTAACGCCGCCGTCGCCGAACAGCAGGGCCTGGATGGCGAACACCATGGAGGCGGCCATGAAGGCATTCCAGATGCCGAAACTCGCCGCCAGTAACCCCACTCCGGTGACATGCGCGCTGGTGCCGCCGGGCAACGGCAGGGCGATGAAGGACAGCGCGAACGAGGCTGCCGTCAGCGCAGCCAGCCAGGGCAGGGTGGCTTCATCCAGTTCGCGCGCCACCCGCTTGGCGCCATAAGCCCACAAGCCGGCGGCGAGGCCGTAGAGCGGCAGGTACATTTGCGGGGCGATGAAACCGTCTGGGATGTGCATGGGGCGTTGTTAAACCGAGATTGTCATTTGGCCGAAGCAGGCCTGTAGCGCAGGCGCCCTGCCTGCTTCTTCCTTCTGATCAGGGCCACGATGCAGGCGGGACGCCTGCGCTACAGGTGGAGCTGCTTTCGTAGCTGCGGCCAATGGACCATACGAGTTGATGAACGGTCGGGGGTCAGAACATTGCCGAGAAGGTGGCGATGAGGCGGTATTTCTCCTTGCCCTCTGCGCCTTGCAACACGGTGCCGGGGGTGGCGTTGAGTTGCGTCCAGATCGGTTTTTTCACGGCCAGGCCCAGGCTCATGTTGTCCTTGTAAAGGCGCACGCCGATCACGCCGTAGAGGATGTCGCCCCCGGTGTCCGGGTTGGGGCCGGGTACGGTGCTGTCGTCATCCTTGCCCAGGTTGAGATAGTTGAGTTCGACGTTGCCGTCCAGGCGGAACTTGCTCTCCGGAATGGTCATCAGGCGGTGCGAGAGAGCGGTATTGACGCGGGTCTCGGTACCGAATTTCATGGAATTGCCATCGTCGTAGCGGTAGCGCTGGAAGCGAATCTGGTTCACCTCGAACACCACCGTGTCGTTTTCGCTGAACTGTTTGGTGGCGGTCACGCCGTAGTTGAAGCTGGATTTGCCGAAGCCCAGCGATTTTCCGGGGTCGATCGTTCCATTGCTCAAGACATGGTTGGCGTTGCCGGTGGGCAGGCTCGCGTCCAGGTTGGCTGTGAAATGCCAGTCGGCCAGGTCGTCCAGGCTTTCGTTGGCCGGCACCAGCAGGAAGCGCTCGTCGTACTTGAAGCCGATCACCGCGGTCAGGGAGAGATCGGTGGCGCCGCGCGAATTCAGGCCGCCGGCTTCATCCATTTTCATGTTGTAGGGCTGGATGGCGTAGAGCGAAAGCCAGGGCTTGAAGCCGTAACCCACGCCGGCCATCCAGTAGGCGTTGTAATCGACTTCCGGGTTGGCGGGGTTGCTGTCGAAGGTTTTGAACTTCGCGTAATCCAGCTTCACCAGCCCCAGCCACTTGCCTTCCGGCAGGGTGGCGGAACTGGAGGTTTCCACCGGCGCGCCGGGGCCTTCCAGACCGGCTGCCCCCAGCGAGGCGACGCCGTGGTGGGCGAGGGCGGGAGTGGACACGGCGGTGAGCAGGGCGCAATACAGCGACTTCATGATTTCTTCTCCCTTACATAGAGCGACAGGAATCCGAACAGGCCGAGGATGACGGCGATGCCGACCACGATGCGGCTATAGCGTTCGTAGGCCGGCTTGTCCGGGCTTGCCACCTGGGCGGCGGCATCGGACTTCAGAGTGAAGTCGAGACCGTGGCCGTCCTCGGAGATGGCTTTGATGCGCCAGTCCCCGGCGCGGTCCGGAAGAAACGCGATGCGCCCCTGGCTATCCGTACGGCCGACCTGATAGGGCAGTTTTTCGCCGGCATGAAATATTTCGTAACCCTCGAAGGTGAAGGGTGTGTTGTCGACATAGAACAGCTTCACTACCACTGCCTGGGCGCTCGACACGGTGTATTGCAGGTCGTGGGCTGCGCTTGGGCGCGCCAGGCAGAGCAGCGCCACGATAAGAAAACGGATGGCTTTCATTTGATTTCGAATTGCAGGCTGCTGGCGTGGATGGCCTTGTCCGCCCTGGCATCGTTCAAGGGCAGGTCGAGACTGGCCTGGATGAGCTGGAAGCCTGGATTCTGCAAGCGGATGTTGACCATGCCTTCGCTGTCGCTGACGCCACGGGGCTTGCCGAAATAGGCTACGGTCACGCCGGCGGTGGGCTTGCCCTGGTACCAGGCGGCAAGGCGCAGCTTTTCGCCGGTCCGCAAGGACAGCGGATTGCTCAGCGGTACCAGTTCGAGATTGCGGGTCAATGCCTGGCTCAGGCCCGTGCCCCACTGGTCGATGCGCTTCACACCCTCCAGGGACAGCCAGCTTTCGATCACCGGGCCGGCTTCGCTCCTGGGCAGATTTTTCGTGCCGTAGGGGGTCTTGCTCCAGTAGCCGCTGGAGGCGAGAAACCAGCTCGCCGCGCAATCGCCTTTCAAGGTGACGGGATAGGCGCGGCCGCGTTCGGCGCTGATCTCCTGTCCGGCGGCGTTGTAGCAGGTCGCCTGCTTCACGTAGTCCGTCTTGTATTCCAGCGCCTTTGCCCCCTCATGTCCGGAGCGCTCATGGCCGTAGGCCAGGGTGTGGAGAAGGCCGCTGCGTTCGATCCAGAGGTCGTGTGCCTGGCCGGAACCATGCAGCAACAGGAGGCAGGCGAGGAATAGTGGACGATGCGACATGGCGGGAGAGAAACGGGATGCGGATGTCGGGATAATACCGCATCGGTATTACGAATACATAATACTTCTTATTATTGCGGGGTGAGGAAGAAATATCGTTCGCAGGCGCGGTGGTTCGGCCCGCGAGCGGGCCTCCTACTCAATCGCGCGCCGGTTCCATCACCGCGTCGAGGTTGAGGTTGTCGCAGTACTCGAAGAAATCGCCGCGCAGCGTCGGCAGGTGCATGTCGCCGGGCACGCCGACCGTCATGTTGACCGAGAACATGGCCGTGCCGGTGTGCGGCGCGGGGTAGGTGTCGGTGGTGAGTTCCTCGATGTTGATGCCCTGGCGCGCGAAGAAATCGGCCAGGCTGTGGACGATGCCGGGATGATCCATCGCCACCACGTTGACTCGGTAGGGTACTTGTGGTGTCTTGCGTTCGGCCCGGTGAGTGCGCTTGTGGATGATGGCAAGGCCAAGTTCGCCGCCGACCGAGTCAAGCCGGTCTTCCAGTTTGGTTAGCGCGTTCCAGGGCCCGGAAATCAGGATCAGGATGGCGAACTGGCCGCCCAACACCGCCATGCGGGATTCCTCGATATTGCAGCCGACTTCGGCGATGCGGTTGGTGAAACGCTGTACCAGGCCAACCTTGTCTTCGCCGGAAGCGGTGATGGCTAGATAGTCGATGTTGCTCATGGGGGTTTCCGTTGGCTTGAAGGATGCGCAATTGTAGCCAGTGCGGGGCGGCTGGCCTATCTCGCCAGGCGAGCATAATGCCGCGCATGAGCACCCTCATCGACAGCCACTGCCACCTGGACGCCGGCGAATTCGACCCGGATCGCGCTGCCGTTTACGCGCGGGCGAAGGCGGCAGGAGTGGCGATTCAGGTTGTTCCCGCCGTCACCCGAGCGAACTTCGCCGCAGTCGAGGCCACTTGCCGCCGTTATCCCGGCTGTCTGCCGGCCTGGGGTATGCATCCCCTGTATATCCACACGCATCAAGCCGATCACCTGGACGATCTGCGCCGCCAGATCGAGGCCTGGCGGCCGGTGGCCATCGGCGAAATCGGGCTCGATTTGTTCGTGCCGGGGCTGGATTTCGCCACTCAGGAAATCTTCTACGTCGAGCAACTCAAGATCGCGCGCGAATACGACCTGCCGGTGTTGCTGCATTGCCGCCGCGCCAATGACCAGATCCTCAAGCAGTTGCGTCGGATTGTTGGAAAAACCGCTGTGAAAGGCGGTATCGCCCATGCCTTCAGCGGCAGCCGGCAGCAGGCCGAGGCCTTCATAAAACTGGGTTTCAAACTGGGTTTCGGCGGCGCCTTCACCTGGGATCGGGCGACGAGGTTGCGTGCACTTGCCTTCGAGCTGCCGTTGGACGCCATCGTCCTGGAAACCGACAGCCCGGATATTCCGCCGGCCTGGATCGGCAAGGGGCGCAACGAACCCGGCGAGGTGGCGGGCATCGCGGCGGCGCTGGCGGAGCTGCGCGGGACGACGTTGGAAGAAGTGGCGCGGCGCACCACGGCGAATGCGCGGGAAGTACTGGGGATTCCGTAGGATGTGGTGAGCGATAGCGAACCGCATCATGCCGCGCGTGCCTGGGTGATGCGGTTCGCTATCGCTCACCACATCCTACGTCGAGCCCCCAACCCCACCGCCCGGCCACTGGCGAAACAGGCGGTGAGCAGGTAGCCGCCGGTGGGGGCTTCCCAGTCGAGCATTTCGCCGGCGCAGAACACACCGGGCAGGCCGCGCAACATCAGGTGTTCGTCCAGGTCTTCGAAACGCACGCCGCCAGCACTGCTGATGGCTTCGTCGAGTGGGCGCGGGGCGGTCAGCCGTAAAGGCAGGGCCTTGATCGCGGGGGCGAGTTGCGCGGGGTCGGCATACGCCTCGGCACCCAACACTTCGCGCAACAGGCCCGCTTTGAGGCCGGCGATGCCGACCCGGCTTTGCAGATGGCTGGAAAGCGAGCGCGAGCCACGCGGATGCGTCACCTCCGCCGTCACCCGCTCAAGCGATTTGCCGGGTGCGAGGTCGAGGTGGAGGAGGGCGTTGCCATCGGCTTCGATGCGATCGCGCAGTGGGGCCGAGAGGGCGTAGATCAGGCTGCCTTCGATGCCGGTCTCGGTGATGACGCATTCGCCCTGCCGGTGAATTTCCTGGCCAGCGCCATCGCGGTAATGGGCGACCACCGTTTTCAGCGGCTGCCCGGCAAAGCGGGCACGGAAATGCTCGCTCCAGGCGAGGTCGAAACCGCAATTGGCCGGGCGCAGCGGCGCGATGTCGATGCCGCGCGCGCGCAAGAGTGGCACCCAGGCACCATCGGAACCCAGCTTCGCCCAACTGCCGCCGCCCAGGGCGAGGATCACGGCATCGGCGGCAATGGTTTTGTCGCCTTCGGGGGTGGCGAATAAAAGCTGCCGGCGGGACGCCGGCGCTACATCGGGTTCCCACCCCAGCCAGCGATGCCGTACATGGAAGTTCACCCCCGCCTGGCGCAATCGATGCAGCCAGGCGCGCAGCAAGGGCGCGGCTTTCATTTCACGCGGAAACACGCGCCCGGAACTGCCGACGAAGGTTTTGATACCAAGGCCCGCGGCCCAGGCGCGCAGGTCGTCGGCACCGAAGCTGTCAAGCAGCAATTCGATGTCGCCGCGGCGCGCGCCGTAGCGGGAGAGGAAGGGTTCGCGCGCTTCCGAATGCGTGAGGTTGAGGCCGCCCTTGCCGGCCATGAGGAACTTGCGGCCGACCGAGGGCATGGTGTCGTAGAGGTCGATCTGCGCGCCCGAGCCAGCCAAGGCCTCCGCCGCCATCAACCCGGCCGGCCCGCCACCGATGATGGCGACGTTCTTGGGTACGCTCACAGCTCGCTCCAGTGCGCCAGGTTGAATTGCAGTGCCTTGTTGCCGTTCCACTCGTTTACCTCCGGCCGATACACCGCCTGGATGCGCTCCGGTAGCGGCGTGTCGTGGAAGAACAGGATGGCGTCGGCGCTTACGCCCTTGCCGGAGAGGCGCAACTTGAGGTGTTTCTCGCCGACCAGGCGCTGACTCTGCACGCTGAATTCGCCGTGAAAAGCGGGCGCAGGGAAGCCCTGGCCCCAGACCGCGCCGCGGATGGCTTCGGCATTTTCCAGGGTGCATTCCTGAGGAGTCAGTTCACCGTCGGTTTCGATCAGCTTTTCCAGGTCGGCGGCGGAGAGGCTTTCCCGCGCCACGGCTTCGAAGGCGGCCGTGAAAGTGTCCAGCCCTTCGCGGCGCAGGGTAAGGCCGGCCGCCGCCGCGTGGCCGCCGAACTTGAGGATCAGGCCGGGGTGGTGGCGATCCACCACGTCCAGGGCATCGCGCAAATGGAGACCCGGAATCGAGCGGCCGGAGCCTTTCAGGAGGCCATCGCCGCCGTCGGCGAAAACGATCGTCGGGCGGTGATGGCGTTCCTTCAGGCGCGAGGCGAGCAGGCCGACCACGCCCTGGTGCCAGGCCGGGTCGAACAGGGTGAGGCTGGCGCCCTCACTCACCTGGATGCCGTCGAGCAGAGCCAGGGCCTGATCCTGCATGTCGGCCTCGATCTCGCGGCGTTCGCGGTTGAGGCGGTCGAGTTCCCCGGCCAGCTGCTTCGCGGTGGCTTCGTCGCGGGCCAACAGGCATTCGATGCCCACGCTCATGTCGGCCAGGCGGCCGGCGGCATTGAGGCGCGGGCCGATGACGAAACCGAGGTCTTCCGCGCCTGCGCGTTCCACCTTGCGTCCCGCCGTCGCGAACAGGGCCTGGATGCCGGGCCGCGCCAGGCCTTTCTGCATGCGCATCAGACCTTGCGCTACCAGCAAGCGGTTGTTGGCGTCCAGCTTGACCACATCGGCCACCGTGCCGAGCGCGACCAGGTCGAGCAGTTCGGCCAAATTAGGTTGGGGACGGTGATCGAAGGCGCCGCGTTTTCTCATTTCCGCGCGCAGCGCCATCAGCACGTAGAACATCACCCCGACGCCGGCCAGGTTCTTGCTGGGGAAGTCGCAGCCGGGTTGGTTCGGGTTGACGATCAACGCGTCCGGCAGCGTGTCGCCAGGCAGGTGGTGGTCGGTGACCAGCACTTCCAGCCCCAAGCGTTTCGCTTCCTCGATGCCGGCGTGGGCGGCAATGCCGTTGTCCACGGTAATCAACAGGTCGGGTTTGTGCCCTGAAGCCAACTGCGCGATCTCCGGCGATAAGCCGTAACCGTATTCGAAGCGGTTGGGGACGATGTAGCCCACCTTCGCGCCCAGAGCGGTCAAGCCGGTTACCGCGACTGCGCAGGCGGTGGCGCCGTCGGCGTCGTAGTCGGCCACCACCAGCAGTTTCTCGCCGTCGCGAATAGCATCCGCCAGGCGCGATGCCGCCGCCACGCAGTTTTTCATGTCGGCATAGGGCAACAGTTCCATCAGCTTGTGCTTCAGGTTGTCCGGCGCCTGGACGCCGCGCGCGGCATACAGGCGTGCCAGCAGCGGTGGCAGGCCGGACTGGCGCAGCGCCTGGGCGGCGGTTTCGGAATAGGGGCGGGGGAAGAGTTTCAGCATGTTCAAATATTCCAGGGCGCTGTTTTGCGCGTCAGCTTGATCTCTCTATTATGCGGGCCATGGCCCATTTCCTCCCCCTCTCCCGCGTCGCCCGCCTGGTGGGCGAATCCCGCACGGTCATCCAGCGCATGATCCATGATGGCAAGCTGTCCACGTTCGACGGCATGGTGGACATGAACGAACTTCTGCGTGTGTTCCCCGATGTGCAATGGGAGGACAACGGCGAATTCAAACGGGTCGAAGAGATCAAGGCCAAGGCCTTTGCCCGTCGCGTCTACGAACATGCCCTGCCGGACAAGGAAGTGCTGGCCGAGCGGCTGTTCGAGATGGGCCGCGAATTCGCCGCCGCCAAGACCCTGTTGCTGCACTACGACGAGGTGCTGCGTTTCCTCGACGACAAACTGGACGATGTCACGGAGGCGGGTGCGGGGGTTGCCAACCCAGCCGTCCAGCAGGCGGTCGTCGATCTCAAACAATGGCTGAGACAGGAACTTGAAGCGCGCCCCAAGGACACCGAGCGCGCCCAGTCCCTGCTGGCCCAGGAAAATGTGATGCGCATCATGTCCGCTCAGGTAACGGTTCTCCCAGCAGGCCACGAATTCTCCGTGGAAGGCAACGACACCCTGCTGGAAGCGGCCCTGCGCGCCGGTATCCCGCTTAATTACGGATGCAGCAACGGCAATTGCGGCGAGTGCAAGGCACGCCTGGTATCCGGCCAGGTCAAGAAAGTGCATCCACACGACTTCGTGCTCAAGGATGCGGAAAAGGCTGACGGCGCCTTCCTGCTTTGTTCCTACACGGCGGTCAACGATGTGGTGGTGGAAGCCGGCGTTTCCGGCGCCGATGACATCCCGCTGCAGGACATTTCCACCCGGGTGAAGGCGGTAGAAATGCTCAACGACCGCATCGCCGCCCTGCACCTCACCGCGCCGCGCAGCCAGCGGCTGCATTTCCTCGCTGGACAGCGGGTGACGCTGACCGCCGATGGCGTCAGCGGTGAGTATTACGTGGCGAGCTGCCCGTGCGAGGAGCGCCACATCGAACTGCATATCCGCCGCGACAACCGCCCCTTCTCGCGCCATGCCCTCGCTGACCTGGCCAAGGAAGACGTGGTGCGCGTCGACGGCCCGCATGGCCGCTTCGTGATGAAACTGGATTCACGCCGGCCGGTGATTTTCGTCGCCTGGGAAGACGGCTTCGCGCCGATCAAGAGCCTGGTGCAGCACGCCATGAGCCTGGAAATCGCCGAATCCATGAGCCTCTACTGGGTGGCTGGCGCCGTTGCCGACAGCGTCGGCCACTATCAGGAAAACCTCTGCCGCGCCTGGGCCGATGCCCTCGACGATTTCACCTACCAGGCGCTGGATACCGCCGCCGGCACCACGGCCGCCATTGCCGAATCCATCCTCGCCCAACACCCCGATCTGTATCGCGCCGACATCTATGCCGCCGGCCCCCACGCCTTCCTGCAAGCCCTGCAAGCCGGGGCGCTGGCGCGCGGCCTGTCGCCGTTGGGCTGGCACGGGGAGACGATCGAGTAGCAAGCCTTCCGGCGGCAGCCGGACCACGGTGAAACAACTACGCTGCCGTAGGAGCGGACCGTGCGATGAAGCCCCTAAGCGAACGGCTAAGCAGCCAAAAAACGGCTGCCAAGCCGCTGCTTATACCGTTCGGTATCCGCGATGGCCGGTAGAAGCCAGGGCGCAATAAAATGGGGGCAAAAGCCCCCAAATCTCGGAATGGCCTGACTCAGATTTTCACGATGTCGAACAGGACCAGGATGCCGAAGTGGAAGACGATGAAGATTGTGACGGCGGCGATGACGGCGGTGTTTTCGCTCTTTTCAAAGAGTCGCTGCATGTTCATGGGAAGTTCTCCAGTTAGGGATTTAATGTAGGAAGGAACGATACGTTTCCGCCCGCGCCAGGTCGAGCCCCCGGCTTGACGGAAGTCAAATTCAGTGGCTCGTCCCTTCCGACAGCCGGGTCTTGTTCCACACGTTGTATTTGCCCACCGGCCGCTTCATGGGCAGGCGCTTGATCTCTTTCA
>PFJX01000049.1 GCA_002784045.1 Hydrogenophilales bacterium CG_4_10_14_3_um_filter_63_21
CCTGCGCAAAATCCAGAAGGCTCAGGAGGTTATGGCCCAGCAGCAGACGGCTTGAATGTATAGGCATTTAAGAGACACTACACTAGCGGTGTCTCGCCAAGGTGGAATTGCCTTACCAGGTGGATCGCTACCCGAGCAGCCGCTATGCCCTGCTGGAACTGAAGCCCTTGACCGGGCGCTGGCACCAGCTGCGCCGCCACCTGAAACACCTTTCCCATCCCATCATCGGCGACGCCACCCACGGCAAGGGGCGGCACAACCGGTTATTTCAGGAATTGTTCCACTGCCGACGACTGTTTCTGGCGGCAACGGAGGTGCGACTGACGCACCCGGTCAGCGGCGAGGCACTACACCTGTCAGCACCGTTGGCCGAGGATTTACAGGCCGTGGTGGAAAAGCTGGGATGGGGCGAAGCCGCGCGTGGCGGCCTTGCTATTCTGTAACGCCGGCAACCTTGCCGGCGCTACATTAATCCAGCGACGCCAGATTGGAGTTGCGCAGCAGGCCGAGGTTGGCGACCAGAGGCTGAGCCTTGGCGGCGAACTGCGCTTTGGCGTGGGAATCCAGGGGGTAGGAAGTCGGCAGTTTCAGCGCCAGTGGATTCTGCTGCACGTTGTGGACGCGGAACTCATAGTGCAGATGTGGGCCGGTGGCCAGGCCGGTGGCGCCGACATAACCGATCACCTGGCCCTGGCCGATAGGGGTGCCGCGCTTGATGCCCTTGCCGAAGCGTGACAGGTGGCCGTAGGCGGTGCTGTAGCTACCCTGATGCTTGAGCACGATCAGATTGCCGTAACCACCCTGGCGGCCGACGAACTCCACTTTGGCGTCGGCTACCGCGCGCACCGGAGCGCCGGTGGGCGCGGCGTAGTCGATACCCTTGTGGGCGCGCCACCTTTGCAGGACAGGGTGGAAACGGGCGCCGCTGAAGCCGGAAGAGATACGGCTGAAAGGCATGGGTGACTTCAGAAAGGCGCGCTTCAGGCTTTGCCCATCCGGAGTGAAATAGCCTTCACGGCCCTGGGCGTCCTTGAAGTACAGCGCCTGGTAGGACTTGCCCTGGTTGACGAATTCGGCGGCGAGCATGCGGCCGGTCTTCACCAACTGCCCCTCCAAATAAAACGCCTCGTAGACCACGGAGAAGTGGTCGCCACGGCGCAAATCTTTGTGAAAGTCGATATCGCCGGAGAGGGCTTCGGCCATTTCAGACGCGATGCGGTCAGGCACATCGGCGGCATCTGTGGCGCCGAACAGGGAACCTTCGATTTCACCGGAACGTAGGATCTGGCGGGATTCCAGCGCCACGGGCTGTTCGTTGACCTGGAATTTGCCGCCGGCGCGGGTGACCGTGACCAGCTTCTCATCAGAAACCAGATAGCGAAACAACATCAATTGGCCCGTGGAAGTGACGCGCGCCAGCACACTGCGGCCGGGGGCCAGGCGGCCCAGGAATTTGCTTTCCTGCGCGGCGGCGAGGACGTAGCGGGCTTCCTCGCCTTCCACACCGAGACGGGCAAGCAGGCTTTGCAGAGTATCGCCACGGCCGATGCGTTCTTCTCGCCAGAAATCGAAGGTGCCACTGTCAGTGGCTTGCGCCTGGGGCAGTGCAACGCTTTCCACCACGGTCTCTCGCGGGAGGTTCTCGGTGGTGGTATCCGGGGCGATGCCGAAGGCGGCGACGACGCCCATGAACGGTAGCGCGGCCAGGGCTAGAAACAGGTGCTTGCGGGTGAACTTAGGGGTCATTGATTACATCCCGACAGGGCAAAAACAGCCGGCAGGGTAACAGGGTTACCCTCTCTGGCAAAGTGTTAATTCCCCGGAAAAATGCGCTAACACCTTGTGTCTAAAGAAAATCAAGGTAGCGCCGATATAGGAAATCGGATTTCGAAAATGAGGCGTCTCCAGCGGTGATGAGCGGTCAACTGAAGAAGCAAGGATGAAGCTACCCATGGCCAACAGATCCATTCTCATGAGCGAGGTGTTCATCAAGATTCAGGACGAGATGGCACAGCAGATCAGGAATGACCGCGCTCCGGAAGAGGTGCATGCGTTTCTGTTGCGGGATTGGCCACGCCTGCTGACTGGCATCTACCTGGTCAAGGGTAATCAGCACAGCGACTGGAAGGCAGGCTGGGAGGCCGTCAGTGCTTTGCTCTGGAGCCTGGCGCCGAAACGGGGGAGAGAGGAAACCCTCACACTACTAAGCATGTTGCCAACCCTGCTGGCCCGTCTGCATGCCGGCTGTGCCGCGCTGGGCATGGAGGTGGGCGCGCGGGATGCCTTGTTCGAGCGCATGGCCATGCTGCATGCCGCTCTGGCGAGGGAAGGCCTGCAAGCCGGGCAGAACCTGGAAAAAAAGGAAGTGCTCAGCGCCGACCCTTCAGTCCCGCGCAATTTGGCCGCCCCCGAGCTAGCGAACACGGATCAGGGTGCCCGTATGCCGGTACTGAAACTGGACGACCGGGTGGTTTTCAGAAGCGCGGCGGCCGAGCGCCAACTCGTGCTTACCTGGATCAGCCCGATGGGCGGCATGGTTTTGTTCACCAACGAACAGGGGCTCGATGCGGTGACCCTCACCCGCGCTCGCCTGGAGGCGAAGTTTCAGTCTGGAGAGGCCAGCCTCCCCCCAAGGCCTTGAACAAGGCGGATGACGCGGCCAGACCAGCACGGCGAGCTTCGATAAGGTTCTGTCTGGCTTGATACAGGCTGCGTTGGGCGTCAAGGACTTCCAAATAGTTGGACACCCCATTCTGGTATCTAAGGTCGGCCAGTTCGGCGGCGCGGGCCAGGGCCTGGGCGCGGCGGCTTTCGGCTGCCTCGGCTTCGCGTGCCTGGCGGGTGGCTACCAGGGCATCGAGAACTTCCTTGAAGGCGACTCGCAAGGTTCGTTCGTATTCGAGCAGCGCCTGCTCTTGGCGCGCGGCATCGCCCTTCAGGGTGGCTTCGGTGCGGCCGGCGTTATAAAGCGTTTGCACCAGACTGGCGCCGATGCCCCAGATGGTGGCGGGGCCGCTGAACAGATTGGAGAGGGCTTTGCTTTCCGAACCCAGGTTGGCGGTGAGCGAGAGCGAGGGATAGATGGCGGCCTTCGTCCGCAACACGCGCGCTTCGGCGCCGGCGAGTTGCTGTTCCGCCTGACGAAGGTCGGGGCGGCGGGCGAGCAGGTCAGAGGGCAGGCCGGCGGGAATCAGCGGCGGCGGAGTCAGCAGGTCCAGCGGCTTGCCACGCGCCAGAGGGTCTTCCACCAGTCCACGTGGCGAGCGGCCAAGGAGCAGGGCCAGCGCGGTTTCCTGCTGGCGCAATTGCCGGGTGAGTTCGGCTTGTGTCGCTTCCACCCCGGCCAGTTCGGCTTCTACCTGGCGCAAAGGGAGTTCCGAGGCGATGCCGCCGTCAAAACGAAGTTTGTGCAGATCAACGGTTTCGCGCCGGTTGTTCAGGGTGTCCCGGGTGAGGGCCAGGGTGGCGTCGAGCGCGGTAATCTGGAAAGTCGCCTGGGCGACGGTGCTGGCCAGGCTGGCGCGCACCACCTCGCGAGCGTATTCCGAGGCCAGCAAGTCGGCGCGGGCGGCGGCGCTGGCTTGCCGGTAGCGGCCCCAGAGATCAGCCTCGAAGGCGGCCTGGATGTTCACCTGGAATTTGTTGTTGATCGGGGAGGGGAGGGGGAAACTTCCCTTTTCCGTGGCGCGAGTACGTCCGGCACTGCCGCCAAGTTGCACGCTGGGTTGGCGGTCGGCATCGGTCAGCCCCAAGGCGGCGCGAGCCTCCTCGATGCGGGCGGCGGCTAGTAAAAGGTCGCTGTTGTACTTCAGCGCTTCCTCAATCAGGGCGGTGAGGGCGGTGTCGTTGAACAGAGTCCACCACTCATGCAAGCGTGGCTCCTCCTTCCCGACCGGAACAGAGGCGGGCCATGCCTTAGGCAGGTCGGGATTGGCGTGGCGCAAAGTGGGCATATCCACGCAGCCGGCCAGGTTGAGCACAAGCAGGGCAAGCAGGGTCTTACGCATGGTCATCTCCATGCTGGGCGGCGCCGTGGTAGCGGATGGGGCCGGGGAAGAGCTTGCGCACCAGGAGGTAGAGCAGCGGCACGATGAATACGGCGAGCACGGTGGCGGCGATCATCCCGCCCATGACGCCGGTACCGATGGCGTGGCGGCTGGCCGCGCCGGCGCCGCTGGAGATGGCTAGCGGCATGACGCCGAAGATGAAGGCGATCGAGGTCATGACGATGGGGCGGAAGCGTAAACGGCAGGCCTGGGTGACGGCGTCCAGCGTGCTTTTTCCCTGGGCTTCCATCTGCCGCGCGAATTCCACGATCAGAATGGCATTCTTGGCCGAGAGGCCGATGATGGCGATCAGGCCGACCTTGAAATAGACGTCGTTGGGCAGGTCGCGCAGGGTCACCGCCAGTACCGCGCCGAACACGCCCAACGGCACCACCAGCAGCACCGCCAGCGGCACGGTCCAGGATTCGTACAACGCGGCCAGGCACATGAACACGACGATCAGCGATAGCGCGAACAGCACCGGCGCCTGCGCGCCCGAGAGTTTTTCTTCATAGGAGGTGCCGGACCACTCGAAGCCGATGCCGGGTGGCAGTTTGCCGGCGATTTCCTGCATCGCCTGCATCGCCTCGCCGGTACTGCGGCCGGCCGCCGGGCCGCCGGCGATCTTCATCGCTGGCACGCCGTTGTAGCGATCCAGCTTGGGCAAACCAACCACCCAGCGCGGCGTGGCGATCTCCGCGAGCGGTACCATGCCGCCCTTCATCGTGCGCACCCGTAGCGAAAGCAGGCCTTGCGGGGTGGAACGTGCCTGGGCATCGAGTTGCATCACCACCCGCAGGACGCGCCCGTCGCGGATGAAGTCATTGACATAGGCCGAGCCGAGTGCCACCGCCAGGGTCTGATTGAGTTCCGCCAGGTCAATGCCGAGGCTGTTGGCTTTCAGGCGGTCGATGTCGAGCAGCAATTGCGTCGCCGGCTCCTTGCTTTCCGGGCGCACGCCGGCCAGACGGGCATCGGTCGATGCCAGGCCGAGCACCAGATTGCGCGCTTCCAGAAGTTTCTCGCGGCCCAGGCCGGCGCGATCCTGCAAGCGGAAGTCGAAGCCGCCCACCGCCGCCAGTTCCGGGATTGGTGGTGGGTTGAGGGCGAAGATCATGGCCTGCTTGATGCCGAATAGCGCCATGTTGGCGCGCTGCACCACCTTGAGGGCGTGGTCGTCGGGCCGGGTGCGCTCGTCCCAGTCTTTCAGGCGGACAAAAGCGATGGCGGCGTCCTGGCCCTTGCCGAAGAAGGAGAAGCCCGCCACACCGACCACCTTGGCCACTTCCGGCTGCTTGAGGAAATGCTGTTCCAGTCGCGACAGCACGGCCACGGTGCGTTCCTGGGTGGCGCCGGATGGCAGTTGCACGATGGAAATCAGATAGCCCTGGTCTTCGTCAGGTAGAAAGCCGGTGGGTAGGCGCAGCAGCAGGAAAGCGGTGATGCCGACCAGACCTGCGAACAGCAGCATCATGCGCAGCGGCCGTTTTACCGCGGCGGTGACGCCATTCAGATAACCGTTGGTGGTGCGGGTGAAGAAGCGGCTGAATAGGCCGAAGAAGCCGGTCTGGTGTTCCATCTGTTCCCTGGCCATGCCTTTGAACAGGGTGGCGCACAGGGCCGGGGTCAGGCTGATCGCCAGGAAGGCGGAGAACAACATGGTCATCACCAGGGTCACCGCGAACTGGCGGTAGATGGCACCCACCGAGCCGGTGAAGAAGGCCATCGGGATGAATACCGCCGAGAGCACTGTGGTGATGCCGACGATGGCGCCGAATATCTGGCCCATCGCCTTGGAGGTGGCCTCGCGCGCTGGCAGGCTTTCCTGGGTCATGATGCGTTCAACGTTCTCCACCACCACGATGGCGTCGTCCACCACGATACCGATGGCCAGCACCATCGCGAACAGCGACAGCACGTTGATTGAGTAGCCCAGCAGGTAAAGACCGACCAGCGTGCCGACCAGCGATACCGGCACCACCAGGGTCGGGATGATCGCCGCGCGCAGGTTCTGCAGGAACAGCCACATCACCAGGAACACTAGGAAGAAGGCCTCGGCCAGGGTGTAGGCCACTTCGCGGATGGAGATTTCGACGAAACGCGAGGTGTCGTAGGGCACATCCCAGGAAACGCCCTTGGGGAAGAACTTCGCCAGTTCCGCCATCCGTGCCTTCACCGCCTTGGCGGTTTCCAGGGCATTGCCGCTGGGCGCCAGTTTGACCCCGATGGCGGCCGTGGGTTTGCCGTTCAGGCGCGCCTGAACGCTGTAATCCTGGGCGCCCAGTTCGATCCGGGCGACATCCTTCAAACGCACGGCGGCCCCGCTGGCGGCGGTGCGCAGCAGGATTTCGCCGAACTCGGCCGGGGTTTTCAGACGTCCCTGGGTAATCACGGTGGCGGTCAGTTGCTGGCCGGGGAGGGCGGGTAGTTGTCCGAGTTCGCCGGTCGCCAGTTGCACGTTCTGCGCCTGCACCGCGCGCAACGCCTCGCCCGGCGTCATGGCGAAACTGGCCAGTTTCAGCGGGTCCAGCCACAGGCGCATGGCGTATTCCGTGCCGAACAGATTGGCCTCGCCCACGCCCGGCACGCGGCGCAAATTTTCCAGCACGTTGGCGGCGGTGAAACTGCCCAGGTCGATGGCATTGAGTGATTGATCCGGCGAAAACACGGTCACGAACATCATGAAGTTGCGCCGCGCCTTCGCTACCGTGATGCCTTGCCGCCGTACTTCATCGGGCAGGCGCGCTTCCACCCGCTTGATGCGGTTCTGCGCCTCCACCGAAGCGATGTCGAGATTGACGCCGGTGGCGAAGGTGAGGGTCAGCGTGAGCGTCCCGCTGGCGTCCGAGTTGGACTCCATATAGAGCAGGTTATCCAGGCCATTCATCTCCTGTTCGATCAGGCTGGTGACGGCATCCTCCACCACCTGCGCGCTGGCGCCGGGGTAGACGGCGGTGATGGACAGGGCCGGAGGAGCGACTTCCGGATATTGCGAAACCGGCAGCTTCGGGAACACCAACGCCCCCGCCAGCAGAATGGAAAGCGCCACAACCCAGGCGAAGATCGGACGGTCGATGAAGAAGCGGGGAAGCATGGGGGTCAGCGGGCAGAGGCGTAGGTTGGGCAAAGCGAAGCGCGCCCAACATCCACCGGTGATTGTTGGGCACGCTTCGCTTTGCCCAACCTACGATAGTCGCGGCTCACTTGGCGGCTACCGCTTTTACCGCCATTCCGGGCCGCGCCTTCTGCACGCCGCTGACGATGACTTTCTCGCCACCTTTCAGGCCTTCGCTGATGATCCAGCCATTGCCGGAGAGGCCCGCAGTCTTCACCGGCTGCGCGGCCACCTTGCCGTCGTCGCCGACCAGCAGCACGACCTGGCCTTGCGGCGAGACCTGTAACGCGCGTTGCGGCACGACGATGGCGTTGTCCACGGCCGCCACCGGCAAACGCACGCTGACGAACTGACCGGGCAGCAGCAGCCGAGCCGGGTTGGGAAATTCGCCGCGCAGGCCGACCGTGCCGGTGGCCGGGTCTACCGCCAGATCGTTGAACAAGAGTTTGCCGGGATGCGGATACTCGCGGCCGTTTTCCAGCACCAGTTTCAGGGGAGCATGGGCGGCCTTGCCCTGGCGCAGTTGCAGAAACTCGGCGCTGGACTGTGAGAAATTCACCCAGATCGGGTCGTATTGCTCGATGTTGGCCAGCGGCGTAGCTTCATTTTTACCCACCAGCGCGCCCTCGCTGATCAGGGCTCGACCGATGCGGCCGGAAATAGGTGCGGTGACCTTGGCGTAGGAATGGTCGATCTCGCCGCGCGCCAGATCTGCCTTCGCCGCCGCCACCTCGGCATCCGCCTGCGCCTTGGTGGCCACCGCCTGATCCAGTTCCTGTTGGCTGATTGCTTTGCTGCCCGCCAGGGCCTGCATGCGCTCCTGGTTCTGCCTGGCAATCAAAGCCTGTGCCTGCGACTTGGCCAAGTTGGCTCGAGCGCTGGCCAGATTGGCCGCGAGCGTGCGGTCGTCGATGCGGAAAAGCACCGCGCCGGCCTTGACCTCGCTGCCCTCGACATAAGTACGCTGTTCCAGGATGCCTTCCACGCGCGCCGAAACGATCGCCGTGCGCACCGCCTGCAAGCGTCCCGGCGCCTCCACGCTGCGCGGCACGCTGCGCGGTACGACGGTAATAACTTCCACCTCGGGCGGCGGCATCCCGGCCATGCCACCGGGGGGCGGGCCGGACTGGGGTTTGCAGGCGGCGAGCGCGGTAAGCATGAAAAATGGCAACAGCCGGACAAGTGGGCAATGACGCTTCAAGATGGTCTCCAATACAGCGGGATTCCGGCAGACGGAAAAGGGGCGTGCCGGGTTCCCTGAAACAGATGCCGAGAGTAAACCAATGGCTATAATTCCGCACCGCATCAATCCGCCTTCAGGCCGCCATGACCGACCTTGCCATTGCCCGTCTCGACGCTTCCACTTCTGATTTTCGCGCCCGCCTCCGTGAGCTTCTGGCATTCAACGACGCCACCGACAGTGCGGTGAGTGACGCCGTCTCGGAAATCCTCGCCGCTGTGAAAACCCGCGGCGATGCGGCGGTGATCGAATACACCGCGCGCTTCGACCGCCTTGAGGTGGCGGACATGGCCGCGCTGGAGATTTCCCAGGAGGAACTGCAAGCTGCGCTGGGCAAGTTGCCGTTGCGCCTGGAACGAGCATTGCGCCGCGCCGCCGAACGGGTACGCAGCTATCACGAGAAACAGCGCCAGGAATCCTGGACCTATACCGAAGCGGACGGCACGGTGCTCGGCCAGCAGATCACCCCGCTTGATCGCGTCGGCCTCTATGTGCCGGGCGGCAAGGCGGCTTACCCGTCTTCGGTGCTGATGAACGCCATCCCCGCCAAGGTGGCGGGTGTGAAGGAACTCATCATGGTGGTGCCTACCCCAGGCGGGCAGCGCAATGAGCTGGTGCTGGCGGCCGCTGCCGTGGCTGGGGTCGACCGGGTATTCACCCTCGGCGGCGCCCAGGCTGTGGCCGCCCTGGCCTATGGCACCGCGACCATCCCGCAGGTGGACAAGATCGTCGGCCCCGGCAACGCCTATGTGGCCGAAGCCAAACGCCGCGTATTCGGCATCGTCGGCATCGACATGATCGCCGGCCCCTCGGAAATCCTGGTGATCTGCGACGGCAAGACCGATCCCGACTGGATCGCGATGGACCTGTTCTCGCAGGCCGAACACGACGAACTCGCGCAATCCATCCTGATCTGCCCGGATGCCGCCTATCTCGACGCCGTGCAGGCCAGCGTGAACAAACTGCTGCCGACCTTGCCGCGCCGGGACGTGATTGCCGCCTCTCTCGGCAACCGCGCCGGCTTGATTCTTTGCCGCGACCTCGATGAAGCGGCGGAAATCGCCAACTTCATCGCCCCGGAACACCTGGAACTGTCAGTGGAAGACCCCAACGCCATGCTCCCGATGATTCGCCACGCTGGCGCCATCTTCATGGGCCGCAACACCTGCGAGGCGCTGGGAGACTACTGCGCCGGCCCCAACCACGTCCTGCCCACCTCGCGCACCGCGCGCTTCTCCTCACCCCTGGGTGTCTACGACTTCCAGAAGCGTTCCAGCATCATCCATGTCTCCGCCCAGGGCGCCCAAACGCTTGGCGAAATCGCTATCCCTCTGGCCTACGGCGAAGGCTTGCAGGCGCACGGGCGTTCCGCTGAATATCGCATGGGGCGTTGAGGCAGCGCCGGCATCCTTGCCGGTTGCCGTGAACGGCCGGCGAAGATGCCGGCGCTACAGCACCCATCGCCCAAGTATCTCCAACTTTAGCGAGGGGCTGCTATGCCGCTCCTCATCAAGGCTTGTGCCCCCCCGGCATGTCGGACACCTTGCCGCGCGCACCCCGGGAATGCGCACAAGAAACCCGGATGGCGATGGCCGTGAAACTTTATCAGGCGCGGCGACTGTGGTCGGGCATGGCAGCGGCCCTATACCCTGTGAAGCGGTGGCGGAGAGAGGGGGATTCGAACCCCCGTTACAGCAAGCTGTAAACCGGATTTCGAATCCGGCGCATTCGACCACTCTGCCATCTCTCCGGGTCGGGTTTCCTGTCAGGGCTGCTGTCAGGGCTGGCCTTGAGCGGGAAAGGGCGGCATTCTACTCACATTCTCATCGGGTCATTGGGTCGAAATGCGTTCAAGGCAAATGACTTGGTTCAACCTGGAATCCTCAGTTGACCGCTCCCCAGCCCTTGTAAGGCCGCATGGATGCTGACGTTATCGCCTCCGGTTACGCTCACCAATTGGGTAACGCCGCTATGCGCCCGATTGCAAGGTTTTCGGGCCATCTGGCTGCGTTGCACCCGCAAGGGGTACGCCGGATTCGTAAGGCGGCAAAGCCGCCAACGACTCCGCTGCTCCTCCTTGCGGGCCCCGGCCCGCTGCGCGCATTGGCAACTGAGCGCGCCTTGCCGGCCGACCCGAAAACCGTACACTCGGGCGTGTTCAACTGGGGAATCCAGGTTCAACTATTTTGGACGTGGCCTGCTGTTGGCCATGCTGGCTCTGTGCCTTGCCGGCTGTATGCCGGCGCCCCTCCCGACGCCGGAAAATTCAGGTGAGTTGGTGGTGGTGACGCGCAACAGCCCGACTACCTACTATCTGAATGCCAAATCCGAAGCGGTGGGTTTTGAACACGATCTGATCATGCGGTTCGCGACGGCGCAGGGCTGGAAGGTGCGTTTCGTGCTGGCTGAGACCCTGCCGGGCCTGTTTGAAATCATGGACAAGGGCCAGGCGCATATCGCGGCGGCCGGCTTGAGCGCGACAGATGATCGCCGGATACGGCATCGTTTTGGCCCAACTTATGGCCAGGTCAAAGAATGGGTGGTCTGCCGTCAGATGCGCCCGCTACCGCTATCGCCGGCGGACCTGAACGGCTTGCGGCTGGAAGTGGTGGCGCAGAGCAGCCATGTCGAGAACTTGCGCCTGATCAAGCGGCGTCAGCCCGGACTGGCCTGGGTGGAAATGAATGTGCCTGATTCGGAGGAGTTGCTGGAGCGTGTCGAGTTGGGGCTCAGCGACTGCGCGGTTGCCGATTCGGACAGTTTCGATATTGCGCGCAATTTCCATCCCACTCTGGTGCGCACTTTCGCGCTCGGGGGCAGCCAACCGCAGGCCTGGTTGATCGGCCAGCGCATGGGTCTGGGCTTTTCCCGCCAGATGATGCGTTTCTTTCAGGAAAGTGAAACGAGCGGCGAACTGGCGCGCCTGCGCGAGCGTTACTTCGGCCATGTCCAGCGCCTGGAGGAGGCGGATGTGCTGGGGGTGTTGGAAAAACGCGGCACTCTGCTGCGTGGCCTGGCGCCTCATTTCTACAAGGCGCAGAACGAAACCGACATGGATTGGCGTCTGCTGGCGGCGGTGGCTTACCAGGAGTCGCAGTGGAACGCGCAGGCGGTTTCATTCACCGGTGTGCGCGGCATCATGATGCTGACGGAGGACACCGCCGACCATCTGGGGGTGAAAAATCGCCTGGATGCGCAGGAGAGCATCCAGGGTGGCGCGCGCTACCTCATTTCACTGATGGCATCGCTGCCGCTGCAAATCGCCGATCCCGATCGCATCTGGATGGCGTTGGCCGCCTACAACATCGGCATGGGGCACTTGCAGGACGCGCGTGCCCTGGCGGAGAAACTGGGGCGCAACCCGAACACCTGGAATGACCTGAAGGAGGTGTTGCCCCTGCTCAGCCGGGGCAAGTACGCCGCCGAGCTGAAAAATGGTTATGCGCGTGGCGGCGAGGCGCGCGCCTTCGTCGAAAACGTGCGTATCTATTACGACATTCTGGCGAAGTATGAAAAGCCGTACCGGGGTTACTTTTCCGGGCTGTAGCGCCGGCGCCACAGGGGCCCCTTATTCCCGGCTGATGGCGCTGGCGCCGTTCATGTAGGGGCGCAAGACCTCGGGGATGGTGACGCTGCCGTCGGCATTCTGGTAGTTCTCCAGTACCGCCACCAGAGTGCGTCCCACCGCCAGGCCGGAGCCGTTGAGGGTGTGGATGAGTTCCGGCTTGCCCGGTTTCCCGTCCTTCTCGGTGCGGTAGCGGGCCTGCATACGGCGCGCCTGGAAGGCTTCGAAGTTGGAGCAGGAGGAAATTTCCCGGTAGGTGTTCTGGCCCGGCAGCCAGACCTCCAGGTCATAGGTCTTGGCCGCGGAGAAGCCGAGGTCGCCGCTGCACAGGGCCACCACGCGGTAGGGGAGGTCGAGTTTCCGCAGAATGGCTTCGGCGTGGCTGGTGAGTTCTTCCAACGCGTCGTAGGAATCCTCCGGCCGCACGAATTGCACCATTTCCACCTTGTCGAACTGATGCTGGCGGATCATGCCGCGCGTGTCGCGGCCGTAGGAGCCGGCTTCCGAGCGGAAACAGGGGGTGTGGGCGACCAGTTTGATGGGCAGGTTCTCGGCCGGAATGATCTCACCGCGCACGATATTGGTGACCGGTACTTCGGCGGTGGGGATGAGATACATGCCGTTTGTGAGCTTGAACAGGTCTTCTTCGAACTTGGGCAGTTGGCCGGTGCCGCGCATGGAGTCGGCGTTTACCAGGTACGGCACATAGACCTCTTGGTAGCCGTGTTCCCGGGTGTGGGTGTCCAGCATGAATTGCGCCAAAGCCCGATGCAGGTGCGCCAGCGCGCCGCGAATCAGCACAAAGCGGCTGGTGGTGATCTTCACGGCGGTGGGGAAATCGAGCAGGTCGAGGTTCTCACCGATTTCCACATGATCGAGGGCGGGCAGGGGGAAGGCGCGCGGGGTGCCGATGCGGCGCACTTCCAGGTTGTCTTGCTCGCCTCTGCCGACCGGCACGCTTTCATGCGGCAGGTTTGGAATGGTCATGAGCAGGGCGGAAAGATCTTCCTGGATGCCTGCCAGGCGCGCTTCGCCGGCTTTCAGATCGTCCCCCAGGCTCGCGACTTCGGCTAACAGCGTGCTGGCATCTTCGCTTTTGCCGCGGGCCTGTCCGATCTGCTTGGAAAGCTGGTTGCGGCGGGCCTGGAAATCCTGGGTGCTCACCTGGATGGCTTTTCGCTCGGCTTCGAGTTGTTCTATTCGGGCGGTGTCCAGGGTGACGCCCCGGCTGGCGAGCTTCACGGCGACGGCGGTGAGGTCCTTGCGAAGAAGCTGAATGTCGAGCATGGGAAGGAATGAATAAATCGCGGAAAAGCGCTGATTCTACCTTTGCGTAAGGCGTTCTATCTCCCGGCGGAGGGGAATCGACAGGCGGATGAAGGCGGTCTCCATATCTTCCTGGGTGGTCAGGCAGGCTTCCAGGTCGCCGGCCTTGGCGGCGGCCTCGATTTCGCTGGCCAGTACCGTCACCGTCTCGGCACCCAGGTAGGCTGCCGCACCCTTGATCTGGTGCGCATGCCGAGCCACGAGGGGGAGGTCGTGTAGTTCCAGGGATTGAGCTAGTTGGGCGAGCAGATCTTCGCTGCTGCTGAGAAACAGCATCAGCATTTCTTCCACCTTGCGCGCATCGTTACGGCACAAACGGCGGACCTTTTCCAGGTCGAAACCCCGCTCGCTGTGTGGCGTGGTTCGTGCTTCCGAGGGAGTTCCTACCGTTTGGCCACCGCGCCCTACCTCCTGTTTCACGACTGCCGCGCCCGGCAGCCAGCGCCGCAACGCGGCGGTGAGTTCTTCTTCTCGCAGGGGTTTGCTCAGGTAGGCATCCATGCCCGCCGCGCGGCAGCTTTCCTCGAAACCGGGCATGGCATTGGCCGATAGCGCCAGGATGGGCAGGTGGGCGCGCCGTTGTTCCCGTTCGCGGGCGCGGATGGCGCGGGTGGCGGTGAGACCGTCCCATTCCGGCATCTGGCAGTCCATCAGCACCAGATCCACTTTTTCCTGTTCCAACAGGTCGAATGCGGCCTTGCCGTTATCCGCCATTCGCACTTCAACGCCATAATTTTCGAGCATGAAGCCGACCAGTTTCTGATTGACCGGGTTGTCTTCCGCTACCAGGACGCGCACGCCGGGAAACCGCGGCGGCTGGCCTTCAGTCTGCTCGGACTGGCGACGGCGCGGCTGTTCACCTGGGGCAAGATGCAGACGCAAGCGGAATGTGCTGCCTTGGCCGGGCGTGCTTTCCACCTTGAGTTCACCGCCCATCAGCGCCGCTAACTGGCGGCAGATCGCTAGTCCCAGCCCGGTACCGCCGAATTTCCGGCTGACGGAACCGTCGGCCTGGGCGAATGCCTGAAAAATGTGTTCCTGGACGGTGGATGGAATGCCGATGCCACTGTCGCGCACCGCAAATTGCACCCAATCGCTGGCTTCGGTTTCGACGGTGAGGACGACTTCGCCCTTTTCGGTGAACTTGATCGCGTTATCCAGCAGGTTGAGCAGAATCTGACGCAACCGCAGCGGATCGCCGCGCACCCAAATGGGCAGAACTTCGGTTTCCTTTAGATACAGGGACAGTCCTTTGGCATCGGCGCGCGGCCGATACAGTGCCAGCGCGTCTTTGAGCAGGGCGTGGAGATCGAAGTCGATTTCCTCCAGGGTCAGCCGACCCGCCTCGATTTTCGAAAAATCCAGAAGGTCGTTGATGATGCCCATCAGGGCTTCGGCGGATCGGGAAATGGCCTCGGCATATTCCAGTTGCCGGGGGGTGAGCGGGCTACCCAGAAGCAGCCTGGTCATACCCAGGATGCCGTTCATCGGGGTGCGAATCTCATGGCTCACGTTGGCTACGAACTGTGACTTCATTTCCGTTGCCTCCAGCGCGGCATCGCGCGCGGCCTTGAGCGCGGCCTCGATCGCTTTCTGCACGGAAATGTCGCGCATGATCGCCTGGATCACCGGATACCCGTCCAGGTTCATGGCGTGCAGGGCGATCTCCGCCGGAAAGGTGCCGCCATCCGGGCGCCGCGCGGTCCAGTTGAAGACCGTGTGGCCTTTAGCAACCGCTTCCTCGATCTGGCGCTGTGCCAGAACATGGGAAAGGGTGCCGCAGGGCTGATTGAGTACGCCCAGATCTTCCGGGCGCAGCGCCAGGAACTCTTCCAACCGGTTTAGGTGGAACATGTCCAGCGTGGCCGGGTTGCAGTCGGTGAAGCCATGCCGGTCAAGAATCACGATGCCGTCGCTGTTGGTCTCGAACAGGGTTTGGAATTTGGTGCGCTCGCGTTCGGTGATGGCCGCCAGGCGCGCGCTGCGCTGGATCACCGCCCAAGCCACGATGGCCGCTACCAGCGCCGCCAGAAAACCGAGCAAGATCAACAACCAGCGCGTCTGGACATAGCTGGTGCGCGCCTGGTCCGCCGCCTGCGTGGTCATTTCACGCTGGATGCGGATCAGTTCATCCAGTTCCTTGACCAGGTCGCGCTGCAACGGAATGCCCTCTTTTTGCAGCAGATCGAAGGCCAGGAAGGTGTAGCCCTCCACGCCCAGGTCCACGGTGCGCACCATCACCGGCTGGTTCGCTCGCGTAAGCCGGTCGATGCGAGCCAGAACCGCGTTTTCCGGCGGGTATTTGAGCCGGGATTGCAATTTCTGGCGCACGGTCTGGTAAGTCGAGCCGAACTCATAAAAACGCAGCATTTCCTGATCTTTGTCGAAGGGGTCGCTCATGACCACGATGGACAACATGGAAATGGCGCGGTCGCGCAGGATGTCCCTCATCTGGCTGGCCAGACGTGATTTCACGCTGTTCTCATTGACGATCGCCTCCAGGTTGGCATTGGTTTCCGCCAACTGGCGCACGCCCACCACGGTCAAAGCCACGATCAATGCCAGCGCTAACGCAAAACCCGCCCCCACGGTGAAGATCAGCTTGCGGGCGAGGAGGGCGTTGTGGGCGATCACAAGGAACTGTGCTAGCGGCGGTTCAGGAAAGGAATGGCCATGTTAGCCCGGCGCGGGGAAGCGACGTATGGGACGAACAGCCCATCTCGTGGTTTTGTTGCGACGCAAAAAATAAACATTTCCTCTCAAGTTTTTTTGATAACAGGCCGACATATAAGCATGATCTAATATGTACCAAGCATATTCCTTAGTGAATATGCTTTTATATTTGAAGGTAAATTGTTAAGGAGAAACATCATGGAATGGTTGATCGGTTCACTACTCACCCTTATTGCAGCGACCTCGACGCTTGCCGGCCTGGCGATCACCGCGGTCATCTTCCTGGTTTTGGCGCAAGCGTCGATTCTTCTCTATCGCACCTTCATTAAGCCGCGACAGTGGGCGCTCGCGCAGCCAAGAGAAGGCCGTCGCCAGTCCTGAATTCCGGCTCCGCCAGGCGCAAGCGCCAAGTCGTTCCGGTCCGGGTCAGCGCTCGATAACCTTGTGGATATGGTCGAGTCGCACGCATTCGGAGCCGCCGGCCGGCAGCTTGATGGTCAGCCATTCGGCGCCGTCGCGGGTTTCCACATCGAGTGGCAGGATGCGTTCACAGAATTGCGTGTGGCCATCCTCGCCCAGCCAGGTGAGTTGCAGGGGCTGCCGGCGCAGCACGGCCAGTTCCAGGCGCTCATGGGTGGCACAGGCGATGGGGAGGTAATTAACGGGCATCAACGCACTCTGACGTTATCGCGTGCCCACGGCCGCACGGCGTCGCCCATCGCGGTACCGATGCGGCGAGCCAGGCGGTCGGCGAGGCTTTCCTCAGGCGAGTAATCGACGATGTCCTCGGCCTTGACCACTTCCCGCGCGACATAGTCCAGGCTGCCCAAGGCGTCAGCCAATCCCAGTTCGATGCTGCGCGCGCCGCTCCAGACCAGGCCGCTGAACATGTCCGGCGTTTCTTTCAGGCGCTTGCCGCGCCCCTGCCGTACCACCTGGATGAATTGCTGGTGTACTTCGGCCAGCATGGCGCGGGCATGGGTTTCCTGGCGCGGTTCAACTGGCGAGAAGGGGTCGAGAAAACCCTTGTTTTCACCGGCGGTGAGCAGCCGGCGTTCCACGCCCAGTTTCTTCATGCCTTCGGTGAAGCCGAAGCCATCCATCAGCACACCAATGGAGCCGACTAGCGAGGCCTTGTCGACGAAGATCTTGTCGGCGGCGGCGGCGATGTAATAGCCGCCGGAGGCACAGATGTCGTCCACCACCACATAAAGCGGCGTCTTCGGGTACTTGCCGCGTAGACGGCGGATTTCGTCGTAAACCTGCCCGGCCTGCACCGGGCTGCCGCCCGGACTGTTGATGCGCAATACCACGGCGCGCGAATGCTTGTCCTCGAAGGCGGCGGTTAGCGAGGCGATCAGCGCATCGGCGGTGACACCGTTATCGCCGCCGATTTCGCCGTTCAAATCAATCAACGCGGTGTGTGGCTGCACGGAAGTGAAATGACCGTCCTCGCGGGAAATCACCAGGAGCACCACGGTGAACAGCCAGATGAAACCCAGGGATTTGAAAAACAGGCCCCAGCGTCGGGTTTTTCGTTGCTCCGCCAGATGGGCCAGTAACAGGCGTTCGAGTGCGCCTTTTTCAGTGTTGTCGTCGGTCGACATTCAGTGTTCCTCGATTAGATAGATATGCCCATCGTGTTCTTCGATGGGCAGGCCAACCAGCCCGCGGCCATTGCAACGCCCGCCCAGGCAGGCGCCGGAGGCGGGGTCATAAAGCGCGCCGTGGGTGGCGCAAACCAAGTATATCCGCGCGACATCAAAGAACTCACCTGGTTGCCAGTCGAGTTCCACCGGCACGTGGCCACAGCGATTCAGATAGGCATGAGCGCGGCCGCCATAGCGGATGACGAAGGCCGCTGCCCGCTCGCCATGCCAATCCAGCTCAAAACGAAACCCCTTCCCACCTTCCTCAACCGCTGCCGAGACGCAGATTGGACAGGAGGAAAACCCCCCTGTGTTCGCGACGGGGAAAGGCATCGGTGGTGGACGGGGTTGCCGCTTGGCTCAGGCGTTATCCCGCAGCCAATCCGCCATCTCCGCGAAGCTGGCGCAGACTTTGAGGGCACCCTGTTCGTTCAAGGTTTCCGCCGGGTGGGCGCCGTAGCCGGCGGCAAGGCTACTGACGCCGGCGTTGCGGGCCATCTCCAGGTCGTGGCTGGTATCGCCGATCATCAAGGCGCGTTCGGGGGCGATACCCAGCTCGTCCAGCAACGCCTCGATCATCGCCGGATGCGGCTTCGAGAAGGTCTCATCGGCGGTGCGCGAGGCGTGGAAATAGCGTGCCAGGCCGGTGTGGCTGAATGCCCGGTCCAGGCCCCGGCGCGCCTTGCCGGTGGCCACCGCCAACTGGAAGCCCCCGTTGTAAAGTTCTTCGATCAATTCGCGGGCGCCCGCGAACAGCAGGATTTCATGGTCCTGGCTGAGGAAGTGGCGCCGGTAATGCTCGGCCAGCAGCGGGTGCCGCGCTTCCGGCAGATCGGGGAATAAGTGGGCCAGTGCTTCGCGCAGCCCCAGGCCGATGACATGGCTGGCTTGCTCGTGGGTGGGAACAGGTAGCTCCATGTCGGCGCAGGCGGCCTGGATGCAGGCGGATATCGCCCCGGCGGAGTCCATCAGGGTGCCGTCCCAGTCGAAAATCAGCAGGTCAAAGCGCTTGGGTTTCATTCGAGCGTATTCAGGAAGGTCTGTAGGTCGGCGGTGAGTGGTGCTTCGATTACCAACGCGGCGCCATTTAAGGGATGTCTCATTTCCAGGCGCGCGGCATGCAGGAACATGCGTCGCAAGCCCCGTTGCTTCAAGGCGCGGTTCAGGTCCGGGGCACCATATTTGTCGTCACCCGCGATGGGGTGGCCGAGGGCCGCCAGGTGCACACGGATCTGGTGGGTGCGGCCGGTTTTCAGTTCCGCTTCGAGCAGGCTGAACTCGGCGAATTTGCGTTGCAGGTGGAACAGAGTGTGGGCGCGTTGGCCGGCATCGTCGACCGCTACCCGGCGCTCGCCATCCTCGTTCAGGTAGCGCAGCAAGGGCAATTTGACGTGGCGCACGGCGTCGTGCCAACGGCCGCTGGCCAGCGCCAGATAGGTTTTCCGGATCTCACCCTCACGCAACATGCGGTGCAGTTCCACCAGCGCGGAGCGTTTCAGGGCCAACATCAGCACGCCGGAGGTCCCCTTGTCGAGGCGGTGGGCGAGTTCGAGAAAGCGCGCGTGCGGCCGCTCTTGGGCCAACTCCTGGCGCATTTGTTCGATCACCCCCAGGCTGACGCCGCTGCCGCCATGCACCGCCTGGCCGGCCGGTTTGTCGATGACCAGGAGGGCGTCGTCGCGGTAGATCACCCGATCCAGCAAGGGCTGGCCGCCAGCCGAGAGCGGGGGGGTATCGGCCTTTTCTGCCACGCGCACCGGCGGAATGCGGACCTCGTCACCTTCCGCAATCTTGTATTCCGGCTTGGCGCGGTGCCCACTGACCCGCACTTCACCCTCGCGCAACATCCGGTAGATGCGGCTTTTCGGCACGCCTTTGAGGTGTTTGGCCAGGAAATTGTCGATGCGCTGTCCGGCCAGTTCCGGACCGATTAAAACCTTCGTTACCGCCGCTTTGCCAGGTGATGGCATTACCGTATACTCCCGCTGCCCAAAAAGCGTGCACCCGGGGCGTTGAAGATCCTGCCCAAGCACCGCCAAGGGGCGCCGGTTGTCTCGCTCACCGGCAGAAAGCCCGCTGGAATTATCGGAGTCGTTATCCCCTGAAACCGCGCCAAGTCCGCGCTATGCAGCGCGCCAAGTCGCGAGGAGACCAACGATTCACGAGGGCAGCGGGCCCGAAAAAAGTAGCGATGGTAACGCAATTTTTCTGCGTGACCCGTACCCGGATGATCTCCCGGTCGGTCTTGGTCTTTTATTTAAACCCAGCCGGCTGGATGGACTAAAGATAAACCTGTCACCATGCACCAGCCGTTCAGCGACAACAGACAAGACGCCTGACCTCCTGCCCTGCATCGCCGCCGTGAGACCTCGCGCGGCATGGGTTTGTCACCCCGGGGCGCGTGGAGCGCTGGGGTAAAACATGAAACGTATGTTGTTCAACGCGACGCAGGCGGAGGAACTCCGCGTCGCTATTGTCGAAGGCCAGAAACTGGTCGACCTCGACATCGAGTCCGCCAACAAGGAACAGCGCAAAAGCAATATCTACAAGGCTATCGTCACCCGTGTCGAGCCTTCCCTGGAAGCCTGTTTCGTCAATTACGGCGCGGAACGCCACGGCTTCCTGCCGATCAAGGAAATCGCCCGTTCTTCCCTGCGTGGTGCGGAAGGTGGCGATTTCAGCCGCGGCAAGATCCAGGATTTCCTCAAGGAAGGCATGGAACTGGTCGTCCAGGTGGAAAAGGACGAACGCGGCAACAAGGGTGCGGCGCTGACCAACTTTATCAGCCTGGCCGGCCGCTATCTGGTGCTGATGCCCAACAACCCACGCGGCGGTGGCGTTTCCCGCCGCATCGAGGGCGAAGAGCGCAACGAACTGCGCGACGCCCTGGCGCAACTGGACGTGCCCGCCGGCATGAGCCTGATCGGCCGCACCGCCGGCATCGGCCGCAATGTCGAAGAATTGCAGTGGGATCTGAACTACCTGCTGCAATTGTGGGCCGCCATCGACGGCGCCGCCCAGGGCCAGTCCGGCGCCTTCCTGATCTACGCCGAATCCAGCCTGGTGATCCGCGCCATCCGCGACTACTTCACCCCGGACATCGGCGAACTGCTGATCGACGAACCCGCCATCTTTGAGCAGGCCAAGCAGTTCATGGCCCACGTCATGCCGGGCAACGTCGGCAAGGTGAAGCTCTACACCGACCCGGTGCCCCTCTTTTCGCGCTTTCAGATCGAACACCAGATCGAAACCGCCTATTCGCGCGCGGTGCCGCTGCCTTCCGGCGGCTCCATCGTGATCGATCACACCGAGGCGCTGGTCGCCATCGATGTCAACTCGGCGCAGGCCACCAAGGGCGCCGACATCGAGCAGACCGCCTTTAATACCAACCTGGAAGCGGCCGAGGAAGCCGCGCGCCAGTTGCGTCTGCGCGACTTGGGCGGGTTGATTGTGATCGACTTCATCGACATGGAAAACCAGAAGAACCAGCGCGAAGTCGAAGACCGCCTGCGCGACGCCCTGCGTTATGACCGTGCTCGTGTGCAGACTGGCAAGATTTCCCGTTTTGGCCTCCTGGAACTTTCGCGCCAGCGTTTGCAACCCAGCCTCGGCGAAACCAGCTACATCACCTGCCCACGTTGCGCCGGCACCGGCCATGTCCGCAGCACAGAATCCTTTGCTCTGCACCTGTTGCGCATGCTTCAGGAAGAATCAATGAAGGAAAACACGGGCGCCCTGCATGTCCAGGTTCCGGTCGATGTCGCGACCTTCCTGCTCAACGAAAAGCGCCACGACATTCTTTCCATCGAAGCGCGGCATCGGGTGGAAGTCATGTTGATCCCCAATATGCATTTCGAAACCCCGCGCTATACCCTGACGCGCTTGCGCCACGACCAGCTCAACCAGTCGGAAATCCTGGCGCCCAGTTACCGCATGGTGGAGAAGCCGGCCGAGGAAGAAGAGGTGGGCAAGAACGGCAACGCCGGCAAGCCCGAGCGCGCACAGCCGGTCGTACAGGGCATTACCCCCTCGCAGCCGGCGCCGACCCATG
Source organism: Hydrogenophilales bacterium CG_4_10_14_3_um_filter_63_21 (assembly GCA_002784045.1). Taxonomy (GTDB): domain Bacteria; phylum Pseudomonadota; class Gammaproteobacteria; order Burkholderiales; family Thiobacillaceae; genus PFJX01. The sequence goes on from PFJX01000049.1 coordinate 21,666, forward strand.
TGGAAGCCGCGGCCGCGCCTTCAGAACCGGCCGGGCCTGGCCTGTTCGGCCGCATCTTCGGCTGGCTGCGTGGCCTCAACGAGCCAGTGGTGGCGGCCAAGCCGGCTGCGGCAGCCAAGAAGAGCGAAACCCGTCGTGACGGCCGGGAACCGCGGCAAGGGCGTGGCGAACGAGAATCGCGTGAAGGGCGTAGTGAGCGCCGCCCGCGTGGCGAGCGCCCTGAATCGGTGGGTGAACGGCCACCGCGCGGTGAACGCCAGGATAAGCGTGAGGGACGTGATAACCGCGAACCGCGGAGTGATCGCCCGGAGCGTGGCGAGCGCCCGGAACGCCCGCGCCGCGAGCGTGCTCCGGCCCCGGAAGCGGTACGCCCGCCAGCCGCTGCTCCGGCCGCAAGCGAAGCCGTGATTGAGGCTGCCGGCGCCGAAGACCGCGAAAATCGCCGCCGTGGCCGCCGGGGTGGCCGTGGCCGTCGAGGCGAGACCTCGGCGACCACCGATCAGGCCATGCAGGAACGGGCCTTCGAGTCTGGCGATCAGACCGCCGCAGTGGCGACACCGGCAGCGACGACCGCCTCGGTGTCGGAAGCCAATCTGGAGCCGCTGGTGATCAAGCTGGAAGCCGCGCCGCTAACTCAGGCGCAGCGGGCCAGCAAGCCCGAACCCGCGCCCGCCCCGGCCGCCACCCCGGCACCCGATCTAGGTAGTGCCGGCCTGGAGTTGGTGGAAACCCACAGCGCGCCTGTCGCCGCCGCCGAGGAAGGCGCCGCCGCTCCGGCACGCCGTCGCCGCAACCGCAACCGCGGTGGCGCCGCGGCCGCGGCGGAACCGCTGGTGATGGTGGAGACCCACAACGAAGCCGTCGTCGCGGCCGAGCCGACCCAGTCACCCCCGAGCGACTGGGGCTCGCCCTCCAATCCACGGCGTCGTGCTCGCCCGCAACACACGGAGCAGCCCGTTGAACCGCTGGTGATGGTGGAAACCCGGCCTGGTAGCGAGGGGGGCAACACAGCGACCTGATTTTTCCGAGTCGTTGTCGCAATGAAAAAGCCGGTTTGCGCCGGCTTTTTCATGTGCGTTGGAAAGTTCGACAGGCTATTGGCCGTGCCCGTGGTTCGGAAAAATCGCCCGCCTCCCCCCCTACGGGAGCCAAGTCGTTCTTGGGGCGGCCGGCGAACGACGTGGAAGCGGGTGGGCCACCGGCGTTCCCGCTTACACCGCGTTGCGCGCGATCTCGGCCAACAGCCCATCGGCGGCGTCTTCCACCATCTCCAGCACCTGCTTGAACCCCTTGTTGCCGCCGTAGTAAGGGTCCGGCACATTGAGATTGGGGAATCGGCGGCTGAATGCCAGGTAGAGCTTCACCTTGTGCTTGTATTGCGGCGGACAACGCCGTAGCAGGTTGTTGAGGTTGTCGCGGTCCATTGCCAGGACGTAGTCGAACACCGCGAAGTCCTGGTCGCTGACCTGGCGGCCACGCAGCATGGAAAGGTCGTACCCGTGTTCCTGGGCGGCCTTTTGTGCGCGCGCATCCGGCGCACTGCCGGCGTGATAGTCATGGGTGCCCGCCGAGTCGATCTCGATTTGTTTCTCCATGCCCGTTTTCCGCATCTTGTCGCGGAAAACGCCTTCGGCGGTGGGCGAGCGGCAAATATTGCCCATGCAGACAAATAACACCTTGGTCTTGCGCATTGGTTCTTTCATCGGGAGGTTATGGTGGCGCCGGTGATCCTATTGCGATTCCTGCATTCGCAAGCGTCGCGCGGCCTCTTCGGCGCGAGCGTCGTCGATTTCCCTGATCACGCCATGCAGGTCAACTGGTTTCTTGCTCTCCGCGAATCGGCCGCTGAGCCGGACTTCCGGATGCAATTCGCCGTGTTCGTACAAGGCCCAGATTTCCTTGCCATATTGGGTGTTCAGCAATTCCGGAGCAAAGCGGCCGAAAAAGCCGGTCAAATTGGCGACATCGCGTTGCAGCATCTCGCGTGCGTGGTTGTTGCCGGCGGCATCCACCGCCTGCGGCAGGTCGATGATGACCGGGCCTTCGGCGCCGACCAGGATGTTGTATTCCGACAAGTCGCCGTGGATCACCCCGGCGCACAGCATCAGCACAACTTGCTTGAGCAGCGCCTGGAAATGGCCACGCGCCTGTTCTGGCGTGAACTCCCTATCATTCAGGCGGGGCGCGGCGTTGCCATGCTCATCGGTAATCAGCTCCATCAGCAACACGCCGGCATGGAAGTTGTAAGGCTTTGGCACTCGCACCCCGGCGCTGGCCAGGCGATAGAGCGCGTCGACTTCGGCGCTTTGCCAGGCTTCTTCCTGGGCTTCCCGCCCATAGCGCGTGCCTTTCGTCATGGCGCGTGCCTGGCGGCTGTTCTTTACCTTGCGGTTTTCCGTGTAATCGACGCTCTGGCGGAAGCCGCGCTTGTTGGCCTCTTTGTAAACCTTGGCGCAACGCACCTCCTCTCCGCAGCGAACAACGAACACCATCGCCTCCTTGCCGCTCATGAGCTGGCGGATCACGTCATCAATCAATCCGTCTTCGAGCAACGGTTCGAGTCTTTTCGGAATTTTCATGGGCGCCTTTCGCGTAGTGTGAGTTCAGTTAGGAGCCGAGAAATCATAAGGTGGACAAACATGGGTGTGTTGGCGGGATGCGCTGCAAGGCGCCGGTCGCGCCGCATGGCCATTCCCTGCAAGCGCCTGCAACGCGGCAGCGCGCTCGCTGGCGCGGCCAGAATGTTCAACCTAGAAAGCTCAGTTGGACGCGCCCAAGTGTGCGGTTTTCGGGCTGCCTGGCAAGGCGCGACGACGCGGCGGGGCTGGCCCC
>PFJX01000147.1 GCA_002784045.1 Hydrogenophilales bacterium CG_4_10_14_3_um_filter_63_21
CATCGACCGGACGCGAGGCGCCGGCCTCAACCCCGCGTCCCTGCTGGCTTCAGCCGTCCGTATCTGAGGGCATCCTCACTTAACGCGAACTGAGCCAAAAAAAACCGGGCGCCTTGTGGGCGCCCGGCTTCTTTAGCTACAGCAACCGTTTAGTGTGCGGCGGCCTTGAACAGCTTGGACTTGTCCACCAGGTCAACATGGGCGCGCTTGAAGTTCGTCCAGGTATGGGTGGTCTTGTCGTAGATGGAGTTGCCGAAACACTTCCAGTTTTCCTCATCGACGAAGTTCTTGTCGGTGCGGTAGTAGAAGCCGGGGTAACGGCTTTCTTCGCGGAACTGGATGTGCTTCATGTGGGCTTCCGCCGTGAGAATCCGGTGGTAGTTTTCCCAGGCGCGCAGCAGTTCGTGCAGGTCTTTCGCACGCATCTTCATGGCGTCTTCTTTCAACATTTCCAGCTTTTCTTCCGCCACGGCCAACATCTTGTCGTTGGTGTTGTAGTAAGTGGCGATACCGGCAACGTACTCATCCATGATCTTCTGCAGACGGAATTGCAGCATCTTGGGGGTGATGTAGTTGGGGTTGATGTCGATGGCGGTGGTGTAGTCCTTGAACTCCAGGTAGTTACGCACCGGACGATAGATGTCTTCGACCAGGGTTTCGACGGAGGTGTCCAGCTCGACCTTCAGATCCTTGTTGTCGATGCAGTACTTGACCATGGCCATGGCGGCCAGACGGCCTTCCGCGTGCGAGCCGGAGGAGAACTTGTGGCCAGAAGCACCCACGCCGTCACCGGCGGTGAACAGACCCTTGACGGTGGTCATGGAACGATAGCCCCAGTTCCAGCCGGAAGGCAGGTGAGCGGGGATCTTGTCCTTGTCGGCATGCATTTCTTCGGTGGGGGCGCCGAGGTCTTCGGGACCAGAAACCCAGATACCGCAACAACCGGAGTGGGAACCCAGCAGGTAGGGCTCGGTGGGCATCAGCTCGGAGTTCTTCTTCTCGGGCTCGACATTCTCGCCAACCCAGATGCCGCACTGGCCGACGCACATGTCCAGGAAGTCTTCCCAGGCTTCGGCTTCGAGGTGCTTCACTTCGCGCGGAGTCAGGGTGTCGCGCAGCTTGGCCAGGGCGGTCACAGTATCCATCCAGATCGGGCCACGGCCTTCCTTCATTTCCTTCAGCATGAGGTGATTACGCAGACAGGAAGCGGGAACGGCAGCCTGGCCGTAAGGGGGGTACTGGTCCAGCATGTCCTTGTTCTTGGTCATGTAATCTTCGCCGTAACCATTGGCGGCGCGGGCCTTGAACAGCAGGAACCAGGCGCCAACCGGGCCGTAACCGTCCTTGAAGCGGGCGGGCACGAAGCGGTTTTCCATCATGGTCAGTTCGGCGCCGGCTTCGGCGGCCATGGCGTAGGTGGAGCCGGCGTTCCACACCGGGTACCAGGCACGGCCGGTGCCTTCACCCACGGAACGCGGACGGAAGATATTCACGCAACCGCCGGCGGCCAGCAGGATGGCCTTGGCCTTGTAGACATGAAGGGTGTGATTGCGGGTGGAGAAGCCGACAGCACCGGCGATGCGGTTCTTGTCATTGGCGTCGTTCACCAGTTTGACGATGAAGATGCGCTCTTCGATGCGGTCCATGCCCAAAGCTTTTTTGGCGGCTTCGGCGACGATCCACTTGTAGGATTCGCCGTTGATCATGATTTGCCACTTGCCGGAACGCACGGGCTTGCCACCGTCCTTGAGGGAGGGCAGGCCTTCGCCGATGGAGGCGGCGCCATCGTGGCGCTCGCCGTTGGCATCGGTCTTCCAGATCGGCAGGCCCCACTCTTCGAACAGGTGTACGGAATCGTCGACATGGCGGCCCACGTCGTAGGCCAGGTCATCACGGGTGATACCCATCAGGTCGTTGGAGACCATACGGGCGTAGTCGGCGGGGTCCAGCTCGGTGCCGATGTAGGTGTTGATGGCGGACAGACCTTGAGCCACGGCACCAGAACGGTCCATGGCGGCTTTGTCGACCAGCTTGATCTTCAGGTCGATGCCTTTTTCCGCTTTCGCGGCTTCAGCCCAGCGCATGATTTCAAAAGCGGCGCCACAACAGGCCATGCCGCCGCCGATCAGCAGGATGTCGAGATCTTCCTGGATGACATCGGGATTTCCAAATTCAGCCATTTCTATTACCTCTTGTTTAACCGGATTACTTGCGGATCAGTTCGGCGGGGTTGCCGGCGCGATAGCCCTTGACCAGGCCGCCATTGGCGGAACCGGTAAAGAAACCGGGGTTGCCGATATTGGCCAGAGAAGCCGCGGGCTTGCCACCGTAGCAGTCAATGGAACCCTCGGGGGTGGTACGAATCGGGAACTTGAAGCGCTTCAGCACGCCGTTACGGAACTTGATGGTCCACATGATGGAGTCGGAACCACGCAGGGGCTGAACAGAACCACCCAGAGGCACGATGTCTGCATAGTGGCGGACTTCGATAGCCTGCTGCGGGCAGATCTTCACGCAGGAATAGCATTCCCAGCACTGCTCGGGTTCCTGGTTGAAGGCGCGCATGGCGTGGCCGGTTTCGGAACCATCACGGTCCAGTTTCATCAGGTCGTGCGGGCAGATGTACATGCATGCGGTCTTGTCTTGACCCTTGCAGCCGTCGCACTTGTCGGTACGGACGAAGGTAGGCATTCATTCACTCCTTGTTAGCTAACAATCCGCGTTGTTGACGCGGCCCATTCAGAAAAACCGAGCCCAACCAAGGCCTGGGCGTATCGCGAATCCGCTTCCGGCGGGCTCGATTCCGAATTTTTTGGCGCCTTTGTAGGTCGGGTTAGCGGCTTTACCGCGTAACCCGACGACCGGCGTCCATGTCGGGTTACGGCGCATGAAGCCGCGCCTAACCCGACCTACAACTTACGCGGCCGAATGGCCCTTGAGTTCGACCTTGACGTTCTGTTCCGCGGTCAGCCCGGCGTAGTACTTCTGCAGCACCTTGGCGACTTCGGGACGGCTGAAGGTGGGAGGCAGATCCTGGCCTTCGGAAAGCATCGCGCGCACCTTGGTGCCGGACAGCAGGACACGGTCGTCCTTGCCGTGCGGGCAGGTGCGCATGGAAGCCATGCCACCGCACTTGTTGCACCAGAAGGTCCAGTCGATGTTCATGTTCTTGGTTTCGAGAGAACCGGCGGGAATTTCGTCAAAAATCTTCTGGGCATCGAAGGGGCCGTAGTAGTCGCCGACGCCAGCATGGTCACGGCCGACGATCAGGTGCGAGCAGCCGTAGTTCTGGCGGAACAGGGCGTGCAGCAGGGCTTCGCGGGGGCCGGCATAACGCATGTCCAGGGGATAACCGGCCTGGATCACGGTGTTCTTGACGAAATAGTTGTCGATCAGGGTGCCGATGGCTTCGGAACGGACTTCGGCGGGAATGTCGCCCGGCTTCAGGGCGCCCAGCAGCGAGTGGATCAGCAGGCCATCCATGGTTTCGATGGCGATCTTGGCCAGGTATTCGTGCGAACGGTGCATCGGGTTGCGCGTCTGGAACGCGGCAACCTTGGCCCAGCCCAGCTTCTCGAAGGCGGCACGGGTTTCGGCGGGGGTCATGAACTGGTCGCCGTACTCGGCCTTGAAATTACCCGTGGACAGCACCTTGACCGGGCCGGCCAGGTTCACCGAACCCTGATCCATCACCATCTTGACGCCGGGGTGTGCGCTATCGGTGGTCTTGTAGACCTGCATGCACTCGTGGCCCTTGTCGATGCCGTAGATCTCGGTGACCTTCATGGTGCCCATGATCTCGCCGCTGGCGCCGTCCACCAGGGCGATATCCTGGCCCAGACTGAGGCCGCCAGCGGTCACGGTGTCGGTGGACAGGGTCACGGGAATGGGCCAGAACAAGCCGGTCGCGGTCTTGTAGCCGTCGCATACGCCCGCCCAGTCGGCGTGGGTCATGAAACCCTCAAGCGGCGTGAAGCCGCCGATGCCCATCATGATCAGGTCGCCCGTTTCGCGCGAGGTCATCTTCACCTGAGGCAGGGTCTTGGCACGGGCCAGTTCGGCTTTACGGACGGCACCTTCAAGCAGCAGGGGCTTGAGTTCTCCACCACCGTGGGGTTTGACGAGACGAGACATGAACGCTCCTTCAGAATTGTATGGACGGACAGGCTGGACCAGCGAGGGTTGATGCAAATCGGCGGCGAGAATAGCACCGGGGTTTGTGCCACCCTAATCAGACTTATTTTTTTGCAAATAAAATTTTTTTGGGATCGAAGTATCGTGAATACCCCCCGTCGGTAACATTAACGCCGCTTGCTGGCCTCGATCAGGAGAACCGCCATGTCCCTTCCCCGCCGTGAATTTCTGCGCTACGCCGCCTGCGCCGGGCTGTTCGCCCTGAGTGGCCGCGCCATTGCCGGAAAGGCGCGGCCACGCGTGGTCATCGTCGGCGCGGGTTATGGCGGCGCGGCTTGCGCGCGTTATCTGAAACTCTGGGAGCCGCGTGTCGAAGTTACCTTGATCGAACCGAATCCACGCTTCATCTCCTGCCCCATGTCCAACACGGTCATCGCCGGGTTGAACGATATGGAGGACATCACCTTTCCCTACGACCGCATCCAGGCGGTAGTGGACCATTTCGTGGCGGATAGCGTGGTCGCCATCGACCCTGAAAAACATCGTGTCAGCACGGCGTCCGGCCAGCGTTTTGGCTATGACCGCCTGGTGCTGGCGGCGGGCATCGAATTGATGTTCGACCAGATTACGGGCTATGACGCGGCGGCGCGCAAGGTGATCAAGCACGCCTGGAAGGCCAGCCCGGATCAGACCGGCATGCTGCGCCGGCAACTGGAGGCGATGCCGGAGGGCGGCGTTTTCGTCATGGCAATCCCGATGGCCCCCTATCGCTGCCCGCCCGCGCCCTATGAACGGATCAGTCTGGTGGCCAACTATCTGAAGAAAGCCAAGCCGCGCGGCAAAATCATTGTGCTGGACGGCAACCCGGACATCATCGCCAAGAAGGCACTGTTTCTGGCCGCCTGGAAAAAGCACTACGGCTATGGCACTGAAAACAGCCTGATCGACTACCGCCCCGGCAATGTGGCCGTGGCGATCGATGCGGCGGCGATGAAAGTGGCCAGCGAGTTCGACGACGTGAAGGGCGACGTCATCAATCTGGTGCCGCCGATGCGCGCCGCCACCCTCACCGCCCTGATCGGCGCGCGTACGGGAGACAACGGCAACTGGTGCCCGGTGGATTACCGCAGCTTCGAGTCCACCGAAGTGCCCAACGTGCACATCCTGGGCGACTCCATTCTGTCCAACCTGTCGAAGGCCGCCGCCCTGGCCAACAACAGCGGCAAGCTGTGCGCCTCGGCGCTGGCGGAAATCTTCAACGGCCGCCAGCCCGACCCGGAACCGGTGCTCACCAGCACCTGCTATTCCGCCAGCACCGATCACACCGCCTTCCACGTCGCAACCGTGTTCCGCTACAACCCGGCGGAAAAAAGCATGGAAGTGCAAACGGGCGGCGGCGTTTCCCGCGAGGAGAGCGCGAAGGAACTCGAATACATGCGTGGCTGGGCCAGGAACATCTGGGCGGACACGCTGGGGCTGCCGGCGGATTACCGCTTCACCAACCGGTTCTGACTGGTAGCGCCGGCGCTACATTTCCCGCAGCAGCACCCAGGGCGCGTTGACGACGGCCCAGAAAGTGGCGTTGCAGTTCAGGCCAGGAAAGGCGACCGGTCTCGGCGTTGAGCTTGGCGCGCGGAAGAGGATCGGAACCCACCATCACAAATAGCTGAACAGCGACAACTTACTGGTCGCCGCGTAAGCCTGCTGCGCGGCTTGCAGGCTGGTCTGGCGTGATTGCATTTCGACGATGGCGGCTGCCTGGTCAACCTGGGTCAGGTCAGAGAGCGCATTCCTTTCAATCAACAGCAGGCTTTCCGTGGTCTTCTGGACGTCGTTCAACTCCAGGGTCGCAGCAGCCAGCCGCCGCTCGATCCCGCCCAGGCGGTCCAAAGTGGCGGTGAGGCCGTTCATCGTATCGCTCACCGCCTGCTCCACCTGGGTGGTGGCCAGATTGGTGTCGTGCAAGGTGATGGCGATCTGGTCGAGGGCTTGAAACACGTCCGTGGTGTTGACAGTGGTGATGGCATGTGGGGGATTGGGATCCGCGAAAGGGATAGCCACCGGGCTGGCGACGGGAAACTTGAGCACATTCTCCAGGTTGTCGCTCACCTGAACCGAGCGCCCGTCATCCATAGTGATCGAGCGAACCCCCTGCGTACTGGGCAGGGCGCCGTCGGCTGTGCCGTTATAGGTGCTGGCGGTTGATGCCGCGATGGTCGGATACCCCTGGGGGTGATCGAACGGCGGTGTCGCACTGCCAAGCTGGGTATTGAAGCCGGCAAAAATGTAATGGCCTTCGGTGTCGCGGCTGTTGGCCAGATCCTTGAGGTGCAGATACAGGTTTTTCAGCATTTCCGCGTGCTGGTCGCGCACGGGCTGCGCATCGCTGCCATTGCTCTGCGTCAGCAGCGCGCGGGCGTCGGTCAAGGACTTGTCCATTTCTTTCAGGACGGTGTTTTCGTAATTGAGTGCCAGGCCCGCCTTCTGCTGATTCGCCAGATATTGCTCGCGCACGGCGATGCGGCTGGACAACTGCATGGCCTTTCCCGCCGCCAGCGGGTCGTCCTTGGCGGCGAGCAGGCGTTGCCCGCTGCCGATCTGCTCGCTCAAGCGCGCGATCTGCGACTGGTTGTCCTGCATGGCGGGCAGGCTGGAAGTGAAGTAGGACAGGGAGCTGATACGCATGGCTTATCTCCTAGCGTCCGAGGGCAAGAATTTCGTCGAACAGGGTATTGGCGACGCTGATGGCTTTGGCGGCGGCCTGGTAGGCCTGCTGGAAACGAATCAGGTTGGCGGCTTCTTCATCGAGGTTAACGCCGGACACCGACTGTTGCGCATCCCTGGCCTGGGTGGTCAGCGAGGAGAAAGCCTTGCTGTTCAGATCGGCTTCCGCGGCCAACGCAGCGCCTTTGCCGACCATCTGGGTGTAGCCGTTGGCGAAGGTGGTGCCGCCATTGTCGAGGATGCCCGTGGTTTGCAGCGCGGCCAGGGCCAGCATGTTGCTGTTGTCGCCGGGGCCGGTGGTGGTCGAGTCGGCGGCGGCGATCTGCTCGATATGGGTTACTGCCACCGACATGGTGTGGGCGTAGTCCTGGAAATTGAGTGTCCAGGTATTGCCCGCCGCGGGGGCGGGAGTTCCGTCCGCCAACTTGAACCCTTGCGGCACGCCACCCAACATCACCTCGGCGCCCGCGGCGAAGGCGGCGGCGGCACTGTCTGAGACGCGCGTTACCGTGTAATTGGCGCCATCGTAGCTGACCGTGTAAGCCTCGTTGGCCAGCCGATTGCTGGTGAAGTTCACGCCGATCCAGGAAGCCGTTGCGCCGGCCTGCGCCACTACCCCGGAAAAAAAGTCGCCACCCGCCGCCATCGCGCCGGCCGTCGAGTCGTAGTACGCCCCACCGTTATGCACCCGGTTCACCTCGGCGCCAATGGCCACGGCGATGCGGTTCAGGTCGGCCAGCGCCGGCTTCACCACCTCGTCGCGCACCGCCAGCCAACCGCCCAGTTCGCCGCCGCTGATCTGGCTGCGGGTCAGAGTCACGCTGGCGCCGGAGACGTTCAGTTGTGGCAGCCGCGGCGCCGGGCTCAAGTTGTAGGGGTCGTTGGCGTCCGCTACCGGCGTATTGAACAGGTTGGCCTGATTACCCGACACCAGAATCTGGCCGCTGCCGATGAATACGTTCAACTCACCGCTCGACTGCCGCACGGTGGTGACGTCGACCAGCTTGTTCAGGTCGGCGATGGCCTGGTCGCGCTGGTCGCGCAGATCGTTGGCTGGCTGGCCGTTCTGCGCTTCCAGGCGAGCAATGCTCTGGTTCAGGGTGGCGATCTGCCTGGCGGAGGTGTTGATCTGAGTACTCAGGCTGGCGACGGCCTGGTTGCTATCATCCAGCCTCTGTTGCAGCGAGTTGTAGAGGGTGTTCACCCGTCCAGCCAAATTCCGGCCGGAGGCCAGCATGGCCTGGCGCGCGGCGGCGGAAGTGGGGTCATTGGCCACTTCGTTGGCGGAGTTGAAAAAGGCATTCAGTGAGGCGGAGAGGCTGCTGCGATCATCTCCCAGCAACTTATCGACCTGGCTGGCCTGGGCCGCATAGGTCTCATGGCGCGATAACTGGGTCTGATCGAGCAGCACTTCGTTGTCGAGGAACTGGCTGTACTGGCTGCGCACCGAGTCGATGGCCACGCCATTGCCGAACCAGCCAGCACCGGTAAAGGTTGGGGTTTGCGAGGCATAAACCGTGTCCTGGCGGCGATAACCGGCCGTGTTGACGTTGCTGATGTTGTGCTCGGTGGTGCGGATACCGGCCTGGGCGGCGTTCAAGCCCGAGATGCCGATCCCAAGAATTCCAGATGCCATTGCAACCTCCTATTGCGTTCAATAACGGCATTTTGCCGATACTTCTTTAAGCCCCCGCCAACGCCACACTGGCGATGACCGATTTCAGTTTTCCGGCGTAAGCCGGGTCGCTGGCGTAGCCGCCGGCCGCCAGACCCTCGGCGAAGCTGCCGGCGCTCTCCAGCGCGGCGCCATAGCGGGCCTTGAGCAGATTCGCGTAATCGCCGAAAGCGGCGCCGTAATCGGCGTAGGCGCGGAAACGCTGCTCCAGTTTTACCGGCACCCCCTGGCGGTATTCGGTGGTCAGCGTTGCCACGGAAGCGCCCCGCCAGTTGCCGCCGGCCTTGATGCCGAACAAGTTGTGCGAGGCCTGGCCATCGGCCCCGGTGATTTCACGCGCGCCCCAGCCGGATTCCAGCGCCGCATGGGCAAGGATGTATTCGGCCGGAACGCCGGTCGCCGCCGCGGCCGCTTCGGCATGGGGACGCAGGGTTTCCAGGAAAGCGCGCTTGCGGTCGTTGGGAGCGGAGGCGGCCTGGGCGGGATCGCCTCCCGGTAGGAGCGGATCGTGTCCGCGATGTGCCCGCGGAGGATCGCGGACACGGTCCGCTCCTACCGACGCGGCAGTCCCATATTGCTCCATGCTCTTCACGATCATGTCGGCAAAGCCCAGGCCACGCCCTTTGGAGAGATTGTCGGCCCATTGCTGGTCGAGCAGGTCACGGTAGAGCTTGACGCCTTCGCCGCCGGTGAGGGGGTCGTCTTCCTCGGAAAATTTCGTCTCGCGCAGGCTCTTCAACATCATGCCGGCCATCAGCGCCTCGAACTGCTGCGCCGCCACCCGCAAGGCGTCTTTGCCACCAGCCGCGACACGGGCCTTGAGCGCCTGGGCGCCGGCGACATCGACGCTGAGGGTGTCGTTGGCAAGGGCGGTGGTGCTGGCCAGCATCAGATGATCTCCAGATCCGCCTTGAGCGCGCCCGCGGCCTTCATCGCCTGGAGGATGGCGAGCAGATCCTGGGGGGTGGCGCCAAGCGTGTTGAGCGCCTTGACCACGTCATTGAGCGAAGCGGTGGCCGGCACCGCCATCAATTCGCCCTTCTCGCTCTTCACCTGCACATCCGCCTTCTGGGTCACGGCGGTCTGGCCGCCGGAGAGCGGATTGGGCTGGGAAACCTGAGCTTCGGAGGTGATGGTGACCGATAGATTGCCGTGGGCGATGGCGCATTTGTCCACGCTTACCAACTGATTCATGACGATGGAGCCGGTACGGGCGTTGATGATGACCTTGGGCGTCGCCAGGCCGGGGTTGAGGTTGAGATTTTCCAGTTGCGAGATAAAGGCCACGCGCCGCCCCGGATCGGTCGGCGCGCGCACCTGGATCACGCGCGCATCCAACGCAATGGCCACGCCGCGGCCGAGGCCGCGCTCGATGGCGTCACTCACCCGGCTGGCGGTGGTGAAATCGGATTCCTTCAGCTCCAGGGTAATGAAATCGCCCTGCCCCACCCGCATCGGTACGCTGCGCTCCACCGTGCCACCGCCGGGAATCCGGCCGGCGGAGAGATGGTTGATTACAGTGGAGGAACCCCCCGCCGCAGCCCCGGCGCCGCCGACCAGCAGCGAGCCCTGGGCCATCACGTAAATCTGCCCGTCCGCACCTTTCAGCGGCGTCATCAGGAGGGTGCCACCGCGTAGGCTCTTGGAACCGCCCAGCGCCGAGACGGTCACGTCGATGCGCTCACCAGGGCGGATGAAGGCGGGCAGAGAGGCGGTCACCATGACCGAGGCGGTGTTCTTGCTGGTGAAGTTCTGGCCGGGGGCGAGCCCCAGATTGTTCATCAGATTGCTCAAACCCTGAGAGGTGATGGCAGAAGTGTCGCCGGTGTTGTCGAGGCCCACCACCACGCCGTAGCCGACCAACGGGTTGGAACGGACGCCGTCGATGCTGGCAATGTCCTTGATCCGCTCGGCCTGGGCCGATGCGAATGGGAACAGAACCAGAGCAAGAAATAAGAGGATGAGGCGTTTCATGATGGCTTCCTTAACGTAAACGCAGCGACAGCGACGCTCGAAGCTCCCCTCTCCCGCCGGGAGAGGGGCTGGGGGGTGAGGGAACGGACTGGGCGTGAGACGCCCATGATTTGCGGAAGTGCTTGTTCGCCATGCCCGTTAGAACGGCAACACGGTCAGGAAAAAGCGCGCCAACAGGGTGTTGAATTGGGATTTGTCGATGCTCTGAGTGCTCTTTGATTCGAACTGCACGTCGGCCAACTGGGTGGAATTGATGCTGTTGCCGACACTGACCAATTGCGGGTTGACCACACCGGCGAGGCGGATGTATTCGCTTTCATTGTTGATGGAAAGCAGCTTCTCGCCGGCCACCCTCAGATTGCCATTGGGCAGAACCTCGGTCACGGTGACGGTGATGGCGCCCGACACCGTGTTGACGTTGCTGCGATTGTCCGTGCTTTCCAGCTTGTTGTCGGATGAAGGCGACCAGGTGGTCGCGCCGAGGACATTGTGATGTCCTAGCAACGTCGGCGCGGGAAGGCTGATATTGCCGCTGACCTTGCGCTGGTCGGTGGTACTGGACGTGCGTTTCGCGCTGGAATTTTCTACCAGGTTGACCGTCAGCGTGTCCCCCACCTGGCGGGCACGCCGGTCTTCGAACAGGGCGACCCCCATCTTGGGGCTGGGTTTACCCGCCTGGAAGATGGCGCCATGGTTGTCCGCCACCACGGCGGGAGACGCCGGGAGGGCCGTGAGCGGCTGTTTGATCTGGCTATCCGGCACGGTTGAACAGCCGGCCAGCAGCCAAAGCAGCGTGATTGCGGGGTACTTGTTCATGTCGTGCTCCTATTTACCAACGCGGCTCACCCTCATATCTGCGTCAGCTTCTGCAACATCTGATCCGAGGTGGTGATGGCGCGGGAATTCAGTTCATAGGCGCGCTGGGAAATGATCATGTTCACCAGCTCTTCCGCCACGTTGACGTTGGAGGCCTCGGTAAAACTCTGATTGAGCACACCCAGGCCATTGCTTCCAGGGTTGTTGATCTGCGGCGCGCCCGAGGCGGCGGTTTCCTGGAACAGGTTCTCCCCCAGGCTCTGCAAACCGGCGTAATTGATGAAGTTGGCCAACTGGATCTGGCCAAGCTGGGTGATCACCGGCGGATTGCCCGGCTGCGTCACCGACAGCACGCCATCGCGCGCGAGCGTGATCGCCTGGGCATCCACCGGAACCTGCATCTGCGGCACCACGGTATAACCGCTGGCGGTCACCAGGGTGCCCTGGCTATCCGTCTGAAAAGAACCATCGCGGGTATAGGCGATGCTGCCGTCCGGCAACTGAATCTGGAAGAAGCCGCGGCCGTTGATCGCCATATCCAGCGGGTTGCTGGTCTGGGTCAAGCTACCCTGGGTGAACATCCGCTCAGTGGCCACTGGCCGCACCCCCACGCCCAACTGGAAGCCGGAGGGCAGTTGCGTCTGCTGCGACGACTGCGCGCCGGGCTGGCGGATGGTCTGGTAGAGCAGATCCTCAAACACCGCGCGGGTCTTCTTGTAGCCGGTGGTGGAGACGTTGGCCAGGTTGTTGGAGACCACGTCGAGCTGGGTTTGCTGGGCGTCGAGACCGGTACGGGCGATGTGCAAGGAGCGGAGCATGGGGTTTCCTTATCCGTTGGCGGACAGCACTTTGTTGGCGCTGTTCTCGTTGTCCTGGGCGGCGCGCAGGACGCGCATATTCATTTCGAACTGGCGCGACAAGCTGACCATGTTCACCAGCGCTTCAGCGGGGTTCACATTGCTCGCTTCCAACGCCCCCGACACCAGGGTGACATTGGCGTCGGCTGGCGCCGGTTGGCCGCTGTTGCGGCGAAACAGGCCATCATCACCGCGCACCAGATCGGTATCGCTCGGATTGGTCAGCTTGATCCGACCCGCGATGGCGACGGCATTGAGGTCGCGCCCCACTGGCACGCTGGAAATCGTGCCGTCGCGACCGATCAGGATGTCCTGATCCGGCGGCACCGCGATGGGGCCGCCATCGCCCAGCACGCTAAGCCCGTTGCTGGTTTGCAGCATGCCGTTCTGGCTGACCTGGAGATGGCCCATGCGGGTATACGCCTCCTGGCCATCGGCGCCTTGCACCGCGATCCAGCCGGGCCCGCGTAGTGCCACATCCAGGGGCCGTTCGGTCTGCTGAATCACCCCCTGGGTAAAGTCCGTGCGCGGGGTGGTTTCCAGCACGAAGGCGCGGGTCTTGGCGCCCTCCCCCACCACCGGCAGGGCGCGGAACACGTTGAGTTCCTGGCGAAAGCCGTGGGTGGAGACGTTGGCCAGATTGTGCGAGACCGCCGCCTGCTGGCGGGTCACCTCGCGCGCCCCGGCCATGGCGATGTAGATCACGCGGTCCATTCAGCTCTCCTCACGCCCTGGTTCCGTAGGGGGGGCTCGCGCATCACTTTCACCGCAGGTTCACCAGCGTTTGCAGGATCGAGTCCTGGGTTTTCACCGTCTGCGCATTGGCCTGATACATGCGCTGCGCGACGATCATGTTGACCAGTTCGGCGGTGAGGTCGACGTTGGAATCTTCCACCGCGCCAGATTGCAGGTAGCCCAGCACGCCATTGCCCGGCGCATCCGAACTCTGTTTGCCAGCGGCGGCGGTCTCCGCCCACTGGTTGTCACCCTGCGGTTGCAGCCCGTTCGGGTTGAGGAAACTGGTCATCAGCACCTGGCCCAGGGTCAGCGTCTGGCCGTTGGTGTAGCGGCCTTGCAGCAGCCCGGTCTTGTCCACGCTGAGGCCGGCGAACTGGCCGGCCGAATAGCCGTCCTGGGAAACAAAGGAGACGCCGGAGGAACTGCCGTATTGGGTCAGTTGGGTGAGGTTCAGGTTGAATGAGGGCATGCCGCCGACAATGGCGGTCGTGGCCAAAATAGAACCCGGCGCCGGAGGTACAACACCATTGACCGTCGCTACCGTTCCATTGGCCGCGAACGTCATGGTCGCGGCGGTATTCACACCGGCCACCGGCAGCACCTGGTTGGCACCGATATAGCCAGCCATGTTCCAGCCCGCGCCCGCCTTCTGAAAGTAAAGCGTCAGGCCCTGCGCGGTACCCGCGGTGTCGTAGACCGTAAAGGTCGTGGAGTAGTTGTAGGTTGAAGGCGTGGCGGGAACGATGGATGCGGTACCCAGCACTGCCCCGGTTGGCGCGATGCTGGTCGAATCCAGATTGGCGGTGATCTGCGCCGTGGTCGTCACATTGGGCGGCGCCACCCCCAGGGAAACCTGCAAGTCCACCGGCGGCCCACCAACCACCACCCCCGCAGCAGCCAGGTTGCCGGTCAGCTTGCGCCCGGCGTTGTCGACGATGAATCCATCCTTGTCCATCTGGAACTGGCCGTTGCGGGTGTAGGTGGCAAGCCCATTCTGGTCCAGTTGAAAAAACCCTTCGCCACTGATAGCCAGATCCAACGGGTTGTTGGTCACGCTGACGTTTCCCTGGTTGAACTGCTGCGCCACCGCTGCCACCTTGCTGCCGATACCGACATCAAGGCTGCTCTGGCCAAAAAGCGAGGCGGCGTAGACATCGGCGAACTCGGTGCGGCTGGCTTTGAAGCCGACCGTGGAGGTGTTGGCGATGTTGTTGCCGATCACGTCCAGATTCTTGGCCGCGCTATTGAGTCCGCTTAAACCCTGGTTGAAGCCCATGTCACGTTCCTCTTCAGAAGATTTGTTTGATCTTGTCCAGGCTCAGACTGCCCAGAGTCGACAGTTCCACGTTCAGGCCGCTGTCGGCCAGCGACACGCTTTGCACTTGCGCCAGTGAATAGGGGGTGGCATCCACCGCCTTGCCGGCCGCCGTCGCCGCCACCTCGAACCGGTAAGTCCCCTGCGCCAGCGTATTGCCCGAAGCATCCAGCCCATCCCAGGCGAAGCGGCTCAAACCTGCGTCCTGGCTACCGAGATCGAAGCTGCGCACCACTTTGCCATTGCCATCCAGCACATTGATCGCCACCTTGTCGGCGGCGGCAGAGAGGTTCACCCCACCCGCCGCGCCGGCGGCGCCCAGATCAAGCTGGGCGCCTTCCGCCAATACCTGCCGGCCGATCAGGGAAGCGCCCTGCAAGGCCTGGGTAGCGCGGTACTGGGTCGTCAGGCCGGAGATGGAGTCGTTCATCTTGTTGATGCCTTCCACCGTGGACAGTTGCGCCAATTGGCTGGTGAGCTGGGCGTTGTCCAGTGGGTTCATCGGATCCTGGTTCTTCAATTGGGTGACCAGGAGTTTGAGAAAACGATCACCGATCTCGGCGGCAGTGGAACCGCTGAGCAACGAAGTGCTACTGGTCTGGTTCTGTATGGCGGCGACGGCCATGTTTCGCTCCTATCAGGTTTGCGCGATGGCCAGAGTCCGCTGCATCAGGCTCTTGGTCGTGCTCATCACTTCGGCATTGGTCTGGTATGAACGCGAGGCGGAGATCATGTTCACCATCTCCTCCACCGGGTCCACGTTGGGGTAGGCCACGTAGCCCTTGGCATCAGCCAGCGGGTGCTTCGGGTCATAAACCATGCGCGGCGGCGCCGGGTCTTCGATCACTTCCTTCATGCGCACGCCCTGCGCCCAAGGCGCGGCCTGGTTCATCGCCACCGCCTGGAATACCACCAACTTGGCCTTGTAGCCTTCGCCGGTGGAGGCATGAGCGGAGTCGGCATTGGCCAGGTTCGAGGCCACCGCGTTCAGACGCATGGACTGCGCGGTGAGGGCGGAAGCGGCGATGTGGAAGACGTTGCTGAGCGACATGGCTTATTTATCCGCGATGGCCATGCTCAGCATCTTGAACTGGCCGGCCGCGCGATCGAGCAGGAATTGGTAGTGCAGTGAGTTCTCGGTGAAGTGGGCGCGTTCCACATCCATGTCCACACTGTTGCCATCCAGGCTGGGTTGTACGCTGGAGCGGTATTTCAAGAGGCCGGCGGCCATGCCACCGGCACCGCTCGCTTCGACATGCCGCGCGGAAGTCCGCGAGAGCGTGAGCGGCCCGCCCGCGACACCCAGCGCATTTTTCAACGCGGCCGCGAAATCCAGATCGCGCGCCTTGTAGTTCGGCGTATCAGAATTGGCGATATTGGCGGCCAGAACCTCTTGTCGCCGCGCGCGAAGGTTCAACGCGGATTGAACGAATGCGAGGTCATTGTCGATCTTGCTTAGCATGGCAGTCTCCTGTGGGGGAGATAAAGCAAGGGACGTGCCAGACTGTAGGAGCGGACTGTGTCCGCGATTGCGCGCGTGGCTATCGCGGACACGGTCCGCTCCTACAGCCGGCACGGCAAGAATTGCCGCCGGCGGCAAACCCGGCGGCAATTTCAGCCGCGTTCGACCCGATTTCTGCCGGTTTCTTTGGCGCAATACATGGCGGCGTCGGCGCGGGCGATAAGACTATTCTGTGCTTCTTCGTGGCCGCGTTCGGCCACCCCGGCGCTGAAGGTGATCAACACCTTGTCGTTGGCGTGCAGGAAGAACTGGCGGGTGAGTTCCCTTTGCAGGCGCTTCATGATCATTTCCGCCTCATCCAGACCGGTGTTGGGCAACAGAATGAGGAATTCCTCGCCGCCATAGCGGGCCAGAGAATCAGTGGGACGCAGGAAGTCGCGCACCACGCGGGTGAGGTGTTTGAGCGCTTCATCACCCGCCTGGTGGCCGAGCGAATCGTTGAGTTTCTTGAAGTGGTCGATGTCCAGCAGGGCGATCGACAGCGATGCGCCCAACCGGTCGGAGCGCGCCAGCTCTCGGGTGAAAGCTTCATCCAGGCCACGACGGTTGAGGGCGCCGGTGAGCTGGTCTTCGCGCACCAGATTGGAGACCTGGGCCAGTTCGGTTTCCAGTGCGTGGATGCGCTGCTCGGCCTGTTCCGCCTGGGCACGCGCCTCTTTCAAGTCGCCGTGGCTACGGCGCAGGGCCAGGCGCATACCGTCCATGTCACTGGTCAGGCCTTCGATTACCGCACCCAATTCGCCGATGTCGTGCGCCTGTCCAATTCGTTCGGAATAGGCACCGATGCGGGCGTGGTAGCCGTCCGCGTCGTCAGACATGGCGCCGATCCGGTCAATGAAGGTGGTGATGAGGGAACGCAGCTTTGCCTTGGCGTCATCCAGGCTGCCCTTGATCACCCCCTGCTTGAACACCAGCTCGCGCAGGCCGCGTTCCGCGCCATACAGGGCATCCGCGCTGAGGTTACCGTCGATCAGCGCCTGCATGGCGGCCATCTGCCCGGAGAACCAGCTATCGTCACCCACCAGTTCGCCCAGGTTGAGGAACAGCAGCCCAACCAGGCGGCGCAGGCCGATCGATAATTCGTGGTCATCTTCCGAGCGAAGCAACAACTCGCGCCAGATTGCGGCGAGTTCGTCGAAATGGGTGCTATCGGCGGCGCCGCTTTCCACCAGGGCGGTGGCTAGACGATCGCTACGCTCGGCGAGATCCGGCCAGCGCTGCGCGCAACTACCCGCCAACAGTCGCAGATTACCTACCAGCGCCTGTCGCAACAGTGGCCAGGAGTCAGTTGCCGCGACCCGCTGGCTGGCCTCTGTAGTGCCGGCTTTATGGTCCAAAAAGCCGGTATCCTTTAGGGCCAGCCGCGATGTTGGCAAATTCGCCGGCTGCAAGCCGGCGCTACTGGGAGGCGGCGCCAGCGGCATCACGGCGGCTTGGGTGGCGACTTCTTCCAGTACCGTGCCGGCGCTGCCAGACTCCATCCAGGAGCGCGCCAGGCTGCTGAGTTTGTCAAACAACTGGACGCCGTCGTGGCCGAAGTTGATCAGCACGCGCTCCAGCATCTCGCGCTTTTTCGGCTGGGTAAGGCCAGTCTGATAGGCATCCCATTGCTTGATCAGGGGGCGAATCACTTCCGCCCAGCGTAACTCGGGCATGGCCTCCACGGGCATGGCCTCCTCATCCTGGCGGCTGTCCTCTTTCCTACTCACCTCGGCATAGGCACGCCGGAAGTTGTCCGGTGTCGGCGGCAGACGGCGGGTGCTCAGCAAGAGAATGGCCGCGCGTGCGATATCAGCAGGTTGCTTGGAACGTTCCATGTCAGCATCCGAAAAATGATCGAGAATTCTAACTTCAACCCCTGCCCCAAACCGCCCATGTCCCCGTTCCGTTTTCTTGTTTTTCTAGTTGTCGCGCCTTGGACAACATGGGCGGCCGAGCCAGTTCAGGATATGCAATATCTGCGCCAGCTCGGCAACACCTGGCTGGAACAGCAAGCCACGCTGGCCTGGCCGGGTGTTCGCGCGCGCGCGCAGACCGGCGCGGTGGATGAGCGCCTGCGTCTGGCGGCTTGCCGCGATCTCCAGTTTTCTCTGCCGGCCAGCGCCCACCTCGGCAACAGCGGCAGCCTCAACGTTCAATGCGCGGCACCGCTCAGGTGGAGCCTGTACCTCGGCTTTCAGTTGCGTCTCTCCGGCCCCGCCTGGATTGCCCGGCGCTACCTGCCGGCACGCACGATCCTCGGCTCTGCCGATCTGGAAGCGCGCAACATCAACTATGAGCGCCCCCCCACCGACTATCTAAGCGGCGCGCACCTGGCGGTCGGCGCGCGCAGCAACCGGCCGATTTCGGCCGGGCAACCGGTGCTGGCGGAATGGCTGTCGCGGCCACCCGCCGTCAATGCCGGACAGCGCGTGCGCATTGTCGTGCGCGGCGCCGGTTTCAGCGTCAACCAGGAAGGCAGCGCACTTGGTGCGGCGGCGGCGGGTGAAGCGGTACGGGTCAAGATCCACTCCGGACGCATCATGCAGGGCATCGCGCAGGACGACGGCAGCGTGCTGGTGCGGCCATGAGGGGATTCTTTTTTTCCGTTTCCCTCGTCAATCTAAAGGTTGCCGGCGGCTTGCCGATATATTGCTGGCAACCCCGATGAGGAATCCGTCGTGAAAATAGATAGCGCGCTGCAGCACATCACCCACATTCAGGCCAAGGGCGTCAAAACGAAGTCATCCAGAGGCAAGACAGCGGCTTCGATAGACGGTTCGATCAGTGATAACGTCGAACTCACCGGCACCTCCTCGCGCATCCGCGAGCTGGAAACGCAACTCGCCGACCTCCCGGCCGAAGATGCCGGCAAGGTGGAATCCATCCGCCAGGCCATCATCGACGGGACCTTCAAGGTGGACGAGGAAGCGGTGGCCGAAGGCATGGTTCAGGAAACCATAGAGCAACTCAGCCACCGCCATAACCGATGAGTACCATCGCCCACCTCGACGCTCTGGCGCGCGAACTCAGCGCCTTTATCAACCTGCTGGAGCAGGAAGCGGCTGCCCTGGCGACCAACCAGGCGGATGCCCTGGCGCCGCTGATCGCCCAGAGGGAAACCACGAATCGCCGTCTCGCCGACCTCTGGCAAGCATTGACCCGTGAACTCGCCCTGCCCGCCACGACCACCCTGGCCGCACTGCGTGAACACTGCGACGTCCTGGCGCCGGAAGCCTGGCGGCAGGTGGAAGATAGGGCGCGCCACGCGGAACGCCTGAACCGCCTCAACAGCCTGCTTATCGACGAACAATTGCGGCGTACCCAGGCCGCCGTACAGGTGCTGCGCAGCGCCGCCGGCAGCCGCACACTCTACGGAGCGGATGGCCGTATGAGCGATTCCCTTAACCCCAAACGGAGCATTGATACTGCATGAATACCCTGACCTTGACCGTATCCGGCATGAGCTGCATGGGCTGTGTGAATTCTGTGAAGAACCTGGTGGGCGCCCTGCCCGGCGTCAGCGCGGTGCAGGTTGACCTGGCATCGGGCCGGGTGGATGTTGCGCATGATCCCGCCCTGGCAACAGCCGAGGCGATCCACGCTGCTATCAGAAGCGGCGGCTATCAGGTGGTCGGATAAATCAGAATAAGGTGACCTGCGCGTTTGCCGGAGAATTGGATAAATCGCTATCCTCCCGGCCCCCCTAACAACACTTGGAGCAAGCCGCAATGTCGCTGTATCCCGTCATTCTTTCCGGGGGTTCCGGCACCCGCTTGTGGCCTCTCTCGCGTGCCGCGCTGCCCAAGCAACTGCTGCCGCTGGCCTCCGAGAAGACCCTGTTGCAGGAAACCGTGCTGCGTCTAAGTGGCCTGATGGACGCTGGGGCTCCACTGATCGTCTGCAACAACGATCACCGTTTCCTGATCGCCGAGCAGATGCGCGACATCGAAGTCACTCCACTCGCCATCTTCCTCGAACCGGTTGGCCGCAACACGGCCCCGGCCGCCGCCATCGCCGCCCTGCACCTGCTGAAACAGGATGCCGACGCGGTCATGCTGCTGCTTCCCGCCGACCACCTGATTCGCGATGTGCCCGCTTTCCACACCGCCATTGGTGAAGGCATGAAAGCCGTGGCCAGCAGCCATCTGGTGACTTTCGGCATCGTCCCGGACGCCCCGGAAACCGGTTATGGCTACATCCAGCAGGGTGCCGCGCTGGATGCCTGCGGCGCTCACAATGTCGCCCGTTTTGTGGAAAAGCCGCGGCGCGAGGATGCCGAGCAATTCCTCGCTTCCGGTGACTATTTCTGGAACAGCGGCATGTTCCTGTTCTCCTGCAAACAGTTTCTCGATGAACTGGGCGAATTCCGCCCGGACATCCTCGCCGCCTGCGAACAGGCCCTGGCCAGGGGCCAACATGACCTGGACTTTTGCCGCCTCGACAAGGGCGCATTCGCCGCTTGCCCATCGGACTCCATCGACTACGCCCTCATGGAACACACCCGGCACGCCGCCGTGGTGCCCACCGACATCGGCTGGAACGACATCGGCGCCTGGTCGGCGCTGTGGGAAGTGGGCGAGAAGGACACCGCTGGCAACGTCACGCGCGGCGATGTATTTCTGGAAAGCGTGAGCAACTCCCTGATCCGCGCGGAATCGCGCATGGTGGCCGCCATCGGGGTTTCCAACCTGCTCATCGTGGAAACCCCGGATGCCCTATTGGTGGCCGACAAATCGCGCGCCCAGGAGGTGAAGAAGGTAGTGGATTACCTGAAAGCCAACGGCCGCAGCGAGCATGAATTCCACACCCGCGTGTTCCGCCCCTGGGGCTGGTATGAAGGCATCGACCTGGGCGAACGTTTCCAGGTCAAGCGCATCATGGTCAAACCGGGCGAGAAGCTTTCCTTGCAGATGCATCACCATCGCGCGGAACACTGGATTGTCGTCTCTGGCACCGCCCGCATCACCCGCGACGGCGTCGAACAATTGCTGTGTGAGGATGAATCCACCTACATCCCGCTCGGCACCACACACCGCCTGGAAAACCCTGGCCGAATTCCGCTGCACCTGATCGAGGTGCAATCTGGTTCGTATCTGGGTGAGGACGATATCGTGCGCTTCGAGGACATCTACCAGAGAAGCTGAGCTGATGAGCAAACGAATATCCGGCCCACCTCGGCGCCCGCGCGACCCCGTCGCCAAAGCGGTGCGCACCCCGCGCTTCAAGCAGCGAGTAGTGCCGGACAAACGCTGGCAAGAACGGTTGAAGGAGCAGGAGGAGGTTGCGGACAAGCCGAAGGAAACGTAGGAGCGGACCGTTTCCGCGATTGCAACTTTTGCTATATCGCGGACACGGAGCGCTCCTACGCACTGACCTTGGCAGTCACACCCAACGCTTCCACTCGCCGCGCCAAATCCCGCAACCACGCCTCCGGCAAGGCGGAAAGCCGTTCCGCCTCCGCCTGCAACGGCGGTCGCGCCAGGCTGTAGAGCAACACCCCATGTAGCGGCACCGCTTCTGTCACGACCCGCGCCAACAGCGCCAGCCAGGCCTCCATTTCTTCTGTCGGCGGGGCCTTGCCATCCAAAGCGAACAGGCAGGTCTGCATCCAGGTCGGGCATAGAGTCGCCACGGTTTTAAGGCGCTGGTAATGGCGTTCCGGGTCACTTTCCGTATCGTTGACCAGACGCAAACCCGAGCGCGTGGCGCGGTCGAACTTGAACCACACCTCGCCGCCCAGCCCCGCCATTGTCCGCAAACCAGCCTGCACTTGCGGCTTGTCGGCCAGGCTGCCATTGGTGATCAACACCAGCTTGATCTGGCCCAGCAGGCTGAAATCCGCCAACACCCTGCTGATCAATTTCACCACGAGGGGAAACTCGGGGGCACTGGTCGGCTCGCCATTGCCGGACAACGCCACATCGTTGAGTCGGCGCATCCCTTCCTCCACCTGGCTGGTCAGGAAATCACCACGCACGATGGCATCGAGCATGTGGCGCAATTCGTCTTCCAGTTGCACCAGGTCGAGCGGCGGCGGCCCGCCGCGTTTCAGATTTGGTACTTGGCAATAAATGCAACGCCAATTGCAGGCATTGTTCGGATTCAGGTTGACTCCTAGCGAAACGCCAGCCGATCGGCGCGAAACCACCGGGTAGACATATTTCATGCCGGCGGCATCTCGGTCGTGATTGCGTGTGGTTAGCGACATGGCCCAATTCTGGCACACTCAACTGATGCACCCAGACCCTTTACACCTCGGCTTCGCCCCCGGCCTCATCGCCTGGCAACAAGACCACGGCCGCCACGACCTCCCCTGGCAGGGCAGCCATGACCCCTACCGCATCTGGCTATCGGAAATCATGTTGCAGCAGACCCAGGTGGAAACCGTGGTTCCCTACTACACCCGCTTCCTCGCCCGCTTTCCCGACCTTGCCACGCTAGCGGCGTCTCCAGCCGACGACGTGATGGCGCACTGGGCCGGGTTGGGTTACTACAGCCGGGCGCGCAACCTGCACGCGGCGGCCAGGCATATCGTTCGCGAACACCATGGCCACTTTCCGCGAGAGATCGACGCCATCCGCGAACTGCCCGGCATTGGCCGCTCCACTGCCGCCGCCATCGCCGCCTTCGCCTTCGCGCAATACCACGCCATCCTCGACGGCAACGTCAAGCGGGTGCTGGCGCGGGTATTCGGAATCGACGGTTGGCCCGGCGAAAAAGCGGTGGAAACCCGCCTGTGGGCACTGGCCGAAACACTCCTGCCCGATGTGGACATTCGCGCTTACACCCAGGGCCTGATGGACCTCGGCGCCACTCTCTGCACCCGCGCCCGCCCACGCTGCGAAGCCTGCCCGTTCAACGACGTCTGCGTGGCACACCGCCAAGGGCGGCAACGCGAACTGCCAGGCGCGCGGCCAAAGAAAGCCCTGCCGACAAAAACCATCGCCATGCTGATCCTGCTGCATGGCGGCAAAATCCTGCTAGAAAAACGCCCCGCCCCCGGCATCTGGGGGGGCCTCTGGAGTTTGCCGGAATGCCCCGCCGATGCAGACCTGCTTTGCGCGGCGGCCAGCCTGGGTTTCCGCGCCGAAGAAATTAGCAAACACCCAGACTGTCTTCATACCTTCACCCACTTCCGCCTGCACATCCAACCGTGGCTACTGCCAGTGGAACATCTCACCACTGCCAGCGAACCAAACCATTTATGGCTTGCCCTCGACAACCTCGAAAGCGCCGCTCTTCCCACCCCAATACGGCGAATTCTTGAAGCGATACACATAACGTGAAGTCATTTGCGGAAGGCCCATATAAAAAATAAAGCCGGCGAAAGCCGGCTTTATTGGAACGCAGTTATTACCTTACTCAGTAACCACGGTCTCATCGACACGGTCAACCAATTCGACCAAAGCCATGGGGGCATTGTCACCCTGACGGAAGCCAAACTTGAGGATACGCACATAGCCACCGGGACGAGCCTGGAAGCGAGGGCCAAGGTCATCGAACAGCTTAATCACCATATCACGATCGCGCAGACGATCAAAAGCCAAACGACGGTTTGTTAGGCTGGGTTTCTTGCCCAGGGTGATGAGGGGCTCGACCACCTTGCGCAACTCTTTGGCCTTGGGCAACGTGGTTTTGATGGCCTCATGCTTGAGCAGGGCATTGGACAGATTGCGCAACAGCGCAGCACGGTGGCTGCTGGTGCGGTTCAGTTTGCGATGTGCGAGACGGTGGCGCATTTTGTTCTACCTAATAGAAATCAGGGTTTCTCGAGCCCAACGGGAGGCCAGTTTTCAAGCTTCATGCCGAGCGTCAGGCCACGTGCTGCCAACACGTCCTTGATCTCGTTCAAAGATTTGCGGCCCAGGTTAGGAGTCTTGAGCAATTCGGTTTCACTACGTTGTATCAGGTCGCCGATGTAATATATATTTTCCGCCTTCAGGCAGTTGGCGGAGCGCACTGTTAGTTCCAGTTCGTCGACCGGACGCAACAGGATCGGGTCAACAACCGGTGAAGAAGGTCCCTTGCCGCCAACTTCGGCAATCGTTGCCACGCCCTTGAGGTCGGCGAAGGAGGCCAATTGCTCGATCAGCAGGCGAGCGGAATAACGTACTGCTTCAGCCGGTTCGATCACACCATTGGTCTCGATCTCGATAATCAGCTTGTCCAGGTCGGTACGCTGCTCGACACGAGCACTTTCGACACTGAAGCTAACCTTCCTGACCGGGCTATACAGGGCATCAACCATAATCACCCCAACCGGGCGCGACTCATCACCCAACACGCGCGTGCTGGCAGGCACATAGCCACGCCCCCCTTCAACCTTGATTTCCATCTCAAGATTGCCACCCTTGGTCAGGTGCGCTATCACGTGATCGGGATTGAGGATTTCCACATCATGACCAGCCTGGATATCGGCTGCGGTAACCACCCCTTCACCCGACTTATTGATGGTCAGAAGGGCTTCGTCGCGGCTGTTCAGCTTGACCGCCAACCCCTTTAGGTTGAGCAGTATATCAACTACATCTTCCTGTACGCCCTCAATCACGGAGTATTCATGCACAACCCCAGCGATTCGAACTTCGGTTGGCGCATAACCACGCATGGATGACAAGAGGATGCGACGCAATGCGTTACCCAGCGTGTGGCCGTACCCGCGCTCAAACGGCTCGAGAGTTATACGAGCCTGGCGGGGGGAAATGCTGTTGACCTCAACAATGCGCGGTTGCAGCAAATCACCGGTTTTAGACATATTTCGCTTCCTTCAGAGAACCAGGCAATTACTTGGAATAAAGCTCAATCACCAAGTGCTCGTTGATGGTGGGCGGCAATTCGGCACGTTGCGGCATCGCCTTGTAAGTACCCTTTAGAGCCTTGGCATCAACCTCGACCCACTCAGGGAAGCCACGGCCCGCAGCTGCCTCGGCGGCGGACTTGATGCGCAACTGCCCCTTTGATTTTTCGGCCACTTCAACCACGTCGCCAGGTTTGACCTGAAAGGACGGAATGTTGACGCGCTTGCCGTTAACCAGAATAGCGTTGTGACGCACCGCCTGGCGTGCTTCGGTACGAGAGGCACCGAAACCCATGCGATAAGTAACGGTATCCAGTCGCGATTCCAACATTTGCAGCAAGTTTTCACCGGTCACACCCTTACGGCGATCAGCGGCAAAATAAGTCAGACGGAACTGCCGCTCAAGAACGCCATAGATACGACGAATCTTCTGCTTCTCACGCAATTGTCCACCGTAGTCGGAGACACGCATTTTCTTGGCACCGTGCTGGCCGGGAGCCTGGTTGCGGCGTTCTATAGCACACTTGTCACTGAAACATTTTTCGCCCTTGATGAAGAGCTTTTCGCCTTCACGGCGGCACTGACGGCATTTTGGATCGAGGTTACGGGCCACTTGTGCTCTCCTGTTGCTTAGATGCGGCGTTTCTTGGGCGGACGGCAACCGTTGTGCGGCATAGGCGTCACATCGGAGATGCTGGTGATCTTATAGCCAAGGCCATTCAGAGCGCGCACAGTGGAATCGCGACCCGGACCTGGGCCCTTGATGCGCACCTCCAAATTCTTTAAACCAAACTCCAGCGCCATTTTCCCGGCATTTTCAGCCGCAACCTGAGCCGCGAATGGTGTGCTCTTGCGTGACCCTTTGAATCCAGCGCCACCCGCTGTCGCCCAGGCCAGCGCATTGCCCTGGCGGTCTGTAATAGTGATGATGGTGTTGTTAAAAGAAGCATGAATGTGTGCAATACCTTCTGCAACATTCTTCTTAACTTTCTTGCGCGCACGCGCAGCACTAGCCTTGGCCATGTCGTTTACCTGTTACTTCTTGTTCTGCATCTGCTTACGGGGGCCCTTGCGGGTACGAGCATTGGTGCGAGTACGCTGGCCACGCAGCGGTAGGCCTTTGCGATGACGCACACCACGGTAACAACCCAGATCCATCAAGCGCTTGATGTTCATGGTGACTTCACGACGCAGGTCGCCTTCCACCGTAAACTTGGCCACGCGGTCTCGGATCTTCTCAATGTCACTATCGGTCAGATCCTTGATTTTCTGGGCAGGATTTACACCTGCCTCTTGGCAGATAAGCCGCGCACGAGTGCGGCCAACACCGTAGATCGATGTAAGTGCGATCTCGGCATGTTTATGGTTCGGGATATTTACCCCAGCGATACGGGCCATCTACTAACCCCTAGCAAACTAAAATAAAAAATTATAATGAATCAACCTGCACATTGGCAAGCCGGAATCAGCCTTGGCGCTGCTTGTGGCGTGCTTCGCTGCAAATTACGCGAACCACACCTTTGCGGCGAACAATCTTGCATTTACGGCAAATTTTCTTTACAGAGGCTTGAACACGCATGTTCGGCTCCTTTGTCTAACTTTAATTTCGCACGGTAGACGATACGGGCACGCGACAGGTCGGATGGCGTAAGTTCAGCCGTGACCTTGTCACCAGGAAGAATACGTATGTAATGCTTACGCATACTCCCGGAGATATGACCGAGTACTCCATGCCCATTTTCCGGCTCGTTGCGAAACATCGCATTCCGCAAGTTTTTCACTACCTCACCCTTAATCTGTATGGCATTGCCTTTTGCCATCGCAGTTACCGGGCAATAAAATTACCACCCTTGAAGTTAGCCTTCTTGAGCAGGGATTCGTACTGGTGAGTCATGACATAGGCCTGAACCTGAGCCATAAAATCCATAGTCACCACCACAATAATCAGTAACGATGTGCCACCAAAATAAAAAGGCACATTCCAGTTGACAATCAAAAATTCTGGCAACAGGCAAACCAGCGTGATGTATGCGGCACCTACCAGGGTCAATCGCGTCATGACCTTATCAATAAAGCGTGCAGTCTGTTCACCAGGGCGATACCCCGGGATAAAGGCTCCACTTTTTTTGAGGTTGTCTGCCGTTTCCCTGGGGTTGAACACCAAGGCGGTATAAAAGAAGCAAAAAAAGATTATCGCTGTTGCATACAACAACACATAGATAGGTTGGCCGGGCGAGAGGGCCGCACCGAGATCCTTCAACCAGGTAAACCCTTCATGACTACCGAACCAACCCGCGATTGTCGCGGGAAAGAGAATGATGCTGGAAGCGAAAATTGGAGGTATGACGCCCGCCATATTTAGCTTCAGAGGCAAATGGGAACTTTGTCCGCCATAAACTTTGTTGCCAACTTGGCGCTTGGCATAATTGACGAGTATTTTGCGTTGTCCACGCTCAACAAAGACAACCAACGCAGTTACCAATAGCGCTCCGATAAATAGCACAAGAACAAGAGGAATAGAGAATGCACCGGTACGGGTTAGCTCGAGGGTTCCGCCTATTGCGTGCGGTAGACCAGCAGCAATACCAGCAAATATGATAATCGAAATGCCATTACCGAGGCCGCGCTCGGTTATCTGTTCGCCCAACCACATTAGGAACATGGTTCCAGCTACCAAAGTAATCATGGTCGTCAGGCGAAACATGAGGCCAGCGTCCAGCACCAAACCGGGCTGGCTTTCCAGCGCAATAGAGATACCGATGGCTTGGAATGTAGCAAGGACCACAGTGCCATAACGCGTGTACTGCGTAATCTTGCGACGGCCCGCCTCACCCTCTTTCTTCAGCGACTCCAACTGCGGTGATACTACCGCCATTAACTGCATGATGATGGAGGCCGATATATACGGCATGATCCCAAGGGCAAAGACGGTGAAGCGTGACAACGCACCACCTGAAAACATGTTGAACATACCCAGAATACCGCCCTGCTGGCTGCGGAAGAGTTGTTCCAAAGCGGCAGGATCGATACCAGGTACCGGGATATGAGCCCCAACACGGTAGACAACCAGTGCGCCCAGCAAAAACCACAGACGACTTTTAAGATCACCCATCTTGCCGGACATATTTAGAAGGTTGGCAGCACCAGCCAAGAGTATCTCCTATCTCGATTTCAAACTTCGGCGATGCTGCCGCCAGCAGCCTCGATAGCAGTGCGAGCACCCTTGGTGACGGCTACGCCAACTAGTTTAACTGCTTTGCCGATCTCACCCGCCAGAATGACTTTGGCGCTACGCGTCAGGTGCGGCACCAGGCCAGACTGTTTGAGAATCAGCATGTCGATGGTGTCGACTGGTAGGGAATTGATGTCATCCAGACGTACTTCAGCCTTAAAAGCACGGTCGAGAGAGACAAAACCGCGCTTAGGGAGACGGCGCGCCAAAGGCATCTGACCACCTTCAAAACCGACCTTATGAAAGCCACCGGCACGCGATTTCTGACCTTTGTGGCCGCGTCCACCCGTCTTGCCCAAGCCAGAGCCAATACCACGACCGGGACGCTTGCTGTAATGGGTGCTACCCGCAGCGGGTTTGATTGTATTGAGCTTCATCACGCAACCTCAGATTTCACTAGGTAGTTAACCCGATTGATCATACCACGGACGGCGGGGGTATCTTCCAAAACCGTACTCTGGTGCATACGCATGAGACCCAGACCGCGAACACTGGCCCGATGTGACTGTATGGTACCGATCGGACTTCTGACCAAAGTCACCTTGATTTTTCCTTTTGTCACGCTCATGGCTTACTCCAGGATCTCAGTGACAGTCTTGCCGCGCTTCGCCGCAATTTCGCTGGGCGTCATCATCTGTGACAGACCATTCAGCGTCGCACGAACGACATTGTAAGGATTGGTGGAACCCAGACACTTTGCTAGCACGTTGTGCACGCCCATAACCTCAAACACGGCACGCATCGCACCACCGGCAATAATGCCAGTGCCTTCCGAGGCAGGCTGAATCAACACTCGGGAAGCACCATGGCGCCCGATGACTGCATGATGGAAAGTACCCGCTTTCAGTGATACCTTGACCATCTTGCGGCGGGCTTCGTCCATCGCCTTGGTTACGGCAACCGGAACCTCACGGGCCTTGCCTTTGCCCATGCCAACGCTACCGTCACCATCACCAACCACTGTCAGCGCGGCAAAGCTAAGAATCCGGCCACCCTTTACCACCTTGGTGACACGATTAACAGAAATCATCTTTTCCTGTAGCCCGTCACCACGATCTTCCTGTTGTTGCTGTTGGGGTTTTGCCATGATCTTCTCGTTTAGAACTGTAAACCGTGTTCGCGAGCTGCTTCAGCCAGCGCTTTGACACGGCCGTGAAACGCAAAGCCTGCGCGATCGAAAGAAACCTTCTCAACACCAATCGCCTTGGCTTTCTCAGCGATGCGCTGCCCAATCATTTTGGCAGCATCAACATTGCCACCACCCCTTAGTTGCCCACGCACATCTTTTTCGAGAGAAGAAGCGGAGGCCAGCACATTGCCACCCGTCGCGTCGATTAGCTGCGCATATATATGCGTATTACTGCGATTTACGCAAAGGCGGATAGCACCTAGCTCCGCGATTTTGGCGCGGGTTTTACGCGCCCTGCGCAGCCGACGTAATTTCTTGTCCATTGCAATCGCTCCAGGTTATTTCTTCTTGGTCTCTTTTCGAACCACGACTTCATCCGCATAGCGGACGCCTTTACCCTTGTAAGGCTCAGGTTTGCGATACGCCCGCACATCGGCGGCCACTTGGCCAACTACCTGCTTGTCCATGCCCTTGATCACGATCTCGGTCTGGGTCGGTGTTTCTACCTTGATGCCATCGGGCATCAGGTGCTCAACCGGGTGCGAAAAGCCCAGCGTCAAATTGAGCATTTTGCCCTGTGCCTGAGCTCGATAGCCAACGCCGACCAGAGTCAGCCTGCGCTCAAAACCCTTGGTAACACCCAGTACCATGTTTGCCAGTAGGGCTCGTGTGGTGCCAGACATGGCCTGTGCTTCATGCGATTCATTGGTATTAACAACCTGCAGATGACCCTCAGCATGAGTAATGCTGACCTGGCTAACCAAGGATTGCGTCAAGGTACCCAAGGGGCCCTTGATGGAAATGGTGTCGTTGGTGAGATTAATTTCTACACCAGACGGCACGACAATAGGATTTTTGGCAACGCGCGACATTATTTACCTCACGCCACTACGCAGAGAATTTCACCACCCACACCCATGGCGCGCGCTTTGCGGTCTGTCATCACGCCCTGGGAAGTGGAAACGATAGCTACACCAAGGCCATTCATCACACGCGGTAATTCATCTCGGCCTTTATAAATGCGCAGGCCGGGGCGACTGACGCGCTCGATTTTCTCTATTACAGGGCGGCCCGCGTAATAGCGCAGAGCCACTTCCATTTCCGGCAATCCTCCCTTGTCACGCACGTGGAAGTCGTCGATGTATCCCTCATCCTTAAGAACTTGGGCAATCGCATTCTTCAATTTTGACGACGGCATTTTCACCGTATTTTTTTCGACCATCTGACCGTTGCGAATCCGGGTCAACATGTCGGCGACGGGATCACTCATACTCATATATGCACCCCTTACCAGCTAGCCTTAACCACGCCGGGAATCTCGCCCTTCATGGCAAACTCACGGATCTTGTTACGGCACAAACCAAATTTACGAAACACACCGCGTGGGCGCCCAGTTAACTGACAGCGATTGCGCAGTCGGCTTTCACTGCTGTTGCGAGGCAACGATTGAAGTTTAAGGCGAGCCTCCATGCGTTCGCTATCACTTAAATTTACATCATTGATGATTGTCTTAAGCGCAAGGCGCTTTGCGGCAAACTTTTTCACCGTGCGGCGGCGCTTGTCTTCACGGTTGATCAGTGCGAGCTTGGCCATCGCTACCTCAATTCTTGAAAGGAAACTTAAAAGCCGACAGAAGCGCCCTGGCTTCTTCATCGGTTTTTGCGGTCGTTGTTATAGTGATGTTCATACCACGCAGCATATCAATCTTCTCGTATTCTATTTCGGGAAAGATGATTTGCTCCTTGACACCCATGTTGTAATTGCCACGCCCATCGAAACCCTTACCGCCAATACCACGGAAGTCACGGATGCGGGGTATTGCTACGCTAATCAAGCGATCCAGAAATTCGTACATGCGTTCGCGACGCAATGTCACCATGCAACCCACCGGATAATGATCACGTATTTTAAAACCGGCAATTGACTTTCGGGAAAGCGTAACCACAGGCTTTTGCCCAGCAATCTTAGTCAGGTCACCCACTGCGTGATCCATAATTTTCTTGTCACCAACTGCCTCCCCAACTCCCATGTTCAGCGTAACCTTGGTGATGCGTGGCACTTCCATGACGGACTTGTAGCCAAAGCGATCCATAAGCTGCTTTGCCACAGTATCCTTGTAAAAATCGTGCATACGAGCCATTACCACTCCTTACGCGTTCAGTACTTCACCGTTGGATTTGAAAAAACGCACCTTGCGTCCATCCTCCAGCGTTTTGATACCTATACGATCTCCTTTACCTATAGCCGCATTAAACATAGCGACATTGGAGAGATGAATAGGCATATCCTTGTCCTGAAAACCGCCAGTCGTACCACGCATCGGATTTGGCTTAACCGCCTTCCGCACACGATTCACTCCTTCGACCACCAGTTTACCATCAAGAACACGCAGTACGGTGCCACGCTTGCCCTTGTCCTTTCCGGTCAACACTATGACCTCATCGCCCTTGAGAATTTTTCGCATGATCAGACTCCTATCAGACTCCTTACAGCACTTCCGGCGCCAGGGAGACGATCTTCATAAATCGCTCCGTGCGCAGTTCACGTGTGACTGGCCCAAAAATACGAGTACCAATAGGCTCAAGCTTGTTGTTGAGTAGCACTGCCGCATTTTTGTCGAATTTAATGAGGGAGCCATCAGGTCTACGCACGCCCTTGGCGGTACGCACCACAACAGCACTATAAACGTCACCCTTTTTCACGCGACCACGCGGTGCAGCATCTTTAATGCTGACTTTGATGATATCGCCTACACCGGCATAACGCCGCTTCGAGCCTCCCAACACCTTGATGCACATAACTGTGCGTGCACCGGTATTGTCAGCTACGTCTAACGTAGATTGCATCTGGATCATTTTTCTTCTCCAACTTGCCCACCACAATGGATAGGCAGTTTTGGATCCCGTACGGGTTGTGCGTTTTCACGCGATTTATGTTGCATAACATTGATTATCTTACGCAACGACACATACCTTAAATAAGACTTAATTATGCAAGCGGATTATCTTATTCTCAGGACTGAATTTACACAAGCTTTTTCTTACACCAGTCGTGCTTTTTCCACTAAACGAGCAACTCGCCAAGCCTTAGAACGCGAAATCGGCCTGCACTCCTCGATTACTACAACATCCCCGAGATGGAAATCGTTGTTCTCGTCGTGTGCGTGGTATTTCTTGGATAGACGAATGATTTTGCCGTACAGCGGATGTTTGACCTTACGCTCTACAAGTACGGTGACGGTTTTGTTCATCTTGTCACTGACGATGGTACCCGTAAGGGCACGTGTGACGTTTTCGGTTGTCTCTTCGCTCATGATCCTGCTCATCAGTTACCGGCCTTGAGATTCTGTTCATGCATGACAGTGCGCGCACGGGCAATGTCACGGCGAACCTTGCGAAGTTCGTGGGTCTTGGTGGTCTGCTGGGTGGAAAGTTGCATACGCAGGCTGAACTGAGCACGAAGCAACTCCTTGATCTCCTGCTTCAGTTCTTCCATAGTTTTGGCCTTGAGTTCATTCGCTTTCATGTCACATCCCAAAGTGGCGAGTCACAAACGTGGTTGCGATAGGCAATTTGGAGGCCGCCAGGCGGAAAGCCTCACGCGCGGTCACCTCATCAACGCCTTCCATTTCGTAAAGCACCTTGCCGGGTTGAATTTCAGCGACGTAGTACTCCGGATTACCCTTGCCGTTACCCATACGCACCTCAGCGGGTTTTTGGGAGATGGGCTTATCCGGGAAAATTCGGATCCAGATACGGCCGCCACGCTTGATATGGCGGGTCATGGCACGCCGCGCGGCTTCAATCTGACGTGCCGTTATACGACCACGGGCGATGGCCTTCAATCCAAATTCGCCGAAACTAACTTTGGCTCCGCGGGTAGCCAGGCCGGTATTACGGCCCTTCTGCTCCTTGCGGTACTTCCTTCTAGCTGGCTGAAGCATTTACAACTCCTTTGCTGGCCGCGCTGCCGGGCGACGCGGCCGACGCTCAGGCTCAGGTATGGCCAGAGGCTTTTCACTGCGAGCCAAGGTATCACCCTTGTAAACCCAAACCTTGATACCAATGATCCCGTAGGTGGTCTTGGCTTCGGAGAAGCCGTAGTCAATATCAGCGCGCAGGGTGTGCAGTGGCACACGCCCTTCACGGTACCACTCAGTCCGGGCGATCTCTATGCCGTTAAGACGACCCGCAGACATGATCTTGATGCCCTGAGCACCGAAGCGCATGGCGTTCTGCATGGCGCGCTTCATGGCACGGCGGAACATGATGCGCTTCTCGAGCTGGTTGGCGATCGAATCAGAGATCAGCTGAGCATCAGTCTCGGGCTTGCGCACTTCCTCAATGTTCAATGTCACTGGTACGGACATCATGGCATTGAGCTGGCGGCGCAGCGACTCTATGTCCTCGCCCTTTTTCCCGATCACCACGCCAGGACGTGATGAGTACAAAGTGATACGAGCATTCTTGGCCGGACGTTCAATAACGATACGGCTGAGAGAAGCATGTGAGAGCTTCTTTTTGAGAAACTCACGCACCTTGATGTCCTCGATCAGGGTGGTCGCATAGTTCTTGCTGTTCGCATACCACTTGGATGTCCAACCCTTATTTACACTCAGGCGGAATCCTATCGGATGAATCTTTTGTCCCATTTGCCTTCCTTCAGTCGCCAACCGTCACTGTGATGTGACAGGTGGGTTTGATGATGCGATTGCCGCGGCCTTTGGCTCGCGCGGTAAAACGTTTCAGGCTGGGGCCCTGATCGACGTAGATTGTCTTGACCTTCAGTTCGTCAATGTCCGCGCCGTCATTGTGCTCGGCATTGGCGATAGCCGACTCGAGCACTTTCTTGATGGTAAATGCGGCCTTCTGCGGCGAGAACGTGAGGATATTCAGGGCGAGGTCGACGCGCTTGCCGCGCACCATGTCGGCTACCAAGCGGGCCTTCTGTGAGGAAAGCCGCGTGCCGCGCAGAATTGCTGATACTTGCATCGCTACTCTCCTTACTTCTTCTTGGCCTTCTTGTCGGCAGCATGACCCTTGAACGTCCGGGTCAGCGCGAATTCGCCGAGTTTGTGGCCTACCATGTTTTCCGTTACGTACACGGGGATATGTTGTTTGCCGTTATGCACAGCAACCGTCAAGCCGATGAAATCGGGCAGGATGGTGGAACGACGCGACCAAGTCTTGATCGGTTTCTTGTCGCCGACCGACAGCGCTGTCAGTACCTTTTTCATCAGGTGCCCGTCAACGAAGGGGCCTTTTTTTACGGAACGAGCCATTTCAACTCACCTTTACGCTTTGTGACGGCGACGAACGATCATATTATCGGTACGCTTGTTATTACGGGTACGGTAGCCCTTGGTAGGCTGGCCCCAAGGTGACACAGGTACACGACCTTCGCCTGTACGACCTTCACCACCACCATGAGGGTGATCAACCGGGTTCATAGCAGTACCACGAACTGTCGGCCGCACACCACGCCAGCGCATTGCACCTGCTTTGCCGATGGATCTCAGATTGTGTTCTTCGTTACCCACTTCGCCGAGCGTGGCACGGCAATCCACATGGATACGGCGAATTTCCCCAGAGCGCAGGCGCAGCTGTGCATATGAACCCTCACGTGCCAGGAGTTGCACACTGGCTCCTGCGGATCGGGCAATCTGTGCGCCCTTGCCGGGCATCATCTCAACGCAATGTATAGTGGAACCTACCGGAATATTGCGCAGGGGCATGCAGTTACCCGGCTTAATAGGTGCATCGGCCCCGCTTAGCAGCGTCGCACCAACTACGATGCCACGCGGGGCGATGATGTAGCGACGCTCACCATCGGCGTAACAAAGTAGCGCGATATGGGCACTACGGTTAGGGTCATATTCAATCCGCTCGACCATTCCAGCAACACCATCCTTATTGCGCTTGAAGTCGATGATTCGGTAATGCTGCTTATGACCACCGCCTTTGTGGCGCGTGGTGATATGGCCATTGTTGTTACGGCCCGCTTTGCTGTTCTGCTTCTCGACCAGCGCAGCCACCGGCTTGCCCTTGTGTAAACCAGGCGTGACAACCTTGACGACAGCGCGACGGCCAGCCGAGGTCGGTTTGACTTTTACCAACATGACTTATTCTCCTGCCGCGAAGTTGAGTTCTTGGCCTGGCTTCAGGCAAACATAGGCCTTTTTCCAGCCTGTACGCTTACCCATGAAGCGGCCGAAGCGCTTGTTCTTGCCCTTCACGTTGGTCACCTGCACATCTTTGACCTGCACCTTGAACAGTAGCTCGACCGCAGCCTTGATCTCGGGTTTGGTTGCACTGGTGGCAACATGAAAAATGACCTGCTCGCGCTTGTCGGCCAGCATCGTCGCTTTTTCGGAGATAACCGGGGCCAGGATGACCTGGAGCAGGCGCTCCTCTTTCATCTGCACGGCGCTCATGCGTACATCTCCTCGATGGACTTGACCGCATCGCGCGTCATCAGCACACGGTCAAAGCGAATCAGGCTGACCGGGTCGGCATGCTGCGGCTCCAGCAATAATACGTTCGGCAGATTGCGCGAGGACAACCACAGGTTCTCATCGATCTCATGAGCGATGATCAGAACCCGATTGTTAATCCCCATATCTTTGAGCTTCCCAGCCAATATCTTGGTTTTTGGAGCATCGATAAGCAGGCTGTCCACCACGGCAAGGCGGCCATTCTGAGCCAGACGCGAGAAAATTGTCGCTATACCGGCACGGAACATCTTGCGGTTAACCTTCTGGCTAAAGTTTTCGTCCGGCTTGTTCGGGAAGGTCCGACCGCCACCGCGCCAGATGGGAGACGAGGTCATACCAGCACGAGCACGTCCTGTACCCTTTTGCTTGAAAGGCTTCTTGGTGCTGTGCCGCACTTCGGCGCGCGTCAACTGGGAACGATCGCCGGTACGCGCGTTGGCCATGTAGGCAGTCACCAACTGATGCACCAGAGCTTCGTTGTAATCACGCGCAAAGACGGCATCGGAGGCGCTCATGGAGCCGGCATCCTGACCCTGCTCATTGATTAATTTCAAATCCATTATGCGGCTCCCTCAGTAGCCATTTTCACGGCGGAGGAGATCACCACATCACCGCCCTTGGAGCCGGGAACAGCACCCTTAATCAGCAGCAGTTGACGCTCAGCATCAACACGCACGACCTCCAGATTCTGCACGGTACGCTGAACCGCGCCCAGGTGGCCAGACATCCGCTTACCAGGAAATATCCTACCAGGATCCTGCGCCTGGCCGATTGAGCCGGGAACATTGTGGGAACGCGAGTTACCGTGCGTGGCACGCTGCGATTTGAAGTGGTGGCGCTTAATAGTACCGGCGAAGCCCTTGCCCTGGGTCACACCAGAGACATCAACCATCTGACCAGCCTTGAATATCTCAGCGCTTAGCGCAGAACCCGGCTCGAATTGCGCCACCGCATCAGGACTAACCCGGAACTCAGCAAATCCGCGCGCAGCCTCTACACCCGCCTTGGCTAAATGACCAGTTATGGGCTTGGTGATGCGGCTCGGTTTGCGAGTGCCATAGGCGACCTGAATAGCCGAGTAGCCATCCGTAGCGGCCGTCTTGACTTGACTGACACGGTTATTCGACACGTCCAGCACAGTCACCGGAATGGATGCGCCATCCTCGGCGAAAACGCGGGTCATGCCGATCTTCCGACCAACAAGGCCTAGACTCATTTTTTATTTCCTCACAAGGAGCCGACTTCAATTGGCCGGCAGGTCATACACAGAAAGCGGGGAATTATACGCGCTTTTGAACTAAGGTTGCAACCTGAATTACTACAATTTGATCTCGACGTCGACTCCAGCAGGTAGATCCAACTTCATCAGCGCGTCGACGGTTTTATCTGTGGGATCGATAATGTCCATCAGGCGCTTGTGAGTGCGGATTTCCAACTGGTCACGAGAGGTCTTGTTCACATGGGGAGAGCGGAGGATGTCGAAACGCTCGATCGAGGTAGGTAGAGGGATGGGACCCTTTACCACGGCGCCGGTGCGCTTGGCGGTATCGACAATCTCCATGGCCGACTGGTCGATCAGCCTGTAGTCGTAGGCTTTGAGGCGGATGCGGATTTTCTGGTTTTGCATATTAATCGCCTTGATTACTCGATGATTTTCGCGACCACGCCGGCGCCGACGGTACGGCCACCTTCGCGAATCGCGAAGCGCAGGCCTTCTTCCATCGCAATCGGGGCGATCAGCGCAACCGTGATGCTGATGTTGTCACCTGGCATCACCATCTCGGTGCCCGCCGGCAAATCGATCGAGCCGGTGACGTCGGTGGTGCGGAAGTAGAACTGGGGACGATAGCCGTTGAAGAACGGAGTGTGGCGGCCGCCTTC
>PFJX01000022.1 GCA_002784045.1 Hydrogenophilales bacterium CG_4_10_14_3_um_filter_63_21
CGTTGCTCCTCCTTGCGGGCCCCGGCCCGCTGCGTCGTCGCGCCTTGCCAGACGACTCGAAAACCGCACACTCGGGCGCGTTCAACTGAGGAATCTAGGTTGAAACCTGCGGGCAACGAAACACCCGTGCCAGACTCTGGCCGAGTCGGGATAATCCCAATCTTTTTCGGGAGGCCCGTTCATGTGGTTCAAAAATCTTGCCGTCTATCGCCTGCCCACCGGGCTGAAGCTGGACACCGCCGCGCTGCAGGAGAAACTGGCGACCCTGACCATGCAGCCGTGCGGCAACCTGGATCGGGAAACGCGCGGCTGGGTGTCGCCGCGCGGTGATGATCGCCTGCTGCATGAGCTCAACCAGCAGGTGCTGATCGCGCTGGGGGGGGAGCAAAAGCTGTTGCCGGCTTCCGTGGTCAACCAGTTCACCGCGGACAAGGCCGCCCAGATCGAGGCACAGCAGGGCTTCAAGCTTGGCCGCAAGCAGATGCGGGAATTGAAGGAGCAGGTGACCGACGAGTTGCTGCCGCGCGCCTTCGTGCGCCGCCACCAGACCTGGGCCTGGATCGATCCGGTAAATGGTTGGCTGGTGGTGGACGCGGCGACGCCGGCCAAGGCCGAGGGGTTGCTGGAAGCGCTGTCGAAGTCGGTGGACGGCCTGGCGGTGCAGAGCCTGCATACTGAGCGTTCACCCAGCGCGGCGATGACCGATTGGCTGCTCTCCGGCGAGGCGCCGGCCGGCTTCAGCATCGACCACGATCTGGAATTGCGCGCATCCGACGAGGGCAAGGCCACCGTGCGTTATGTCCGGCACACCCTGGAAGGCGAGGAAATCGCCGCCCAGATCAGTGCCCACCTCGCCGCCGGCAAACAGGCGACCCGGCTTGGCATGACCTGGAACGACCGCATTTCTTTCGTGCTGGGTGAACAGATGGAAATCAAGCGCCTGGCTTTCCTCGACCTCCTCAAGGAACAGACCGAGCAGGGTGAATCCGCCGACGAACAGTTCGACCTGGATTTCGCCTTGATGAGCGGGGAACTGGCGAAGCTGCTGGCTGACCTGGTGGCGGCGCTGGGCGGAGAGAAGGCGGCGGCGATCTGACCTGTAGCGCCGGCGCTGTCCCTCTGATCAGGCCCACGAAGCCGGCGAGACGCCGGCGCTACAAAACCACTTTCACCGCTGGATGCCCGGAGAGTTCCCGGTACAAGTTGTCCAGTTGCTCGCGCGAGATGGCGTGGATGGTGCAAGTGACGGAGAGGTAGCCGCCACCGCTGGAAGCGCGCATTTCCACGGTTTCGGCGGCGAAATCGGGGGCGTAGCGGAGGACGATTTCCACCATGTTCTGGGCGAAGTCGTCGCCGCGCCTGCCCATGATCTTGATCGGGAAGTCGCAGGGGTATTCGATCAGGCTGTCTTCGCTCATGCGTTCCCTTTGCCGCGCATGACGCTGTGCTTGTAGTCCTGATACGCTGCGTGCATCCGCCGGAATAGCGGGCCGGGGCGGCCGTCGCCGACCGGCTGGCCGTCCAGGGTGGTGACGGCGAGGACCTCCTTGGTCGAGGAGGTGATCCACACTTCACCGGCCGCGCGCAGTTCGACTTCGCTGATTGGCCGTATTTCATGGGCGATGCCTTCCTGGCGCGCCAGTTCCAGTACCACGTCATAGGTGATGCCGGGCAACATGAAGTTGGACTTGG
This sequence comes from Hydrogenophilales bacterium CG_4_10_14_3_um_filter_63_21, assembly GCA_002784045.1. Classification (GTDB taxonomy): domain Bacteria; phylum Pseudomonadota; class Gammaproteobacteria; order Burkholderiales; family Thiobacillaceae; genus PFJX01. The sequence goes on from PFJX01000022.1 coordinate 1,693, forward strand.
GCGGCGCCAGCAGCAGGCCATTGGCGACCACGAAAACATTGCTGGAGGAGCCTTCCGAGACGAAACCGTCGCGCAGCAGCAGGGTTTCCGCACAACCCGCATCCACGGAAAGCTGTCGCAACAGCACGTTGGGCAGCAGCGCGGTGGCCTTGATGTCGCAGCGCAGCCAGCGGTTGTCCGCCGCCGTGATGGCGGCGACACCACTTTCCACCCCTTCGCGGGCGGGGGGAGTCAGCGGCAACGGCAGGATGAATACGGTAGGCTGGATTTGCTTGGGGAAGGCATGGTCGCGCGGGCCGGGGCCGCGGGTGACTTGCAGATAGAGGCCCAGATCCTCGCTTTCCGCCAATTCGACGCTGCGCAGAATCAGGTTTTCCCATTCCCGCGTCGTATGCGGGTTGGCCAGGCGGATGCCGTCGAGGCTGGCTTGCAAACGGTGCAGGTGTTCATGCAGGCGAAACGGCCGCCGCGAATACACCGGGATGACTTCATAGACCCCGTCGCCAAACAGAAAGCCCCGGTCCATGACCGAAATGCGCGCTTCCTCCAGTGGGAGAAATTGACCGTTGAGGTAGATGGTGGTCACTGCGGTGGTCACTGCGGTGGTCACTTGAACATCAGCAACAGGTTGTCCCAGGTGCGGCCGAGCAGGCCGGCGACGGCGACGTTTTCCAGGGCGACCAGCGGGTAATCGGCCAAGTGGCTGCCGTCGATGCTGAGGCGCAGGGTGGCGATGCGCTGACCACGGCGCAGGGGCGCGAGCAGGGGTTGCCGGGAAATGATCTGGGCCTGAATGTGGCCAGCCGTGCCACGCGGCACGGTGACGTAGAAGTCGGAGACGAATCCGGCATGGGCGTCGCTTTTGTCGCCCTTGTACAGGCGCAGGGTGGCCACCGCCTGGTTGGCGGGGTAGAGGCGCACAGTCTCGAAGAACTGGAAGCCGTAGTTAAGCAGTTTCTGGCTTTCCATCGCCCGCGCGGCATCGGACTGGGTGCCCAGCACCACCGAGAGCAGGCGGCGCCGGTCGCGTTTGGCGGAGGCGATCAGACAGTAGCCGGCGCCCTTGGTGTGGCCGGTTTTCACCCCATCCACGGTGGGGTCGATGAACAGCAGGCGGTTGCGGTTGGGCTGGGTAATGCCGTTGTAGCGATATTCTTTTAGCGAGTAGAGCTTGTAGAACTCGGGGAAGGCGCGGATCAGGGCGCTGGACAGGCGCGCCAGATCACGCGCGGTGGTGACGTGTTGTGGATGCGGCAGGCCGGTGGCGTTGAGGTAGTGGGTGCCGGTCAGCCCGAGGCGGCGGGCCTGCTCGTTCATCATGGCGGCAAAGCCCTCCTCGGAGCCGGCGATGGCTTCGGCCAGGACGATGCAGGCGTCATTGCCGGATTGCACGATCACGCCTTTCAACAGATCGTCCACCTTGGCCGGCTTTTTCGGGTCCAGGAACATGCGCGAGCCTTCCGCTTTCCAGGCTTTTTCGGACACCGGCAGCGTCTGTTCCAGCGCCAGGCGCCCTTCCTTGATCGCGCTGAACACCAGATACGCGGTCATCAGCTTGGTCAGGGAGGCCGGTTCGACTGCGGCATCGGCATTCTTCTCCGCCAGCGGCAGGCCACTGGCGGTGTCGATCAGCAACCAGGCGCGGGCATCGATTTGGGGAGCGGGCGGTAGCGGCAGGGCAGCCCTGACGGGCAGGGCAATAAAAATGAGGGAGAGCAGGAAGGCGATGGCTTTCATTGGGTGCGGTGCGGTGGGGAATGGGTGAAAGAAGCGGCCAACCAGGTCAGCGCTTGCCGGGTTTCGGCCGTTCCTTGCGCACCCGCCCAATCAACTCGTCAGCCACCGCGAGCAGGCCAGCCTCGCCGCGTGCCGCCTGGCCGACCACTTTGTAGCGGCCCGCCACGGTGAGCAAGGGCACGCTATCCACTTTGTAGGCACGGCTGAGCTGTTCGGCGCGCGCCACCCGGGTTTCCGTCGAAAAGCTCTTGAAGGCGTCGTTGAAGCGGCGCGCGTCCACACCCTGCTGCCGCACCCAGGCGAGCGCGTCAGCTTCTGTATAGAGGTTGATGCGGCGGTCCTGGATGGCGGCGAACACCGCCTCATCCAGGCGCTGCAGTTCGCCGATGCCTTCCAGCGCGTAGAACAACCGCGCCAGGTTGCTCCAGGCGGCGCGGCCGAAGCTCACCGGCACCCGCTTGAACACCACGTCGCGGGGCAGTTTTTTCGCCCAGCGCGTGGCCAGGGGATTGAAGTCGCGGCAATGTGGGCAGCCCCAGGAAAAGAATTCCAGCACTTCAATCTTGCCGGGACTGTCGCCTGATTGTGGCGGCGTGATCGGCAGCCAGTCGGGACCCGCCGCCTGCGTGGGCAGGGCGGCCGCCGCCAAGGTGGCGAGCAGGAGCCGGTGGAATTGGCGGCGGGAAGGGTCGAAAAGGTCGACGGGATGGGACATGGCGGTTCCTTGATCAATTGCTGAATAGTCTGCGTTCCGGTATCGGCCGCCAGGCAAGGTAGCCCAGCGCCAGACATGCCGCGAAACCGAGCACCGACCAGTTGGCCAGTGACAGGCCCAGGAGGCTCAATTCGGCTTCTTCACAGAAGCCGGTGGCGAGGAAAAGTTCCGGCTGAAGCCGGCCCAGCCATTCCACCAGGCGTTCGATCAGGCCAGGTTCACCGCCCACGCAGGAGATGCTGCCGGGCGGTTGCGCCTGTAGCCAGCTTTGGTAGGTGGCCACGCCGAGGCCAGTGGCCGCCAACGGTAGGGCCAGAAAGCCAACCCCCTTTGCCGCTGGACGTGGCAACAGCAGCCCAGCGGCAAGGCCAATGCAGGCCAGCAGCAGGTAGAGCAAGCGCTGGAAAATGCACAGATGGCAGGGATGGAGATTCTGCCAAACAGTCAGCACCAGGCTGGCGGCGACCAGCCCGGCACAGCCGGCGGCCAAAGCCAGCCAGAGGCGGCGGGGAGTAAGGAGAGATTGCAGCATGGGAGCGATTATCCAGGATTCCTCGGTTGACCCGCCATGCCAGGGTTAAAATTGCCGTTTTCTCGAACTTTCCGGAGTTTTCATCATGTCCATGGCCGACCGCGACGGTCTTATCTGGTACGACGGCAAACTGGTGAACTGGCGCGATGCCACCACCCACGTTCTCACTCATACGCTGCACTACGGCATGGGGGTGTTCGAGGGCGTGCGCGCGTACGAAACCCCCGACGGCCCGGCCATTTTCCGGCTTCAGGAGCACACCGACCGGCTGTTCCGCTCGGCGCATATCCTGGGCATGAAGCTGCCTTATGACAAAGAAACGCTGATCGAGGCGCAGAAAGCCGCCGTGCGCGAGAACGGCCTGAAAAGCGGCTACCTGCGGCCGATGGCGTTCTTCGGGCCGGAAGCGATGGGCATTTCCGCGAAGAACCTCTCGGTGCATGTGATCGTCGCCGCCTGGCCGTGGGGCGCCTATCTCGGCCAGGAAGCGCTGGACAACGGCATCCGCGTGAAGGTCTCCTCGTTCGCGCGCCACCACGTCAACATCACCATGTGCAAGGCCAAGGCCAACGGCAACTACCTCAACTCCATCCTGGCCCACAAGGAAGTCGAAACGGACGGCTACGATGAAGCCCTCCTGCTCGACGTCGATGGCTTTGTCGCGGAAGGCTCCGGCGAGAACGTGTTCATCGTCCGCAACGGCAAGCTCTACACCCCGGACCTGACCTCCGCGCTGGAGGGCATCACCCGCGATACCCTCATCCAGTTGGCGGGCGAACTGGGCATTCCGGTGATCGAAAAACGCATCACCCGCGACGAGGTGTATAGCGCCGACGAAGCCTTCTTCACCGGCACCGCCGCCGAAGTCACGCCGATCCGCGAGCTCGACAACCGCAGCATCGGCGCGGGCAAACGCGGCCCCATCACGGAAAAGCTGCAAGCTCTGTATTTCGACTGCGTGCAGGGCCGCTCCGCCGCGCACGCCGGTTGGCTCAGCCACATTTGAGGAGAGGACCATGAGTCATCCCCAACCCGTCGTGGAAGTCGGCGAATCTGATCTACCGCTGCACTGCCCGATGCCGAATGAAGCCATCTGGAATGCGCATCCCCGCGTTTTCCTGCCGATAGAGGAAAAGGGCGTAGCGCTTTGCCCCTACTGCGGCACGTTGTACAAACTCAAAGGCTGGGATGGCAGCCGCCACCACAGACACTGAGAGGAACCGCCATGAAGAAACTCGCATTCGTCCTGCTGACCAGCGCCAGCCTGTGCGCCCAGGCGCAAGCCCCGGCCCTCAGCAAGGAACAGGCCATGCAGATGCAGCCCATGATGGCGCAGCAGATGCAACTGATGGCCGCCATGTATGACCTGCGTAAATCCCGGCTCGGCTTCGAGGAAACCGTGGCGGCGATCAAGGCCGGCGCGGGAAAACACGGCTGGAAACTGGGCGAAGTGGTGGACATGCAAGCGGAAATGCGCAAGGCCGGCGGCAAGGATGCGAAGCGCATGAAAGTCATCAACCTCTGCCCGGTCGGCGCCAACGAGCGCGTGGCCAAGGCCAGCGCCGGCAAGGCGCCTTCCCTGCCCTGCCGCGCCACGGTATTCGATGGCGCCGACGGCAAGATCAACGTGGTGCGCCTGAACCTGCACACCCTCGCCCGCGGCATGCGGGGCGATTTGTCCCGTGTGCTGGCCGATCTCGCCGCCGAGGAAGACTCGCTGTACAAAAACATTCTCGAATAGGCAGCCCGTTCAGATAAGCGTAAACGCCGGCTTTGCCGGCGTTTACGTGTGGTCTTGGCAAGCGTCATCCATTTGCGCCTGCCGGCGCATCGCGGACATGGTCCGCTCCTACGGCATGCCGGTTGTTTCACGTTAATTAGGGGCCGTAAACGAATAACCAGCCCGGATATTGCATGAATTCGCGTGATGCCCTAAAGGATACCGGGCTGCGCCCACAATCGCGCAGGCTATTGTTTGCAATGGGAATTTTGCGAAGGAGCGGCGTAGTGATTCATACGCCCGACTGAGCAAGACTTTCCAGTGCGGACAAGGGACC